>NZ_DJAS01000004.1:0-225481 GCF_002429765.1 Sphingobacterium sp. UBA5996
CACAGTTTACTTTACACCCTCAGAGGGCCTAACAACCTTAATAGCATCTATTTATAGATCGTTCGAAAATGATTTAATAAATTAAAATATATTATTAATCCATCCGTGACAAAACATGTTCATATTTTCTGATAGGTATGGCCTCCACCGTCAACTGGATATTCCTGAGGGAATCGATATCATCATCCATTGTGGCGATATCTGCGATGCGGGTGATATTGGTTAGCTATCGGATTTCTTTGTGTGGTATGCGGAGCTTCCCATACCACACAAGGTATTTGTCCATGGAAATCATGACCTTCCCTTTGAATTGGAACCCCTGCGAAGCAAAAATTGATACCCGAAGGAATCCATTGGCTAAACGATTCTTCGGTTAGGGTCAATGGCATCCAAATCATGGGCATCAGTGGTTTTCCCTATTTTCACCCTGTGGATTGGATGTACAAGTTGATATCATGATGGTATCACACTATCCGCCATCGGGTATCTTGGACAATGGTTATGGCAGTACGGAAATCCGTGAGTTTGTTTTGGAACGATCACCGAGATACCATGTTTTCGGTCATAATCATGCTGGCTATGGTAAGTTAAAGGTAAAGACTATCCAGTTTATCAATGCTTCATTATACGAGCTACTGAAAGTAAAGGTGTGATTAAACTACACGATCCACTCTAGCGCAATCAAGATCTATAAACAAGGTGACCCCACTATCTTTCTACTAATTCTTCTACTTTTTTTCTACTTCTTCTTCTCCTAATCTTTCCCTAATCCTTTCCCTAAAATATTTACTCTTTCCCTTCTAAAATAGCCCACAACCTATTGTACGAGCATTATAACTGTACATTCCTTTATGTTCTTCTCCTATTTCTTCTTCTTAAATTACCTAATCTTTCTACTAAATTTATCTATTCCTTCTACTTAATTTTTCTGATTGAGCTCGACTCACTACGTTATCCCCGAGACAACTCGCTATTAAATAGATCATAAAAAAGCCACATCTTATGACGTGGCTCTACAACATATATATTTATTTAAGATGGCTCCTATTTATACGAATTGATTGATTTGGATACTTTCCAGTCATTGCCCACACGATCCAAAGTCACCAGATCAGTCTTGGTGAAGTTTTCAAATTTCAACGTCACTTTAGCTACCATATAGTCTGCCGATTCCTCGATGATATCAGTGCTTACTGTACAGTTTAGCTTTTCGCCTTTTTGTTTTTTCAAGGATTTAACCACTTCGCTACGGCTATTAGACTGTGCATTGGTAGCTTGGATCTTTTGATTAAAATCAGCTGCGAACAATTGCTCTACGCCTGCTGATTCTCCCTCAGTGGTTATCGCAACATAGCGATCCAGTGCCAAGTCTGCTGTGGAAAGGTTAACGTTTGCTTTTGTTGCTTTTGCTCCTGGTCCCTCAGCTGCCATAGCGAAAGTTGATACTGCGATTAGGGCTGCTGCTGCGAATGTTTTTACTAATGAGTTCATAATGTCTTTATTTTATTGTGTTAGTTCTGTTGTTCTTATTTGTTGACTCAAAACTACAACACAATACGCCCCTAGCCTATGGACTTTAGACTAACGCTCAGGAAAACTCGGTGAATGACGGGAATGGGGAGGTGAAAAAGAAAGTTTTTTTTCCTATCTTATAGCAACCCATTAAAACTACACCTTTTATGCAACCTTATTTAAGAAACTTTTGGAAAAGTATCCTCAATTTCAATTGGAAGTTTGGCTTATTTCTAATTCTAATAATTTGTGTACCGAGATTTATTATGGTGCTCCATGCCAACCAATATGCCGATTATCGCTTTATTGGTTTAATAATGCTGGTATCATTTATCATTCCTTTCGTATTCTTAAATAAAAGGGGGCTAAAGGCTATTGGCTGGAACAAACCTAAAAGTTATAAATGGTTATCCATAGCTTTTATAAGCGGTTGTTTATATGCTTACTTGTTATTCTTCTTGGGTAAATTCCTTTATCAGAACAGTTATCAAAACTGGTATGTATATATCGCAAATTCTTATAAAATTCCCACAGATTTAACGATAGAGGCAAAAAGGCAGATGTTCTTCATCATGGCTGGCACGGGAATGTTATTCAGCCCGTTTGGCGAGGAACTTTTTTTTAGAGGAATAGTTCATGAAACCTTTGTTTCTAGATTCGGAAATCGTGGAGCATCAATTCTAGATAGCTCGGCGTTTGCCTTAACCCACATTGCACATTTTGGATTAATATACCTGCTCGACGGTTGGCATCTTCTCTTCATACCTACATTCATATGGTGTTTTTCGATGTATTTTGTAAGCAGACTGTTTTATTTCTTCAAGGTAAAATCAGGAGCTATATGGGGCGCTATAATTTGCCATGCAGCATTTAATCTTAGTATGATTTATTGTATATTTTACCAGTTATAACACAAAAAAGCCACATCTCTCGACGTGGCGTTAATAAACATATGATTCACTAGTGGTTTGTCTTTTTATGACTGGCAAACCACCAGTTGTAAAATTCTATTTATACGAATTGATCGATTTGGATACTTTCCAATCATTATCTACACGCTCCAAAGTAACCAGATCAGTTTTGGTGAAGTTTTCAAATTTCAACGTCACTTTAGCCACCATAAAGTCTGCCGATTCCTCGATAATATCTGTGCTTACTGTACAGTTTAGCTTTTCGCCTTTTTGTTTTTTCAAGGATTTAACCACTTTGCTACGGCTATGATTTTTTGCATTGAAGGCTTGGACCTTTTGATTGAAATCAGCTGCGAACAATTGCTCTACGCCTGATGATTCTCCCTCAGTGGTTATCGCAACATAGCGATCCAGTGCCAAGTCTGCGGTGGAAAGGTTAACGTTTGCTTTTGTTGCTTTTGCGCCAGGTCCTTCAGCTGCCATAGCGAAAGTTGATACTGCGATTAGGGCTGCTGCTGCGAATGTTTTTACTAGCGTTTTCATAATGTCTTTATTTTATTGTGTTAGTTTTTTAGTTCTTATTTGTTGACTCAAAACTACAACACAACAGGCCCCTAGCCTACAGGCTTTAGACTAACGATCGGGAAAACTCGGTGAATAGCGGGAATGGGGAGGTGAAAATTTACTATCTTTAAGAAAACATTTTAATATGGTTGACTTAGCACGTAGAAAGGAACTTGCGTATCATTTAAGACATTTAGTTGTCGGGCTTATTAGCAATGATGAGTTTGAGTAGGAGATACTAGACAATGTATCCTTTGGTTATCTTCCTGAACATTATTATTCTTCAAAACAAGTCAAATTTGATGATCCTATCATAAGACCAATGCTCGAATTAAGCTGGTGTTTATATAGCGATTTAGAAAATCATACACTTACTGGCAAACACCAACTTTCTGATAAAGAACTGAAAGACATCGCTCGGTTTATTTTATTCCTACATTCGGATTTTGAGTACGAGTGGCCTTACTTTGATCATATAAATCCGCTATTACGGTTTTCATTTAAAGACTTGTTATTTACTGCCCTCACTTTGGGACAACATTATGGCGTAAAACTAAATGAGCGGAAAGAGCAGTTTGAAGAATTTATGCATAAAGGAGATCATGAGCTATGGCCGTTTATAAGCAAAGAACAATACGAACAGCAATTGAGAAAGCAACCATTTTTAAGAGGCATAAATTCAACAAAATCCAACTAAGGGCGTAAATTACATCCGTATTCTCCTTACCTACTTTCAGCTTAGCAAAAGCTTCTACAAGTCCAAATGATTGAAATTGCCTATCAACAATATAAAGTATTAATCTATACCGATCACCAATATACAGTTGAGTCCGCCGATAATCTCAGACGCTACAAACGGGTATTTGCCCAGCTAAGTTTCGTTACGCACTGCGTAACGGATTGGAAATTCTCTACGCGCTGCGTAGAGGATTGGTCGAAGTCGGGGAAGGTCTGGTAAAAATGCCGCATATTCGGTAAATTGGCTTCTGAAAAACCTTTTCCTAATGCATCTGACAAATACTTAGAAAGGCCTGATACTACAAAATCACCATAGCTTGCACGGATATTGCCTTGCTGTTCTTGCTCCACAATACGCTTACCGATTTGCCAATAGGTGTGCACCATAATGGTAATAGGTCTTCTAATAATTTTACTAATAAAATTGATCTTGACTTTTCGATTAAAAGCAATTTCCAAGCATCTAAGAAGGTTTTTGGGGAATCTATTTACAGACTCTTCTAATAAAATCGCCTATTCTTTCTACTTATCTTACTCCTACGTTTTCGATTGAAAAATGGTGTAAAGTAATTAAAAAAACATTTATGCTTGATCTTTCTCCTAATCATTTATTTTCCCTACTTAATTATGCTAATTGAGTAGTAATAACTACAGTTATGCTCGAGGCACTTCGCTATTTTAAATAAAACATAAAAAAGCCACGTCTCACGACCTGGCTTCTAAACTAAACTTAAACATATGATTCACTAGTGGTTTGCCTTCTTTTAATGGCAAACCACTAGTTATTGAATACTATTTATACGAATTGATCGATTTCGATACTTTCCAGTCATTGCCCACACGCTCCAAGGTAACTAAGTCCGTTTTGGTGAAATTTTCAAATTTTAGAGTCACTTTAGCGACCATATAATCTGCAGATTCTTCTAAAATATCAGTGCTAACTGTGCAGTTCAGTTTCTCTCCTTTTTGCTTTTTCAATAGTTTAACTACGGCACTACGGCTGTTAGACTGCGCATTGGTAGCCTGGATCTTTTGATTGAAATCAGCTGCGAATAACTGCTCTACTCCTGCTGATTCTCCCTCCGTAGTTACCGCAACATAATGTTCCAAAGCGAAATCTGCGGTAGAAAGGTTAATGTTAGCTTTTGTTGCTTTTGCTCCAGATCCTTCAGTTGCCATAGCGAAAGTTGATACTGCGATTAGGGCTGCTGCTGCGAATGTTTTTACTAGCGTTTTTTATCGAAAATATTTGTTTTTTATTTGATGATAAAGCTATCATGAGTGCTTTTTGAATACACTCATGATGGTTCATAATGTCTTTTTTATAGTGTTAGTTTTCAGTTCTTATTTGTTGACTCAAAACTACGACACAATACGCCCCTAGCCTATCGGCTTTAGACTAACGATCGGGAAAACTCGGTGAATGGCGGGAATGGGGAGGTGAATTTTATTTTAGCAATTTAAAAATAATCAAGTTCCTATTAAAAGAAAAAATAAACGCCAGTTTGCCTTTTCACAGCTTCTTCAAACAGGCAAATAATTTCTTCCATAAGCTCCTGAATACGATCTTCTTTTAACCTTACATTTTTTAAATATTTTAACCCTTCCTCCAACTGTTGCTTATTCGTAATAGCATCGTCTTCAAAATCATCTATTAAACAGCCTAGCATATTATTCAAATCTGAAAATACACCAAAAGCATCTAATTGATAAAATTGCGACTCTGAGAGAACTAACTGGATCAAATGGTGATCTCCAGCTTCATTAAAATCCAATAACTCTTCTGCCCTTTTGTCTTTTGGCGTAACGATATAACGATTTTTCATATAACAGTAATCCTACGGTTGAAATGCTATGTACTTTTAAAATACTTTATTGAGACAGCTGCCGTCATATCAAGTTATCAAAAAAAATTACTCCAATAAAACTATTTCAAATTGACTGTTGTTCTTACAATACAAACCGGCTACAAGCTACCTTTCGAAAGAAAGGTTCAACATAAAAATTGGCGTCGTACAGTGAAAATCCAATAGCCTTTAAAAGCATTGGATGACGAAACAAAAAAGAGGAAACGATAGGAAACATAAAAATTACTGTACAAATAAACGCTAAGAGAAAGGGTCTGATGAAAATCAGGCCCTTTTGACGTAAAAAAGCCACATCTCTCCTATTCAGCTTGACTTTAAGGATATAGGACAGCTTCTAGATTTTTGTAAGCGGTCACGTGTTTATTCTCTGACATTTTATTTAAATTGATTAATCTCCATTTCACTGAAGGAAGTTCCGAGACTAAAGCTGCGTCCAATCCTAAGAGTGCCCAATCAGGTGTCTTATTTTTGACAGAGAGTAAAAATTTACGTTCACTATCAGTCATCTCCTTGTTGATATCTGCAATCAGTTTCTCCCGTATAGAAAGTAGCTCCTCTAAAGAAACTTCAATTTCTGCCATTTGCGCAAACTCCATTTCATATATACCTGAGATATCTTTTCGGTTTGGATTAAGCAGTTCTGCCATCGGTCGAAAATGACTTATTAAAAATACAAGAAATGTTTTTCGTAATTCTTCCGTTAATCCTTCATTTTCGTATAACTGTTTTACATCAAACAAATCACGGGGATGTTGACGAATTAAGGCAGCGCAAAGTTTACCAGCATACAGATCTGGGTGTGATGCAACTAGCATTTCAGCATAACCAAATTCTTTTTCAACCTGCGGTCGCACTTCCATTCTGACAGCTGGGAAAAGGCTTCCACGTATAACAGGAGATAGTTCTATTTTAACACGAACATCATTAAGTGAAACTATTATTTCGTAAAGAATTATCCTGTTGTAGTGTTGTATTTTGAACTTGGGCACCTGCAATCGATTTCTTTATGGAATCTGTTATTCTCGCTAATGCAGCTCTGATATTTTCAAGAGAGGCGTCGCGATCCTCCATTGGCAGATACAACAAATCGATGTCTACGGAAAGCCTTGGCAAATCTCTATAAAACAAATTAATAGCCGTACCGCCTTTAAGTGCAAAACAGTCTTCTTTATCGATTATAGGTAACAATCGGATCAATAAACGGACCTGCTCGGCATATTCTTCTTTCTTACTCATAAAAATCAGGAACAGTTATTTTATATTTCTTATTTAGTTTCCCACCTGTGACGATCACACGATTACCAGATCCAAAATCTATTTTCTCAGATTGAAGTTTTGTAAACCAGGTATGATTTTGACGCTCGGCAAGGTAAAAGAAAAGCCTGCGAACTTTGATATTTGTGCACAGTTCCAATAATCTTTGGAGTGTCCTAGGAGAAAGCGTATTTAATCCTTGCATTAATTCATCCGCATGTTCAAATGATATATTTTGGGGAACTTGATTCATCACTTCCAAAATAGCTCTTTCAGGAATGGATATACGTAAGCCTTCCTTTGTATTTTTCCAACTGAAAGCTCTGGTAAACTCAAGTAATGCTAGCGGCCTTTCATCTTCAAAACTATTACCAAATAAATAGCCAGAACTATGCTTAAGAAATTTGATCCCTGTTGTAAGGTTATTTATCCATATGGGAAGATTATCCCGGCCATATAAATGAATCAAGCGTTGATTAGACATCGGGAGATAATGGGTCAGTTTCTGAAGTTCTAAAGCCGATAGGCCTCCAATGGTTAGATCTGTATCTAGCTGTTTCTGCAGGAAATAGACAATATCCCCCCATTCCACTTCTGCCCCTTCACGTTTATATACTCCATTTTTCACAGTTTCCAATAGTCGACTCTTCAATAAATTATCGATCGCATGGCCTGTGAGATCATTCTGCTGTAGCCAAGATCTGGTAACCAAAGCTCCCTCCGGCACTAATTTTAACACATCTTTCCTTCTCTGAGAATACATATTCATGTTTAAACTATTTAAATTTATCGGCGAAAAACGCCGATNNATCGGCGTTTTTCGCCGATAATAAAGAAATACATAAACAAGTAAGTCTTTTCGAAAAACAAGCATAATACCGTTATTCCTGATTTTAGAGAAATGGATGTAAAAAACTCATATTGATATCATGTTATCTGAATTGACTCGCCGAGATCCTCCGCTCTACAAAAAATACACCGATTGTTGCCAGTCACCTAAGACAACCGGAGCATCGCCAATGGCCAAAATCGATCTTTTGATGCCATCGATCTCTTGCTTATCCAATTTGTTTTTCAGCCTTTGCAAGCGGACCTGATTTCGCCCGCTGGGCTTAATCAGCACCAGATCGGACACATCAAACTGCAAAGTGCCTTTGATAGGATCGTAAAACTGCTCATTGGCAAAACTCAGTGTATTAAAAATACTGATCTTGGTTCGTAAAAGCCAGTCTCCAGAGGTCAGATAAAATGCAAAAGCATTCCTCATCTTGACATGTTCTTTAATACAGTAGCTAGCCACCTGGTGCACAGGCATAACTTTTACGGGAAGCCGTAATAATCTGTAATTTTTTATTCTTAAAATTGACAATATTGTAAAATGGATTGCAATAAAACTCAAAACACATTGATTTTCAATATTTTATTACATAGCTTTAATTAAATCATTAACCCAATCAAATACTGATATTATGGAATACAAAGTAGTACCTTTTGTAGCATCGATAGACCCAAGGACAGGCACATCGGATCAAGTAGCAGAACAATTAGAAAACCTGATTAATCAGGGTGCATCAGGAGGATGGAACTATGTAAGACTAGAAAGCGTCACAACTTATGTACATGCCGAAAATGGTTGTTTTAATAATAAACCTGGATATACGACGGCAAGACAGATGGTGGTATTTTCAAGGCCATGAAGTCTCTCCTATTAACCGCGATCCGGTTGTATTGGTTGATCATCCCACCTGAAAGAAGACGTAAGTGTATATTTAGGCATAGCTGCTCTAAATATGTATTTGACGTAACTAAACATGAAGGCTTTAGGGCAGGTAGGAAAGCATTGCTTTCACGCATGAGAACCTGTAATGGTCACTTTGACATAATCACAGATTATAAAAGTGGTGAGCGGATGATGTACCTGAAAGGCGGTGTAGTGGTTGGCGAGGCGGAGATCGCGGAGAGGTTGTTGTAAATAGTTTAGAGATGGAACTGGAAATTTTGTCACGGAAGTTACATATAATAGCAAGCCTGGTATTTTCTCTTCGGAACTTAAGTTTCAGATTTTTTAACAAGATTGAAGAAAAACGTGATTGAAGGCTGTCGATGATAGCAGACTGGTAGACGTGCGCGCTATTTTAAGTTCTTCAAGTTGTTTCCAGATCTGTGGAAACAATACCTCATATTCTTTCTTCTGGTGATAGTAGTGCCCGTTATTGCCAAGGTTGATCAGTTTCAGACCTTTTTCTGCTGAGAAAAGATTGATCAGAAATGCTTCTAAATGTAGGGTAACGGATTTGTTGAACAAATGCGAATAGATCGCATGTCGTATTAAAAGGTCTTTCTTGCTGTCGTGTCTATTATGGCTTGAAAAGCGGTTCTTGATATCGATAGATTCACCGATATAGATTGACCTTTTATCGTTGAGCAGATAAACAAGTGCGCTGTTATAAAAATCTAGTTTGCTATCTGTATCCTTAACCTCTCCTGCGCTACCGACGGGAACAATATGAACTTCTTTAATATCCAATTCTGACATGCGTTATTAATTACAGTTCATTATACTTTTTAGCAGTTCCCTTGGCTTATTCTACAGGATATTTTTCATTGTTGAGTTTCATCTTGTCCTCCACGATCTCCTTAACATCAAGGCCGTGCTTATCGGCAAGCAATAGCGCATACATGAGTACATCGGCAAGCTCATTTTTCAACTTGTCAGGATTGGCATCTTCATTTCCTTTCCACAGAAAAAGTTCCAGAAGCTCAGACGCTTCAATGCTCAATGCAACTGCGAGGTCCTTAGAATTGTGAAACTGTTCCCCAATCTCTCGCATCTCTGAATGCTCTGATCTGTGCTATTAACTGCTGAAAATCCGACATGATAAAATCCTTTAACTAAAAACTGGCCTTTGTCCAAATATCCGAAATATTGTTTAGGAATGAAAGGAAAAAGCCATATCTCCCGATATGGCTCTACAACATATATATATTTATTTGAGATGGCTCTTATTTATACGAATTGATTGATTTAGATACTTTCCAGTCATTACCTACACGCTCCAAGGTAACCAGGTCAGTCTTGGTAAAATTTTCAAATTTCAACGTTACTTTAGCTACCATATAGTCTGCAGATTCCTCGATGATATCGGTGCTCACTGTACAGTTTAGCTTCTCGCCTTTTTGTTTTTTCAAGGATTTAATCACTTCACTACGGCTGTTAGACTGTGCATTGGTAGCTTGGATCTTTTGGCTGAAATCTCCGGCGAATAACTGCTCTACTCCTGCTGATTCTCCCTCTGTGGTTACCGCAACGTAGTGCTCTAAAGCGAAATCTGCTGTAGAAAGGTTAATATTAGCTTTTGTTGCTTTTGCTCCAGGTCCTTCAGCTGCCATAGCGAAAGTTGATACTGCGATTAGGGCTGCTGCGGCGAATGTTTTTACTAGCGTTTTCATAATGTCTTTTTTTATAGTGTTAGTTTATCTGTTCTTATTTGTTGACTCAAAACTACGACACAACACGCTCCTAGCCTATCGGCTTTAGACTAACGATCGGGAAAACTCGGTGAATAGCGGGAATGAGGAGGTGAAAGTTCTAATTGCCGTACCGCTATAACCCTATCTCTTCCTTTTAGAACCTATGATAGCGTTTTCGAACGCCACATCAATTTTATGGTTTCCCTTTTTTATTCGCTTTATCGATGAGATATTTTTGAATAAAAAACAGCAATATGATAAAGAGATTTTTTACGATAGCCATTGTACTAACCGCCTACAGCTGCAATGGCATTTCTCAAGATGAATATGAAAAACTCAAATCCGAAAATCAGAGTTTAAAATCAGAATTAAATGAATTTAAATTTGGTTCAGCGAACTTGTTATCCAATGCTAAAAGGATGATTACAGGAAAATCGTTTGAAAATGCAAAATCAGAACTAAATTCTTTATTAGAAAAACACCCCGATTCAAAGGAAGCCATAGAGGCGAAAGAATTATTAAAGGATGTTGAATTTAATATTAATAAAGATAATGAACTTAAGGAAAAAGCAATCGCCCAGGCTGAAAGATCAAAAAATGAAGCAATAAAAAGCCTTAGACAAAAAACAGATGACATAAGAAATATCACCTGGTATTCCGACAAATCAACTCCTCAATACACTAATTCTAATAGCTTTCATTTATATTTTGGAACTAAAAAAGACACTAAACCCTGGTTACAGCTTGCTATCAATTATACTGCAGATGATTGGCTCTTTATTAAAAGATATATTATAAAAACTGATAATGATACTTATACTATTAGCCCTAGCTATAGTGAAATAAATACAGATAATGGCGCTGGCCAAATATGGGAATGGTATGACGTACCGGTAGATCAGGAAAAATATAAAATGATAGAAGATATCATAAAATCTAAGAACGCAAAGATACGTCACGAAGGTAAGCAATACTATAAGGATAGAGCCATAACTCAAAAAGAAAAGCAAGCTCTTCAAAATATCTTAACAGCTTACAAAGCGCTAGGTGGTGAACAACCAAACGGCTAATATTATTGTCCTGCCCCTTAAAAGCATAAAGTAAAGGCTACAAAATTGTAGCCTTTACTTCTTATCGAGCGCTATTCCCCAGGTTTTCTTACGACGAGTACCGAATCCATACCTGCATTAAAATAAAAAATATTATCCGAAAGCACCTTTGCCCCAAATGCATTGCTAGCCCTATATCGATGGATCATTTGAAATCCCTGCCGATCCTTTAATATTTTATGTTGCCTAATCATAATTCTTTTTCTTTCCTCCATATCAGTACTTTTTGAAAATTCATTTTGCAGATTAAAATACTCTGCACCCGTCCCAATCATCTCGGTCGATTGCAATGAATCCAAAGATCCAAATTCAATAGCCTCATAACTTTTAGGATCATTTGCATACTTAAGTATATATTCTTTGATTAGAGCTTTAGCTTTTTCTTCATTAGAAGGCTTTACACACGCTACCATTAATAAAAAAGGTGTTGCGAGAAAAATTAATCTTTTCATAATTTCTAGGCGATAAAATTATTTTTAAAACATATTCGGTTTCTCAAGGTTTCCGCGCATAGTCTTAAGGATAATCAGTAGTTAACGACTGTATCAACAATCTGCTCTGAGTGTTTGTAAATGTCATCCAACGAGTCCAGATCATATTTAACTTCCTTCTTATCTTTGTCAAACAAACCAATGCGCAGTCTATTGGGCGTAAAATAAAAACGACAGATTGGTTTACGGTTGTTATCATCGAGCAGGATACCACAATAGGATTGATTATCACGCATAAATACACGTCCCACTTCGATCTCCTTACGTAAAATAGATTTAATGATTAAGTAGCCTTCAATCTCTTCTTCAGTTGTGACAATCAGCGCTTCAGGTTCTACCGCCGCTGTTGTAGTATTCTTTTCTTCGGCTTCAGTTTCTTTTTTCAATGCGCTTTTTAGTCTTTCGGCGATCTGATCATTGACTATCTGTGTGAATACCCGTTTAACCAATGGTGTAAACTGCTCCAAAACCTTTGCTGTAACAACACTTGGATAGGCTTGCTTCGCAAAAAAACGAACGAAATCGTCGCTAGGGTTTTGCATCTCGCCCATTGCTAAAATAGTCAACTCGTTAAAGTACTTTAATTCGCTCGCAACACTCGATATGCTTTCGAGATCAAATTCGGTCTTATGAAACTTGCGCAATTCGGAGACTTCATTATCCTTGATGTCCATGATCTTGAACTCGAAAAATGGTTTTTCATCCATCTTATTGGGTGTCACGAGATCAGTATAAAAACGATACTCTACGCCATTAGTCAACAATCCAAACTTTGCTTCGGTCG
Organism: Sphingobacterium sp. UBA5996; assembly: GCF_002429765.1. Classification (NCBI taxonomy): domain Bacteria; kingdom Pseudomonadati; phylum Bacteroidota; class Sphingobacteriia; order Sphingobacteriales; family Sphingobacteriaceae; genus Sphingobacterium; species Sphingobacterium sp. UBA5996. Next base: position 12,703 of record NZ_DJAS01000004.1, read on the forward strand.
TATGGAAGTAACGGAACAGTTGTGAATTGTGGGGGTCAAGCCCATCAGCATAATGTTTGCACTCGATTAAGATAACAGGTTTATCGTCACGTAAAATGGCATAATCGACCTTCTCACCCTTTTTGATGCCAATATCGGCTATAAACTCGGGTTGCACTTCGAAAGGATCAAATACATCGTATCCCAATATTTTCAAAAATGGCATTACTAAGGATGTCTTTGTAGCCTCTTCTGTTTTGATCTGTGGTAAAAGTCGGTCAACGCGCTTGGCAAATTGACGAATCTCATCTTTAAAATCCATAGTTTTTTATTTTTTATTAATGGCTTATTTGATTTTGCTAAAACAGCAATACATTTCTTTATTGTTGATAGTCAAAAGTAGGCACTCGGTAATATGACTATTTACGGGAAACCATAAATACCCGAAAATCTTAGTTTTAATTTTGAACCATATTATTCATCCTATTCATTTACTATTAAACAGCTTAAACATGTATGATCAATGCGCATGGTGCAACAAAGAGATTCAACCTGGTAAAGGAAAAAAAAGTTATAAAGGCAAAGGTTTCACAATGAAAGTACTCACCCTAATGTTCGGCAAATCTTATTGTTGTGAAAGGTGCCGAAACTCAGCCGAAAGAAGAAAAGGGAAAAGAAAATAAAATAGTACAATCATGAACAAAAACATTTTATACGTCTGTCTCTTTTCAACTCTTTTACTCGCTTGTAAACCCAAAAAGGAAAAACAAACGCAGCCGTTCGCGGCCTTTACAAGTGGAACCCTGAGGAATGACAAGGGTATAACCGAAGGCGAATATCAGATCACCAAGGTTTCCGATGGAGACACTTTCTGGTGTGTAAACAGGGAAAGCAAAAAGATCAAGGTAAGATTGATCGGAATTGACGCTCCTGAGCCCCGTAATTATTTTCATAAAAAGGAACAACCTTATGGAAAGGAGGCCTCGAAATATGTAGAACAACTGCTTATGAACCAAACTGTACGCTTGGAATTTGATGTCAACCCATTGGATCAATATGGGCGTACACTCGCTTACGCCTATTTGACTGATGGCACCTTTGTCAACGAAAAGATTATGAAGGATGGCTACGCCGTACTGATGACCATTCCGCCGAATGTTAAATATGAACAACGTCTGGTAGAGGCCCAAAAATATGCGCGAAATCACCTACTTGGACTTTGGAAAAACCGCTTATAATTATGATAAAAGCTATTACACTGATATTGACCGCAACATTAACTTCGCATTTTGCATCTGCACAGACCACAAAAAGCACACTTGCTTTTGTAGAACACGAAGTCGGCCGCTGCACAGGATCGGCCAACTGCACTGCCTGTCGCAATTGCAGCAAATGTGCGCACTGCAACAGTGGTGGTACCTGCGGCGTATGTGATCTCGATATGCACAAAAAATCGGCTCCTAAGATTGAGAAAAAAAACAAGCCTGTAAAAACACCACCAAAAACCTCCGACAACGGCACATCAGGAAATCAGGATTATTACTTAAAAACCGTCGTATTGAATGTCGAAAAGATGGATTTACGCAAGGGACCGGCAGCTGATTTTCCCATATTGGCAACCATCTATAGAAATCAAAAATTGACATGTCTTTCCAATATAGGAAATTGGGCCAAAGTAAAAACAGACAAAGGCTTGATCGGATTTATTAAAAGTGATGCAATACGGTTAAGTAACAATTAGTCTATAAAAGGGTAATCTTCCGAACAGATTACCCTTTTATTTTTAATAGGTATAAAAAGCAGCGCTCGAGCCATAGGTTGTACCATAGGCATTTGTAGCATAAGCCCGTACGTAATAAGTCGTATACTTATTAAATCCTGTGACCGATTTACTAAAATATCCGACACTACTGCCCGATACGGTCGTCTTTGTTCCACTGGACAATGTTGGATTACTGGACGTGGAATATACAAAACCGCGCTCCGTTAATGTACTACCACCGTCTGTAGCGATATCTCCGCTAAAGGTAACATAAGTGCTCCCAGTATTACCGACTTGATAGGTTGTCACCCCTGTGGGTACCGTATATCTCGTTGTGGTAAAGTTTATGAGATTGCCATAGGCAGTTCCTGCTTCATTGGTCGCATATACCCTGGCATAATAACTGGTACCTGCGGATAACCCGGTCAATGTAGTTGCGATACTTCCGATACTACTCCCCAAAGTAACTGATGTGCTGTTCCCAATAGTGGGATTTGATGTACTGCTACTGAAGACAATGCCACTAGCAGAAATATTCCCTCCACCAGCCGAGCCAATATAACCCGACACATAAGCTGAGCCTGGTGTGATACTGACAGCTCCATAAGTACTCAGGCTTGATGGTAGGCTTGGCAACAATGTTTTGAACGTGTACACATTTCCATAAGTCGTGCCGGCCTCATTCGTAGCGTAAGATCGGACGTAATAAGTTGTATTTTGCTGCAATCCGGAAAGTATAAGTGAAAAATTACCTGTTCCTGAACCACCAGATACCCTTGTACCATTGGTTAAAGAAGGTAATGAGTTGCTGCTGCTATAAACCACCCCTTTGGCAGAAATAGTTCCACCGCCAGCGGAGCCAATATATCCCCCGGTATATGCCGAAGTCATAGTCACATTATAAGGGGTAGCTGTTGAAACGTTACTTGGCAGGTCTGGCATCGAAGTTTTAAAACTGACCACAGGCCCATAAGCCGTACCTGCGCTATTGGTAGCAAAAGCGCGTACATAATAGCTTGTATTTACGACCAAGCCCGTTAATTGACCAGAGAAGCTACCGGTTCCGCTACCTATATTCAAAATTGTCCCACTACTGACACTTGGCGTAGTATTGGAATTGCTGTAGCATATACCCCGGGCTGTTACAGTCGATCCATTATCATCCAAAACAGTACCACCAACAGAAGCTGAAGAGTAAGTAACTGAACTGACCGCCGCGGTCGATATTCCTGATGCGACAATTGGCGGAAGTGTCGTAAAACTTACCACCTGCCCATAGCCTGTTCCAACAGATGAAGTGGCATAAGCGCGCGCGTAATAGATTGTACCCGCCTTTAATTTGGTTAGATTAACTTTAAATGAAGTACTCTGTGTATCAACACTTACCTTGTCATTTGAAATCGTCGGGAACGATGATACATTGCTATAGCATACCCCTTTGCTGATCACCGGGTATCCGCCATCATCTGAAATCTTTCCGCCTAGTTCGGCGGTAATACGCGTGATACTGCTTGCAGATTGTGTTTCCAATTTAGCAACATAACCACTCTGCGTAGTAAAACTCAAAGGATCGCCATAGGCAGTACCATTTTTATTGGTTGCAAAAGCCCTAAAATAATAGGTTGTAGCCGGCTTTAAATTTTGAGCATATAGCGTAAACGCTCCTGTATCCAGATCGCCTGTCTTGAGCACTTTTTCATTGTTCACTGTTGGCTTTTGGTGGGTAGCATAGCAGATGCCAACCTGTGTCAATGTCTCTCCATTGTTGGTATTTACACGTCCGTTCAGCGTAGCATCATTTTTGGTTACACCGGTCATCTGTAAGGTCGTTACCGCAATTTTATTATGCTGATTAAAATCAAACTTGTCTTTATCGTCGCAAGATGTCCATGGAAGTATCAGCATAAACAGGGAATAGAGATATCGTATATTGAAGTTTTTGGGATTCATTTTTATCGAATATTAAAAGTAATACCACCGGTAAATTCGGGCTGGGTAAATTTTTTAGAAGAGAACTGTTTGTCAATAGCCATCATGGAAGCACCACCTATGATATTTACGTACGGACTAAGTCGTAAAGTCACCCCGCCGTAACCGCCAATATAACCGGTTTTTCCATGGCCCTCTCGGTCTGCGTAATCATCACGAAATAAATGGGAATAAACTCCATAGCCAGCTCCGATGTTCAACAACAACCAATCGACTACCTTAAAATTTGGCCCTACGATAAGCTCTGTTTTATTGGGTTGGGACGACCGCGTGCTTAAGTAATAAGAATCGAGTTGGTTATCTGACTTCAGCCCATAACGCAACGTCGCAAAGAATCCAACAAATGCACCACCAGTTTCAAATCGTAGACCAATTGGTGCCAATTTTCCATACTCGTAGCCAATATTGGTAAATAGCTTTCTTCTAGCCCGACGCAGTGCCGCCAGCTCCTTCTTCTCCTCCCGTTTAACCATCACATCGTAAGCGTATTGCGAAGTCGGATAATTTTTGTTCAGATCTCCTAAGACAGCAGATACCTCAATTTTAGAGGTCAAATCTTCCTCATTAAACTTCGTTATATACCCTTCAAGAGCAGACTTTACCGTCAATAGATCCGAAAAACTGTAGTTTCCCTCTCTTTTAAACAGCTGGTAACGGCTCATAGCCTGAAAGTAGCTCACTTTTTGATTATCACGGGATCTGTCCGGAAAATCATTTGTAGCTGAAATGACTTTACCATACTCCTGTGCATTGTAGCTGTCCGATATCGCATCAAATTTACGTTGCATCGCTAAGGCATAGGCAGCAGTACGTTTATCCTCTTCTTTTTTTCTGAACTCGTCAAGCGATTTTGGTAATCCGGCAACAATATTTTTGATCTTTTCTACTTCGGCCGTACTTAACTTAGCCAGAGAATTATGGTCACTGCTTAAAATAGCATTTCCAAGTGCAACGATAGATTCTACTTCATGGTATGTCTGCGAGGGGCTCTGATCATATAGCTTGTACTTGACCATAAAATTATAAAACTGAACAGGGCTCTCATCATATCCAGATTCTTTGGCAACCTTAATGTTGGCTAAACTCTGGGCATAATCTTGCACCTCATAAGATTTCCTGATCGCTGTCAGCAAAATCTGTTGCCTTTCGGTCTTTTTCTCCTGCAAGATTCGATTCTTGGTATCGTCATAACTTTGCTGTGTCTTTGGATAATCGTCCATTGTATCGAGTATCCTTTTGACATCCCCGTGGTTGCGCGATTTTGAATAATTTTTCAAAAACAGAGCGGCTTGGCTACGTACCTTATTGATGAGCTCAAAAGATGGATAATCGCCATTATCCAGTAATTTAAAATAATTTACGGTCATAAAGTAATCGACGAATTCTTTTGTTTTCGTCTTGCCGTGAATTTTATTTAGGGTATTTATGGACTCTTCATACAAGCCGTTATCCATTTGTGCTTTGGCCTGGGCCAATAATTCATCGTTGGTCGCCTGCGCAAAGCAAAAAAAGACCAGCCCCATTAAAAAAAGGGTTAATAAATATTTCATATCTATAGATTAATCTATGTAGCTTTTATTTGATACAGCCACTGTTTAGCGGAAGGATCAAATTTTATAAATTCATGTTCAAATTCCAGTTTTCGTAATTCCGATGAAATTGCTGCAGCTTGCTTACGCCAGTATTTCTAACGGCAAGAACAGATTTCTTTCTTTTGAGATTTGCATCTAGGTTTGGCATCCGCTCCAGTTCATTCATTAAAGCCATATACCCACTCTCATCAAATTCCGCGAAACCTTGATTGATCAATGAGTTTACACGTTGTGGCAGGACTTCCGTATAGTGATTCAAAGCTTTAACTTTATTTTTGATCGTTGCAACCTCGGCCGTAGGACCAAAAGTACTTTCGAGATGAGCGACAAGAATATTAAGTTCTGCCTGTTTAACAGGGTCCGAACGAAGCAATTTATTACTGCGGTCGATGCTCAGTTGAGTATATCTGCCATTGAGCTGCTGAAGCAGCATGTCCTGAATCGCTTTATTAAACAGATTCTGTGAAGCTGCATTATTGATCTCGATCAGTAAGTTGTTGTACTGGGCCGGACTTACATTGTCTTCGGAAAGCTCTTGGATCTTATTTTCCAACACTTTATGCCCACTTGCCATTGTGATAGCCGATTGCTTCCTAGCGCCATGCTGGGCTGGAGATGAACTCATCAGCTTCATCGAACCAACAATCAGTAAACCAACCCCTAGGGTAGCTCCCAAAAAATAAAGTCCCCTATACTTTTGATTCACGGCCTTTGGTCCCTCCTTTCGCTGGCTGGCTAGATTGTTTTTCAGGCTTCTCCGGCTTTACTTTATTATTTTTTTCGCTGGTGATCTCTCCGCTATCTATCGGTCTTGAATTGGTCGCGGCAGGCTTATCCTCCGGAATATCGCTTGGAATCTGTGCGGTAAGCTGATCACAAAAAAGAAGGATACGATCCTCATCAAGAAAAATTGAGCGTAACTCGGCTTTGGTTAAATTTTTCGTATTCTTCTCCTCTCCTTTTTTATAGAACTTCCAGCCTTCAGCTTTTCCTTTGTAATTAAAAACGTAACCTTGCAAGGTGGAATCGCTAAATTCGAGGTACAGTGCCTTACTCTTGGCCGTATCGATTTTGAAGCTAAAATTATCAACCGGTTTAATAGAATCTACAACTACATTTGCTTCAGTTTTTTGTCCTATTCCCATTACATTCATAGCAAATTCAATCCCCCAGTAACCGATGGCAATCCCTAGAATTGGGCCAATAATCCAGGCCCATACTAGTCCACTTGAGCTTTTTTCGGGTTCCAGTAATGGACGTTTAGGCAATACAATCTCCTCGGGACGCACCTCCACTTCTCCTTCGAAAATATTGACGTCCTTATAACGTGAATCAAAAATAAGCTTGTATTGCACACGGTCGCCATCTTTGCAGATGATAAATTGATCCTTCGCCAAACTAACCTCTTGCTCGTTGATCTTTACACGCAAACCATTTGTAGTGGTATTGTTAAATGTAATCTTACGAACCTTTCCAAAGAAGTTTTGCGCCGACTGAAAACCGAACTGTTGAGCGACGCCCTCATTTTGTATTGACTGTTCGTCCAGGAAATAGACTTTGCTCGCATATACCAATTTGGGGTTGTTGAAAGCATCACTCTGATCCAAAGTGAGATTCAAAAACTGATAATATATTGTTTTATCCAGATCAATCACCGGTTTAATGCAATTGACTCGTTTGATGTCTTTTGCAGCCTCTTCTAGAATAAGATCGTAGTTTTGATTATTTAAACTCCCGTCCTTCATATGATTTATAAACTGTGTGGTGATCTGCAATAGATATTGCATGACACGTGACAGCAGCTCATTGTGCTTAACAATCAAACGCACTGCAAAAAATCCATTACGCTTTGCATTATCCTTCATACTCGTATTGATAACCGAATAAATCAAATGCTGGGCGGTTCGCTTGACAGAATAACAGTACCCCTCATTAAACTGACCTACTTGACTGGTTTCATCAAATGAAAGCTGTAACTTTTCTAATTCATTTTTATTTAGTCCGGCCGAGACATACTCATAATCCAGACCATTCAGAGTACGTTCGATAATAAGATGCACTCTATTTCTATAATGTGTACTTTCCATAAATATTTCTTAAAAAAATCTTTTCCAAAATGCGCCGCCTTTTACGACAAAACTATCTTCCAACATATTCTTCACCAGTTCTTGCGGATACTTATCTTCGATCGTAGTCACAATCTTTTCGTAAACAAGATCACCAATGGAAAAAGGCAGTATTTTGATCTTAAATTGGTTTCTGGAATTTTCCCGCGCTGTCTTACAGTTTTCGATCAGGGAAAGGAACTCCTGATTCATGTAATCGAGGGCCAATTCACTTTCTGCCCTATCGTCATCGCGATATCTGGTCTGTTTGATATAATCAAACTTATTGACCACAAAATATACCGCATCGGTATTATCCAATACCTTGGAGTCTTTAAAAATGGATATGATATTGGTGTAGGCAATGCTTTGGTCTAATGCTCCAAAGAATTGTTCATCATCAAAACGTTTGTCATGTGACATGGCATCAATAATAAAAACCAATATTTTTTTATTATTGCTTTTTACGTAATTGATAAATTGGGGGATCTCCGAATTGTCAAAGCCCTGATTAAAGATCTTCACATAATTTTCACCCGGAACTTCGACAATATTGAAGGGATGGGTTGTACCTTTTTGATCTTTAAATGAAGTCGCAATATAATTATAACTTGCGCTATCAGTACGTATCGGCAATACACCGTAATCTAAATTTCTCTTCAGGGTTTCCAAATATTTATTCCCATCTGGATTATAGCTATCGTGCATTAATATCCCCTGCTTATTGGAATGTTTGATGAGACTTGCCAAGATCGTTGATTTACCCGAAAAGGGCATACCCACCATATAAAGATCTGTCCGTCCGCTTTCCATGGGTGGCAGATCCTCAATTCGCTTAAAGATCGTAATAGCAGAGGCACTGCTATAGAATTTCAATGCCTGAACCACTCTCTTTTCGACACCAATACTTTCAAGATAGTCAAACGTCAGTTTCTTCTCCCCGATAAGCTTTTTGATATCGTCGGCAGAAATTTCATTGTTCTTGATTTGTTCCAGCAATGTTTCACTGGTCTGAATCGGAGCACTCGGACTGGTCATGGTAGGTAACGGAGGTATTCTTGGCATTGACGGCATCAGCGGCAGCTCGACATCAATAGTTGGCAAACCTGGGATCGGAGGTGGTAAAACAATTTTGCCATTCCGACTATCATCCAAAAGCTGCAACTCTTTCAATTTGTCCCTGGTCAGACCATGCTGTTCCAATTCATCAAATTCGATAAATCCGCCCACGATAGCTTGATCTAAGGCAGGCAATGGAACCATATTGCAGTTCGATAAAATATTTTGTTTTTTATGCTTATCCATCTTTTTAGGTATTAAAGTTCTATTGTTCCACCTCGATTAATAATTTCTGCTTCAGCGTCCTTTAAGCGGGGACTGTTATACTTCCGCACCCGATACGTGAAGTAGGGGATCAAAATAAAGGCATGCATAATCAGTATAATAATCAGTGGGAGGAGATAATCGGGCGAATAGATCTTCGCCAATGCAATCGGGCTGTCCAAGGGCAAATTCCGTTCACTGATCGTAACTTTGATCGGTTCATTGTCAACGGGTAGTTCCTTGATTTTTTCATTCACAAGCGTTGCGCTACTTTTAACAAAATCGTTCAGGGCAACGTAGTTTGTCGCCAAACTAAGCCTATCCCATTGCTGAAAGATCTGATTATAACTATCTGCTTTTTTGAATACCAAACTGTCCAACAACTTATGGTTGTTGTTATATTTAACTTGATAAGCATTCAATATGGCATTGGTACTTGCCGACACGTCAATACTTGCGGACGGACTGTTCAATATGGCTTCGGGCAGGTTAAAAGGTGAATTTCCCAATTCATTGCGCAGTACATTTGTTCGTTGATTTTTATAGGCCTGTAACTTACCTTTAAACAGCGCCTCAAAAGTCTGCATCGATTCATTTGCGCGTTTATCGTATTGTGTGGTTAAATCTTTCACAAGCAACACTTTTTCATCCGCTTCTTTCTGAATTGCCTTTTTGCTGTTTTTCTCAATATTCACCAAATGGATCATAAAGACATAGCTGATCAGACCAAAAACAACGAATACAATAAAAAACAAACTGGCGGTACTCTTCAGATACCCTTGATTGAGCATACGCTCTTTATTCCGTTTCAGCAGCTGCAACACAAAATAATAACAGACTACAATAATCAGGCTGACGGCTAGGCTCATCAACATGTTACCCTCTGTCATATAGAGCATTCCAAAGAAATTACAGAGTAACAGGATGAGGAGGAAAATGGATGAAACCACATCCACAAACAAAAAATTCTCTTGTTTCATATCGGCTAAATTTTCTTTACTTCTAGATTCAAATATTAAAGATTAGGCTGGCCCACCGGCGGCGGATCTAAGTGCGCCATGGAGGTTGTCTGCACCATGGAAGCAGTAGTATGTCTATGCCCTGTAGGCGTCGCCTGGACCTTGCCTCGTCTTACCGAGGTGCCAGCAGTAAGGCAAAAGATCCAAAAAAGTACACTCAGCAATACAAAAGAGACCAGGACCATGTAGTAATAAAAGGGGTATTTTGACTGTTTCATCGGTCTTTATTAAAGTGGACAATTAACAATGTACTCCCAAACAGTACGGGGTGTCGGTGCTGAAACTTCCACATAGCAATATTTGGGTTTGCCAGGAGCAACTTCATAAATCCATTCCAGCTGGCCGGCTCCAGAAACAGGTCCATCTGTATGAGCAATAGGTTTACCATCGTAATACACTTTGATCTCATCTGGGATTGTTTTCGTATCATACTGCAAAATGACGCGTCCCGATTGATCGCCCAGGATATGCTTGGTCTTGGTGACTCCCTGACCACCGGACTCTACTTTTGCATCACAGTTAACGATCGTATTTTCAGCTTTTTTGTCGTCCCCTGGCAGCGGCCGATTTTTATCAAGTTCCCCTATTTGCAGCGAATCAATATTGCCAGGTAAGGTATTGTCGTCCCCATCAACCGGTCGTGTAGAAGAAGCGGCATGGTTATCCCGGCAATCGTTCAGTTCCTGTCTTAGAACCTCTATCGTATTCTCAGGATTCCATAACAAGGCATACACAAGCAAACCGATAAGCAGAAACAATAGGGGATAAAATAGCCACCAGTTGTTGGCAAAAGATTTGTTTTTTACATGTTCCATTACGATCTGTGGATTAGAGATTTAAAAAAGAATACTAAACAGATCAGCACCAGTAGTACGATCAGCACCCACCAGTAAGTCACCGCTATATATTTTAGAAAGGCCAGAAAACTTTCTTTCTTGGCTATTTCTACATCAATATTTTCTTCTTTGACATCAGCCATAAAATACTCCTCGGGGGCAACCGGCGATGAAATGGGGGGTTCAATTGCAGGTACAGGCTCCAGGTTTTGAGATTGTTTTGGTGCACTAATATCAGCGATTGGGGGATCCATATCCGGAATCTGTGGGGGCAATGGGGTATCCTCCGGACTAATTGACTCCTGAAAGCTATCACCAAGAAGGTGCGGTTTCCGATTTTGGTTATTCTCAAACTTCCAGCCCCAGATGATGCAGATATCATGCCCATTGGTGAAAATAAGATTGTCCTCTGGATTAAAAACTGTCTGAAGAATTGCCCCCCAATACTGTACGTTGGCGTCTCTATTCCGCATAAGATCTTCGATACGTTTTTGGAGTTCCTCCATTACTAGCCAATATTGTTTGAGACCATATTCCCGATAAGACGAATGCTCTACCGGCTGAAGGCCCATATGTATGCTGTACCAATCAATATCATAGTTGTTTTTGACCGGTTTAGCCAAAAAATTCCGGTACTTTTTATCCAGGTTGAAGACCAAAAAATTACTGATTCTATCGTATTGACTAAACAGATAAGCATTGTCAAACGATAATGGAATGTACCTATCCGTTGCTATTGAATGAAATTTTTGCATTTTTAAACCAGTTGAAAAGGTGAATACTGTTCGACCAATAATTTTAATTCCTGATTGGCCTGCTCATCGTAATCGATATATCCTGCATTGACAAGGAGTGAAAGGCGTAAATATTCAATCCATTTGTTGTACTTCTGTAGTGCTATTGCGCGTACATCAATATTTTCGGCGTCGAATAAAGCAGATACCGCGCTGGGAGATGTATCAAGTTTTCGTTCAAAAAATCGATTGGGATTAGCAACCAAGATGTTTCTGGCTTCCTCTTTCTCTTCTTCCGTAAAGTAGCTCACATCAAAATTAAAAATCAGTTCATTGATCACCAGGGAGAAGGTTTCGGTCAAAAATATTTCATAACCATGGTTAACATCTATCTCAGAAATGATATCATTTAACAATCTGACCATTTTGCTGGCGACATTTCGCTTTTTAAGCAGTTCCTTAAAGTAGCTCACAACGAAAATCAAACTGTTTCTATTCAGTCCATACGCGATGAAATCCCTGTACTGATCCAAGTTGTTGATCTTCATTAACCAAGATTCGATAATCAATTGAACGTAATACTCAGATTTTGATGAATTGGTCTCTTCCTGCTGAAATAATTCAGCGATTTCGATACCACTGTCTTTTAAAAAGCCTTCAACAGCTTCATGCGATGAAAGCCAAAGATGCTTTTGCAGAATGGTCAGCATTTCTGCTTTCGACTTCGCCTGTTTGAGCTCCGGATATTGAACCAATAGAATGGACTCCTGTGTGGTTTCATCCAATATGCGACGACTTGTATCAACCACCATATGTTCATTCAGCAACTGAAAAATATCATTCGGGTTAATCGAAAGACAGTCTATAAAGGCGTTAAACAAGCCAAGATCTTTTACTAAGGCACTGTTAAATGCCAACTGAAACTGATTTACCTGACGCATCTGCGTTTCGCGCATCACAGTGACATCATCCTTATGAATAAAACGTTCGAGGTCCCGCTGTATCTTGGTCAGGATTGTGTTTAACTTTTGAAGGTTATGATTGATCTTGGTTTTATTCCCCGATACCTTCGCCAGGGATTCAATAATCAACGCAGACCCATCATGATTGATGGTAGCAACGTGTTGCCATGTTCTTTCAGCATCCTGGAAATGATTTTGGACAAAACCATAGCGTGTAAAGGACTGCTTCATGACTTTCAAAAAATTCTCCCTTTCGGGATGGATTGCGAGCTCTTCCCCTGCCTGTTCAAATCCGACAAACGTATCGTTTGAATACTTGTAATCGCGCAACAGATAGAAATTCTTGAACAGATTTTCCTGGCTTGTCCATTTTGTATGCCAGTTACGCGACTGCGTAACGATCTCCTGTTCAAAGAAACGCTCAAAACGCGTGTGCCATTTGTAGTTTAATTTTTCAGCAGATTCCAGGTATTCACCGTCGTTTGTGGTGTCAAACTTGATCTGATTATTGAAAAAGGTAAAGATGACAAACAATGGCGGCAAGCTTGCTTCTTGAAGTGATTTTGATCGTTCTTCGACACTCCCGCCTACATTGTTCTCGATCCAGTTGTATAACAGCGATGAAATTTCGTTGACTTCCAGCTGCTTGTCATTGGTACAGAACAAGAGATTATTGATATTAAAATCAAGAGAGTATTTATTAAAAAGATAAGAGACCTTACCCCGCAATAACATGGCATCAATATTCTTTGTCGAGATATCCGATTGATCCAATGCCAAACGGCTACGGGCTCCCGGAAAGTCCAATAAATCATTGTATTTTAAAAACTCTTTGGATTCGACTAGTCTTTCGGGAATCGAAAAAACAAGTTCGGCAATCAGCGCTGACAATGCAGGGACCTCAATCTGAACCTCAGCACCATTCGTCAACTTGAAAATTGTGCTGCCCTTTCCAGAATCGGCACTGAGTTCGCCCAAGCGTTTGACATCAAGAATGGCTCCCCCCTCGCGCAGGACATTTTCAAACTTGATATACCCATGGCGTGCAAACTGTACCAATTTCAGCTTATTGATCAAGTTGATAAAAAGATCTGTCAATAGAATTTCCTTATTCCAGAGGATATCAAATATGCGCGACCAATCTGTAGCCTCATAATGATGTATAATGCGACCTATACGTTCGAAGCACCTTGTTTCATAAAGACCTTCAAACAAGATGGTATGCTGTGAAAGATTTTTTTCAAAGTACTCCTTAATCTCAAGCACATCGAATTCGGTTAAAAAATCCTGCTGAGTTCCTTTTTCCTCAAGCTCCAGCTTTTTAAGATGTGCTTCAAAATCCCCTTTTGAAGGAAAGGAAGTAATTTTCTTGAGATCCAGAAAAAAAGCATCTAGCAACACCAATAGTATATCTTTTGCTGCAAGCAAGTTCACCTTTATTGGAAAATCTGGGAACGAGGGATCTTGATCAATCGTAAATCGAGTGACCAAGCCCGTACTTTCGGCACCAGTTCCCGGCGGATTTATTTGCTTTAGGAAATCATATTGTTTACCGTCATTTTCAATCTCAAAGGGCCTGTTTGTATCGCTCAACAGGTTTTTGATCAGATAGGATTTTCCCACCTGACTTGCCCCAAAGACAGCGATGACCGGTTTATTACCGATATTGCCCTGAACCTTTTTTATGGTATTCAAGCTGTTCTTCAAGCTGAGGAGCGCTTTATTACGTTCTTCATACTTTAGATTTTTGTCAGCCCATTGAATCGATCCCTGTATAAGATCGATCTTACCGGAAATAAATTCCTCGATAAGCTTGATTTCTAATTCAGAATAATTATTCGACATTTCTTTTCTATAAAACGAATTCACAAGTATCTAACCAATATCCCTGAACACTATCCAAGGTCTGATAATGGAGCTGGAAGAAACGCCCCGGCTTCTCATTCCCTTCATTATCTTCGATATGTTCGATCTTCAATATTTCCTTACTTTCATCCCAATCTCGGGCGATGGTCACCTTCAACGGTAGATGTCGTAATATTTCACCCCGCTCTTTATCGACCTGTTCTTCATAAAATGACTCATCGCGACCGACAAAACGGTTCTTGATTACCTCTTCCATCTGCCTGTGATCAATACTTAATCTATAGAGACCTGAATAGGTGTAGTTGCGCGATAGATATTTCGCATAGCCAAACTCAAAAGGAATTGATTTAAGCAAAAAAGTCTGCTCATGTTTTTGTGGAGTCAATATGACTTCTTTTCTATTCTCCACTTTAGAAATAATATAATCGGCCGTTGAACTCAGATTTTTGATCAGCTCGGTTGTATTTAAATTGAAGTCCTGTATCTTCTTCAATTTGGCTGCCATCAAAGCGATAATTGCCCCCACGGCAACAATCGTCTTGGGATCTTCAACATTCCCCAAATTGTCTGCAAACGGATACCATTTTCCGATCCAATAATTATTGAGATTGATCACATTGGTCGGCGAAACAAACAGAAATTTTTTGAACAGTTCCTCATAGCTAAGCAGGGATGCAGGCTTTCCGGACAGGACCACAAAATCACACTCAAACTGGTTAATCACCAGACACATTTGACGAACCAATCCCTCAAATACACTAGAAACGATCTCATTGACGACCTTAGCCGATATTGTCCATCGGATTTCCAAAAAATTAAATCCTATTATCCGCTCAAAATAGTTGACAAGTGCACTATTTTCAAATTTGTGCCCTATTATTTCTTCGAAAGACATTTCAAAAGATTCTTGCTGATTGGCCTGTTGTAGGTACTTAAGTACAATAGGCTGTGCTACCTGATGGACAAATGATTTGCGCATCATCTTTGCGAGATAGCCCATATTATTGGAGTTCTCCCCAAAAAATCCGTTGATCCGACTTTGGATGTCTATAATTCCCTTTAATCTCCCATAATTTTCTAATCCTTCAATGGCCGAATCATCCGTTTTTAGGGGACTGCGAATAATCAGCTTTTGGATCAACTCCTTCATCAGATCATCTCCTGCCAATTTAAAACTATCCCAAAATAGCGGTTGGGGAATCAATTCCTGAATCTTATTTGAGGTCTTAAGCTGATATTGATTGATGATAATATCAGTTGTTCCCGCGCCGATATCAATGGAAGCAATCTTTAACGTATTCTTATTATTGAATAAAAAATGGTCAATCACATAATTGTTATTCCGCAATTTTTTCGAAAAGAGACTGTAAACGAAAACAAGCTGGCTACAGGTTGCCTCATCATACATCCAATCTTTTTTATCTTCCAGCTGGCTGAGGGTCTTGGATATATCCTGGATAGATGGAATAATCTCCGGTTTTTTAAACCAGTTTGTATTTTCATCCTGATCAAAGTAGAATCGTTGGTATCCATCCAGTAATTCACACGCCTCTGCTGCCGCTTGTCTTAGCGCGATCTGCTCATGCTGGATCATACCAGTAGGGCATGATATCGTAATCCTTTTGATTGTCCTTGGCATGGTCATCTCGCCATGTTCTTCCCTAAACTTAAAAGAATTGATCTGCACGTGCGCATGCATCAATACTTCCAGAAAAACAAACTTCATTAGAGAAGCCCTTGAAAACATCGATTTTGCACCAAATACCTCTCGCGAACTCTTTAAGCTACCGTCTAGGCTCAGTTGCTCTGATATGCCATTCAGATACACTTTCTTTACCCGATTAGTCTTAAGAGGTTGAAACTCCCATTCGCGGTCACTTATCTGATCATCCCATAAATAGCGTTTCGGGCTCGAGTTGTAAGTCTTTAGTTCGTAACCAAGATCTAGATTTGTACTTGCTGAATGGATCAATTTTTCTGCTTCAAAACCAATACGGGTCAAACTGGGAACAATAAATTTATTGTTGTGGTAATTATCTTTATCAATATTTCCAAAACTAGATTCGCTAAACATCATGTTCATCGGAAATGAGTTATTGTATTCCAGATGCGGATTGGTATAATCTTGAATGATAAGTTTCTTAACGCTATCAAAGTCAAAACTATCATCATCCTTATTCTCAAATAGAAGCGCACAGGTAGCCGAATTGCCGATATCAATGACGAGATCTACAGTTTTCTTTCTGATATTATCCGTAAAGAGCTGAATTTCGGGTGACTCCGTTTGAGCAGCCAGCCACTTCATCAGAAGAACATATTTGGCGATGTATTTTTTTATCGGATGTGTATATCTTTCTTCTTCATTTTTATCATAAAATAAGTCGGCCAAATACCGATCAATCCATGCAACAGAGTTGTCCTGCGTAAATAAGAAATTACTCAGATTGATTTCATCAGACTGGAGTCTGAAAACATTCTCATCCGGATTATTGCTCAACTGAGGACCAGTTTTATCATTTTCACTTCTAGCTAAAGACGTATCTACGGCAATGACGATTTTTGCCAGTGAAAACTCTTCATCACAAGTAAAAAACACGCGGACCCAATCTGTAGGATACAGCAAGTCTCTATTAATGGCGTTCTCCTTAAAAAAAGGCAACGGAATCCATTTATTTTGGTACTGCTTAAGTGTCTGCTTCAGATTACTTTCTTCGTAGACTTCAGTAACGATACCTGTACAGGTACTCAAATCAGCTTCATCTTTGAGACGCTTATTGATAACAAATCCCTTATCGATCAGCTCCTGTAAACGATAATAATTCTCAGTACCTTCCTTCGTAATCTTAAATAAGGGATCGAGAATAAAATCGAAAAAATTGGTATCGAATGGTTGGTGGTAATAAAATCTATTTTCCTTGCCAAACTCAAGATCAATATTTACCTCATATTTGTAATATTGAATGCTCGAATTAGCAATTAAAGAAATCCTTTTCATCTATCTAATATGGTTTTGTTAAAATCTTGTTTGGAAATTATCGCCTTTGGGATTGGGCCCGTAGTCATTTACGAATCTGTCACTTTCGCCAAATGCCATCCAAAGGCCGTAAAAAGGAATAATCTGGAACCACCCGGAGTTTCCACGATCGTGACAGCGCTTGGTATTTTGGGCTATGAGGAACCAGTAAAAAGGTAGTATAAATAAAAAGAATGCACCGCCCCCACCCGATACTCGCTCGATCCTAGCCGTTACTGCGGCAAGAAGCAAAAAATAGATATAGGCGATTACATAACTGAGCCAGTATTCAGTCCTTCTGATTCTTCCTTTAAACCCAAATGGATTTGAGAACATAGCTTGCTTCGGATAAATCAATTGATGTTGCGCGCTAGCGAATGGATCGTCAATACCATGATATTGATTCATGGAAGAGGTGTAGGCCTTCAATTTACTCTCAACACTATTTTGATAAACTGCGGGTGCATTGTCTACTGCAATAACAGCATTTTCGGAAATGGCTTCTTGCGTGGAAACAGGTTCGTCTTGGATTAATGGCTCAATGATTTCGATTGAATCTAAAGAGTCTTCAACAATAGGTTTTGTTTCTTCCGGCGGAAAGGAAAGATATAAAAATTCCTCCAGCTCACCGGCAGGTTGCCAATTTTCCAATCCCTCGTACCAAACCAATGTCTCTTCAGAAATATCGGTGGCTTTAATTTCCTCAAAGGATAGCGGACCGATCCTTTTACCGTCAAGTATGTAAAAATATCTTTTCATTTGAACATCCAATTAATAATCGCTAACTCGTAATGGTTAATACAAAAGTAGCTGACAGACTTCGCATGATTTTACGGGAAGCCGTAAAGCGATAATTAAGATAAGAATGGACTGAAGAGAACCTGATCACTTCGTGTAAAACAATGTCCGAACGATATAATTATGGAAATTTTAGTACCTTTAGAAAAATAAAAACCAACAATATATTCATCGGTATGAGCGCAAATGTTCCTATTGTTCGGCAAGTATCCCAGTCAGCTATACTAATCATCATTTTGGTGTGGGCTGTTTTTATAGCATTTTTTACAATTCTATTCCAAAAACATGGAATTTTCATAGGTGTGATTTTATTTTCTGGGTTATTTATTTTGTTGCAACAGCTTATTCCATCAAGCCACAACAAGGGAATGAAGGCTATCAAACAGAAGGATTTCAAAGCGGCTTTAGAACATTTTGAGCTGAGTCTTGATTTTTTTACTAGAAACGCATGGGTAGACAAGTATCGTGCAGTGACGATGTTGAGTGCCTCAAAAATGTGTTATCGGGAAATGGCACTTTGTAATATTGCATTCTGTTATGTGCAGGCCGGGCAAGCCGAAAAAGCAAAAGCGCTCTACGAAGAAATTCTGAAACAATATCCTGACAATGGGATCGCTTACTATGCGCTAAACTCAATAAATACCTTTTCAAATCCGGCTGATTAAAAGTAGTGCATTCAGATAGGCCGCTTATAAGCCTAGCCTTCACATATAATCATGAAACAAATAAAGGCTATCCTACGATAGCCTTTTCTCATCATCTTATTGGTTAAAATATGGCATTAAAGATCTTGAATGCAGTAGATATCGTTTTCAGCAAATATTCCTACCTCGTTATTTATCTTGCTTTCACAAAGGTAGCACGATACCCCCAAGAGTCTTTACGGAAAACCGTAATCCTATATAAGAGATTATTTATATGAAGCCTAATTCTTTACAGTATGCAACAAGCTGTTCGTTTTTAGTATATCCAAGTACATCCTTCATGAGATTGAGCCGTTTCTCAATACTACTCAGGCTCGACGGACGAATATCACGCTGTTGCAGATATTCAGGCATCTCTTTTTGAGAAACACCTTCGTACAAGAGTTTAATGATATGCAGGTCAAACTGCGTAAATTCATGCGAGTTCTGCTCCTGAATAAATTTTTTACTGTCGGGCGATTGGTACGTTCGGTTCTGATCAACAGCTTGCAATGCCTCGCGCAGATGTTGGCCATCGCGGCGCGCTTTGCGAACAAGGCCATCAATCTCATTGTTCTTGAACATATCATTGATCAGGGACGAACGGTCCTTGGCCGTCAGGACAATAACTTTGATATCTGGTTGTACAAGTTTGACAGCTTTGATCAGTGAAAGCCCATCTTTTATCTCCTGCGGACTATCATCATCTTCAAATTCGATATCCGTAATGAGTAGGTCATATGGTTCATCATCGCGGATCGCATTTTTGATCCAGTTCAGTGCATGGTCGCAATAATAAACGTATTTGGTATTGTGAATACCGAGGTCGTGCAAGGTTTTCTGCACAGAAATGTTGGCTATCTCGTGGTCTTCGGCAATGAGTACTTTCTTAAACATACATTATTGTCTTTTTATAATGGGATAACGGTCGTGATATTGAGCCCTTTTCCCGGTTCATTGACAAAGGTAATTTTACCACCCAGGCTTTCAATACGGGAAACCGTATTTGCTAAACCTTTTCCATTCGATTTTTCTTGTGGGATTCCTACACCATTATCTTTATAGAATATCTTGAGCTCTTGGTCTGTTATTTCAAAACGTACGACGACCTGTTCCGCCTGACTATGCTTCTTCATATTCACCATCAACTCCTGAAGCACATGCTTTACTTCATCCTTGATACGTTTGCTGATTTCGTCCCACTGTTCGGCGTCATTACCAGCGATTAATACCTTCCGATGGTCAGCGGCAAAGGATTTGAGCAAGCTGGCCAGTTGCTCGTTATAAGGCGTCTCTGTAATGGTTTTCTGCTCAACATCATGCGAGATATCGCGCGACTGGTGGTACATATTTTCCAGTTTATCGAGCACACCGTCGCGGTCCACCTCATCACCATGTTCAATTTCCGACATCACTCGGTAGATGCCATTGGCCACGACATCGTGGATCTTTTTAGAAAGATGCAGCTGTGTTTCTTTAACCCGATTCTGTGCTTCGAGTTCTAGACGTTGCTTGCGTCGTTTATACCAAAGCGTTCCTCCACCAACAGCTAACAGGAGTAAAAAAATACTTGCACCTGTAATTGCACGTTGTCTGACAAGCCGGTTCTGCTTTTCGGCATTTTCTTTTTCCAACCGCAGGTTATCGGCTTTATTTTTTTCGACTTCGTAGCGGATCAGGGCGAACTGGTTTTTGGCGGCGGCGCGGGCCTGTTGGATACTGTCGTTGAGTGCCAAATAGGTAGACAGATAACGTTGAGAATTGGAGGAATTTGATTGAATCAATCCTCTCAAGGCATTCAATTTATCATCTGCGCTATTTATTTCAGTTGCTATTTCATATTGCTTATGTAGATAATAAATAGATGAATCTGGTTTTCTATGGTCATAATATTTAGCTAAACTCGCATAACTTGAATTCTGACCCCAACGATCTTTTTGACTAGTCCGTATCGTTAAAGCTTTATGATAATCCGGTACGGGATTATAGCTGTTGTCTGCAATCCATTTTGTTTTGGCTAAATTATTTAAAAACTTGGCGTAGTCCGTTGTTCCACTTGGGACTTTTGACAAGATTTCTTCGGAAAGCTTAATTGATTCCGCATAACGTTTAGCATTTCTTAGGCAGACAGCAAGATTATTTTTATACATTAATGTATTTTCGGGATTAGTTGAATATTTTATAGCCTGATGATAATAAGGGATAGCTTTATTATATTGTTTCATTTCGTCCGTCGAATTAGCAATAGTATTATAAGCAAAGGACAACAATGTGTCTTGTTTTAAATTACTCTTCTCTAGAAATTCGATTGATTTTAGAGATGTTTCTTGTGCCCCAAAAAAATCACCCTGATCATATTCATTGATTCCAATAAGAATTAAACTTCTTACAACCGTCAAATTATCACCTTCTTTAAATGCCTGTTCTTTCGCCAATTCAAGGTAAACGAACGAACTATCATACATTCCTAAGTTATAGAATGACAACGCTTTTAAGTAGTAATTTCGACTTTCCCCTTTTAGCTTGCCATGTTTCTTATCAGAACATGAGAATATAGCTAAAATGGAAAATAGGAATAAAATGAGTTTTCGCACGGCTAAGTTTTTTCTAATTTATCCAAAAAACTTATCTAAATCAACTACAACTAAAAAAAGAGAGTGATTTACATCAACTCTCTTTTCTACTATTAAAATTAACCTTTCGGTGGTGGATTTCCTTTATCTCCACCATCACCTGGATTTGGCGGTGGTGTGTCTGCCGTTTGTACTGTTTGTGTTCCTGCGTTTGGTTGTGAATTAGACGGTTGACCAATTCCAAATAAAAAATATAATATTAAACTCCACATGAGTCAAAAAATTTAAAAAGTTGAAAAAATGAGTAGGCCCCGTGCACCATGCACGGGATTGCTACAAATGTTTTCAGAAGGCCTTCTGAATTTTTTGGGAAGTAAGAGTGTCAATCGCGGGAGGCAGAAGCTGCTTCCCAAACCGGCTAAAGACTACCGCGAGATCTTCTCATTGTGAAATCAGATTAGTATCTTAGTTTATATTTTAATCGATCTATCACCTGACTTCGAGAACAAAGTTATAGCTGTTAAAACCCTTTTTATCAAATACTTCCAATGCTTCAAAACATTTCATGATGTTTCATAATGTTTCAAAAACTCTGGAAGGTTTTCCAAATTTTTCCAAACGGTCGAGATGATTTATAGCGCTATCAAGCGTACGGTTTCCCGTATTTTCATTACTGAATAGATATTAATTTTGGAATCATGTTTGAGAATTTTCAAAAAGCTGTAAGAGACAGCTACCTAGATTTAAAGAAAAACAGACAGCTTGATTTCTCCCGCGAATGGCCTTCAGCAGGAGACCTTAAGAATTGGTCTATACAATGTTTCGAGAAAGGGCTCTCTGAAGCGGATGAAATCGTATTTACTGATTATTTCAGAGAAAAAGATGAAAAGAAATTACAAAAGCAACTTGGTAAGTCACTCAGGGAAATAGTTAAAGATTCGGATACTGATAAATTCAGGGCTTTAAGAAATTTTATCATTGGAGATACAAAACGCAGCCCAGACAGAGATGTCGTAAAATTTCTCGCTGTACTGATTAATTTTCAACGGCGGCCTTACGACTTTAATTATTGGAACGAAATCCAAACAGATGATGCTGCTCCAATCGATGATACCGACATTCACGATGATACTTTTACCCCTCCTAACCAAGACGACGCAGACAAATTAGTTTACGACAAAAATTCGGACCACTTAGGAGTTGAAATCAATGATATAAATGAGCTAGCCTCTGACATACCACCCGATCATCCGCAAGGATCTCTATTTCCTGAAGAAACTTGTAGCGTGAGTATTTTTGAATATAAACCCGATATCATTCCAACAAAATCGGAAGATCAAATCGAAGACATTATTGGTTCAAGTGATAGTAAAAATGAAAACAGTGAAAATTTAGAAACAGAAGAAATTCGACCTGTAAGTGATATAATTAATTCGGATGAGATAATTTTAGATAACAACAATAAAGGAAATGCGAGTCAACAAAATGATCCCCGATCATTTTTCAATAAAAATAAACTTGTATTGAGGTTTTCTGCTGTAGCACTTTTGGTATTGGCAATATTGACTACCGTACATTTTCTGACGCCTGAAGAGTGCATGTGCTGGAATGGAGAAAAATATATTGAGGTAGATTGTCAGAGTAAGACACAGCCTTATCAAGTGATAGGCTTAGATAAAAACAAACTCGAGGGATTTGTGAAAATAACGAGACCAGATACCCTAGGTCCCAAGGATGTAGGAAGAGTATGGTATTCAAAAATCAATCATGAGGTGGAATTTTTTACTGGACCGGGTTATCATCCCACGGAATTCGGACGTTCCCTAAAAGCGGCCACCATGCGGATTTTAGATAGCTACGCAGGAGCAAATGCCAAAGGCGATCAAAACAAGAAATATGGTATTATGCAAAAACCATAACCTTTCGTCATTTAAATCCAAATTTCCAAACGTAAAAAAGCCAGATCTCGCGACCTGGCCTTTAAACTAAACTTAAACATATGATTCACTAGTGGTTTGTCTTTTATTACTGACAAACCACCAGTTATTGGATACTACTTATACGAATTAACCGATTTGGATACTTTCCAGTCATTGCCCGCACGCTCCAAAGTAACCAGATCTGTTTTGGTGAAGTTCTCAAATTTTAGAGTCACTTTAGCTACCATATAGTCTGCCGATTCCTCGATGATGTCGGTGCTTACTGTACAGTTTAGCTTTTCGCCTTTTTGTTTTTTCAACGATTTAACCACTTCGCTACGGCTGTTAGACTGCGCATTGGTAGCTTGGATCTTTTGATTAAAATCTTCGGCGAATAACTGCTCTACTCCTGCTGATTCTCCTTCAGTCGTTACCGCAACATAGTGATCCAGTGCCATGTCTGCAGTGGAAAGGTTAACGTTTGTTTTTGTTGCTTTGGCTCCAGGTCCTTCAGCTGCCATAGCGAAAGTTGATACTGCGATTAATGCTGCTGCTGCAAATGTTTTTACTAATGCTCTCATAATGTCTTTATTTTATTGTGTTAGTTCTGTTATTCTTATTTGTTGACTCAAAACTACGACACAATAGGCCTCTAGCCTACGGACTTTAGACCAACGATCAAGAAAACTCGGTGAATGACGGGAATCGGGAGGTGAAGGTATTTGGTATTATATGCTCAATTCAAAATCAATTAATTGGAAACGATTTGGAGTTTATTAAAAAATCACAGAATATTGCTAGCATATTTTTATCACCGCCTATATTTATAGACATACAATAATAAAAAAAAGAAAGCGATATATCCACATCGCTTCACAACTTATATATTTGCAATGGATGGATCTTATTTATATAAATTAATCGACTATTATAGATGACTTATCACGCAGAATCTAACGTATTATACCTGACAAAATTCCACATACTGAATATTAATAAAATCGATACAAATTTTGGCTTCGATCACCTTTTTATGGCCTTTTGAATCCTTGACATGCAAATCTAGAAAAATATGGCCACTTTTGTATCCGTGCTCGAGATATGGCTTATACATTAAAGCGCCTTTTCTTCCTCTAAATTTATAATCATATCTTAATAAGATATAATCATTTTCCCAAAGATAAATTTCGATATCTGTTCTAAGAGCTTTTCTAACTGCAATATAACGATGTAACAAAAGTAAACTAATTCCCAATGCTGCTACAGCTAGATAAAATGCTAATTCATTTAAAATCATGTCAATTGATTTGAAATCCCTATGCTATAATTTGTGACAATTCCTTGTTACATCCCTCCAAAGTCCCTTGTTCAAATCCGAAAAACGAATTGATTAGAACCTCGTCTAAATTAGATTAGAAATTAAATTTAAACAATTATGGAAGAACAATATGATATATCTAGACAAAAGTAAATAAAAACATAACGTTATAGCCAATATTTTCAATAATAAATCATCTATCCGCTATCGAAAGCGCATTGAGATTAGCAATCTACTTTTATTAGGAGCCTCTGTTCGGGGATTTGAAAAAAGATCTATCAATATGGCCTAATGGAATGGTTAATAGTTAGCACTCTAGCCATGGCATTTTCAGTTATGTTAGGTTCAATTGGATATAAAATAGCAAAATCAAGAAAAAAGAATCAAAATCAATAAATCCCTTTTCACGTAAAAAAGCCACATCTCGCGATATGGCTTCACAACATATATATCGTGTTATTGAAAGTATTCAATAACACGATAACTACCATCTTGATATTTATCGAGCAGTTCTTTTAAATAATACTTGTGCTGTACTCCAGTCAAGACAACTATTTTTTTTCCACTATACTGATTAGCGTGTTTGATGATATTAATAGCCATTGTATTATTTCTTAAATCCCAAAAATTACACCAAAGCTGATAACCATCTCGGTAAGAAATCTTTTGACCATTTGGCTTTACTACATATTTCTCTTCAAAAATTACTTCGGAATTAGCTATTTTGGGAATCTCATGATGCTGAAGAGTTTGTCTATATCTGTTTAAAGTTTCAAAAGCGACTGAATTCAATGTCTTTATATCTGTTTTTGAAAAGTTTAACAGCGCATTATTCGCTTCTTTATATTTCTCATAGATGGCTTTATTTTTGTCACTTAACTTACCGACAAGATACAAGCTATCGATAAGCTTTACGGTAAGGTAATCAGCCGGCACCATCCCCCTATCTATTCGGTACTGATTTCTACCCTCAAATTCGAATGGCAAATTGCGTGTCTCAGGATATTTTTTAAGATATCTTAATGTAGCAGTCTGCTCGTTGGAAGTTAGACGGATTTCCTTTGCGTAATCTTTCATCTGTTCGCTATCATTTTCTTGCAAAAGTATATCTGGTCTGATCTTATCTATAATTTCAAATAGCATACCCGGGTTCAAAATAGCCGAGGAATCATGCACAGTTCCAATGATATAGAGTTCTGTCTTAATCGAGGTTTGAGCTTGTGCAAAGTTTAAAAACAAAACTGATAGACTTGCAAAAAGATATTTCATTATAAAATTGATATTTAGGCGTTGTTAAAAGTGATACTCCAAATATAAGAAAATCAGTATACGGGAGAAAATTCTTATCCATTCAACGAACAGAGAGATTATCCAAATATTCCCTCTCCGACAGGTGGCCGGCGGAACTTCGAGCACTTCTTCATACACGGTCAAATTCAAATTCAAAAGTTATGCTCGTGCGGAGAATTTTTTGAACAATCTTAAAAATATAATTACTTTTAAAGACATATATAAACCTTGTATGTTGTATAAAAACGAAATTCTAATAAAAAATGAAGTTTAATAACAACTGTGTCATAGGACGCAATGGATTCTTAAATAATTAAAATATATCATGCGCAAAATAATGATCTTATTTATTTTCTTAGCCGTATCAGCCTTTCAGCTTATTGCTACCTGCTTTGCTCAAATCAAATATGTTGTATTTAATCAAGACAAACTAACCGATTCATTGAATGGGCATTTATTCTGCAAAAGAACATATGCAGAAATCGGATCCGACAGTACCAATTTCCCAGATTTGACTATTTATAATTTTCTGTTCAAAAAAAACATAATTACTGATGGTTCAAATCAAAAAGTATTTCAGAATTTTATAAGCTTTGAGCGTGAAGGGAAAAATTTGCCCGTTGATATCTTAGTTACAATAACGCCGCTAACTAGGGCTAAATTTGAGCTAAAAAATATCTCGAAAGCCGTCGCTAACAACGAGATAAACATAATTACTTTGGATAGCCTGTTGCGAACCACAGCAAAAGATATATTTTATGCAACTTATGCACCTTTAGGTATTTTTTCAGAGACGCCATCACTCAACTTGAAAAGAACGGATTATAAAATCGTGATAAAGCGAAAAAATGAATATTTTCTAGTTGACAACGAGACCTTAACTGAATCCTATTTTATTGGTAATGGCTATATGGAGCCTTATAGAACCAATGCAGCGGGAATATATCCGCAGAGTAAGAATTTTTCAAAACAAAATTATCTCTCTACTGAAAAGTTAAATACTATAAAAGGGGGAATAATAAAAGATTCTACCATAAATTTAAATAATCAAGGCCGAACTATAGCTATAGATAGATTTTGGACAAATGAACCTTACATTCCTTTTACAAAAAGTGCCGGTTTAAATAAAGGTAGTGACTGGTATGCAGTAGAAGGAATTGGAGATTTTGAGTTCCATTGGGACAATGGTATATTAAACGGTAATTTTTTGGACTATTTTAAAAAAGCCAAGTTAAATTATATGCCCGATAAACAGCTCAATAGAAAACTGAACCTTTGGTATAAAACAAAGAAAATTAATGGGATACCATTCGAAGCATTTTTTGAAGACAAAGGTTTGAACAACACAAATTTGAAATCGATATTATAGCTAGCAATACCAATGTTTCATTGACGTACACCTTGGAAATTCAATTGTCTTTTAAAGCATTGGATGACGAAACAAAAAGAAGAACCGTTAGGAAATATAAAAATTACAGTACAAAATAAACGATAAGTGAAAGGACCTGATTAGAATCAGGCCCTTTTGACGTAAAAAAGCCACATCTCTCGACGTGGCTTTACAACATTTATATACTTGTAAGGGATGGCTCTTATTTATAAGAATTGATCGATTTGGATACTTTCCAGTCATTCCCCGCACGCTCAAAGGTAACTAAATCTGTTTTGGTGAAGTTCTCAAATTTCAACGTTACTTTAGCCACCATATAGTCTGCCGATTCCTCGAGGATATCTGTGCTTACTGCACAATTCAACTTCTCTCCTTTTTGCTTTTTCAATAGTTTGACAACTCCGATACGGCTGTTAGATTGTGTATTGGAAGCTTGGATCTTTTGATTAAAATCAGCAGCAAATAACTGCTCTACGCCTGCTGATTCTCCCTCTGTAGTTACGGCAACATAATGATCGAGTGCCGAGTCTGCTGTGGAAAGGTTAACGTTTGCTTTTGTTACTTTTGCTCCAGGTCCTTCAGTTGCCATAGCGAAAGTAGATACTGCGATTAAAGCTGCTGCTGTGAATGTTTTTACTAATGCTTTCATAATGTCTTTATTTTATTGTGTTAGTTCTTTTCTTATTTGTTGATTCAAAACTACAATGCAATAGGCCCCTAACCTATCGGCTTTAGACTAATGACCAGGAAAACTCGGTGAATAGCGGGAATAGGGAGGTGAAAGTTTACGAATATAGAACAGTTCTGATTGTACCATACTTCAGCATCAACAGTATCACAGACCTTTAAGGTCTGGATTATGCTGGCTTCTTTTCCAATCGGGATCTTAGACCGATCATAAAAAAAGCCAAAATACCAAATAAAACGGTTATCCAGGGCGTAAACTGTACGCCCTTCGAAACAATGATCAAACCACCTACGGTGGTTCCTAGCGTTACGCCTAAGTTGCCAAATGATGTAGCCAAACTATTGGCAAATTCCATCGCCTCTGGTGCAGATGAAATCATATAAGTAGAGGCATTTAGGAAACTTGGAGAATATAGAAAACCCCATAATACGATTACCAGAATTGTAGCCATCGTATTGCCTCCCGAAAAATGCAGGAGTATAGGAACTATTATAGTCCCCGAAAGAAAAAAAACAGTTGTGTGTGTTATGTTCTTGTTTAATAGTTTACCGGCTGTCCAATTAGCAAATACACCGATAATACCGAATACAAACAGCATATAGCTGACCATGGTTCCGTCCATATCTTTGGCTTTATTTAGATAATCGGCAAAGTAACTATAAGTGGAAAACCAAGCCGCAATCATAAAGAAATTCATTAATGTACTTACAATGAACATCGGTTTTCTCAATATTTTTAATTGACTTCCATAAGATTTTTTTGCTCTCACAGGCATTGCCGGCAACACAAAGTGAATAGCCAATAATGCCACAATGCTGATGATAGCCTGTACTATAAACGAATATTCCCAAGAAAAAATGTTGGCAATATAAGTAGCGAACGGAACAGTTGTTACCATTGCAATGGCAACACCGCTGAACACGATACTCATCAATTCATTTTCGTTCCGTTTATTACCCTGCGAAACCGCTACGGATAAAGCTGTAGCGATATAAACAGGCTGTAAAAATGCAGGTAATATCCTTACAAGCATTAATAGCCAAAATGGTGGTGAAAATGACGATACAATTCCTGTTAACAGAAAAATAAAAATAGCTATCATCATCACTTTCTTTCGGTCAAATCCTGATAACAACAAGGTCATAAAAGGTCCAGTAAGCGCAATCGCTAACGCAAATCCTCCCAACAGATAGCCAGCCTTATCAATGCCGATTTGGTAATGCTCCGCTACTTGCGGCAAAGTACCAATGATACCAAATTCAGTTGTTATAATAGCTAAAAAGCCTAATGCTCCTGTGTATGCGTACTTCTTCATCTTAAAATTCTATTTTTCTAAGCTTTGGGTTATAAATTCAGCAATTTCTTTCGTTGCTAATTGTGTTTCAGGCAAAAGAATTCCCATATGCATAAAGCCATGAACCATGTCTTTATATAAACTTTTTTCAACGGATACTTCTGAATTTTTCATGTTTTGGGCTAATTTCTCGCCCTCATCTCTTAATGGATCATGTTGTGCTAAAATGACCAGAGTTTCTGGAGTTTCTTTGAAATCTTTGATTAAAACTGGAACAGCTAAAGGATTTGTCTTGTCTTCTTTGGATTTTAAATACCAATTCCAGGCTTGTAATCCCCACTCTCTAGTTAAGATTGGACCATTTTTATAATTTTCCCAAGAGGCTGTACCGAATGAGTTATCAGAAGCAGGATAAATTAAAACCTGAAATTTTAATTGACTTCCTAATTCGAGAGATAAGACTGTTGCCAACGCTCCGCCCGCACTGTCGCCAATGACACCGATTTTTTGAACATCAATTCCAAGATTTTTTGCATTATTGATTAACCATGCTGTAGCATCTTTACAATCGTTTAGTCCTGCAGGAAAAGGATTTTCAGGTGCGAGACGGTAATCGACAAAAAGGAGGATTGCTTCCGTTTCATTACTCAATTTTCGAGCGATTGCATCATGAGTTTCATAACCACCAGAAATAAACCATCCTCCATGAATGTAGATAATGGCAGAAGAATTTGATGTTTTGCCTTTAGGGCGGTATAATCTCACAGGAATTTGGTGATTTTTTGAAGGGATATTAAATTCCTCAATGCTGAAAACAGCTTCTTTCGGTCCACTTAATTGTTGAGCCATCGCATCATAACTTTTCCGGCTTATATCTAAAGGGTTTTTGCCTTGAAATACCTGTATTTTTTCTAAATGACTTAAGATTTCTTTAATTTTTGGTGTCAGTTGCATAGTCGTTTCCTTTTTGATTGTGCTAGTGGTCTTACATGAAATAGTTCCCAGAATTAGTATCGATAATAAAATTTTTCTCATGTTTATTGATTTTGATGGAACAAAATTAATTTGAAACAATAAATTTGCATAGTATACAGCTAATTGTATGGTACTAACAAATTTGTAAGTAATGGGAAAAAGAAAAGAAAATTCGACTAATTTGATGAATGAGAGTTATATCATGGAAAGCTGTGATCTGACTTATGCCATTTGCAAAATTGGTGGTCGTTGGAAACTGCTTATTCTTTGCAAATTAGAAAATGGGAAATTGCGTTTCAGCGAATTACGCAATCAGATTAATGGAATTACTGAACGAATGCTTACACTCCAATTACGTGAAATGGAAAAGGATGGCTTGGTAAAACGTACCGTTTATGCAGAAGTACCTCCAAGAGTGGATTATGAGTTGACAGAAATTGCAAAAGAACTGGTCCCTATATGGGCAAAATTGAGTAAATGGGGAGCAAAACATAAAGTTCTAGTAAGTGAAAGCCCCATTTAGCAGCAAAGCTAAACCAGCCGTTTCGGGTATCCGTAAAAGAGGACAGCAAAGGATGCTGCGAATGTTTACTAGACCCACCTGTACTTCACGAACAGCATAAGTTTTTTGTATTAAAACTACAGTTATTAAAAATAATAAAACTATTTTAAACTGGCTATTGTTCTTCCAATACAAAGCGGCTACAAGCAGCCTTTCGAAAGAAAGGTTCAACATAAAAATTGGCGTCGTACAGTGAGAATCCAATAGTCTTTAAAAACATTGGATGAAGAAACAAAAAAGAGGAAACGATAGGAAACATAAAAATTACTGTACAAATAAACGCTAATAGAAAGGGTCTGATGAGAATCAGGCCCTTTTGACGTAAAAAAGTCAGATTTCACGACCTGGCTTCTAAACTAAACTTAAATAGATGATTCACTAGTGGTTTGTCTTTTATTACTGGCAAACCACCAGTTGTAAAATTCCATTTATACGAAGTTAATAAAAATCCGCCCAGGAATAAGGAGGAGGATAGGTCAGTTGATATATGGTTTGTTCCCTTTCAGACAGATGATCATAATAAGCACCGAATTTGCTCAAATATTCCTCACCCAATCCCATTCTCCAAAACATATCCTTACTGTCCTTATCGGAAAACTTCGACCAAGGTGCTTGCATAGCGTTTTGAAGTACTTGAAATTGCCCAAATTGACCTAGAAAATCTCGTACTTCCATCAATGCAAAGCCCAATAAATTTTGACCACGCCAACAATAGATGTTTTCAATATCGACGTCATCTTGTGCAAGTCCAATACCCCAGATGGCATCAACGGGGCTTGCCTCAACAAGAACTCTATTTTCTGTTTTTAAGAGATATTCGGCGAGCGCCCAATGTTGATTAAACTTATGGATGTTTCCGTTCTTAACAATCTCAAATTTGCGTTCATTCCAAATCTGATCATCATAGCCCACAACTTGCCTTCCCAACTCTTTGGCCTCACCCGGTTTAATACAGTTGATAATTTTCTCAAAATTTTTCTTATCATCAAAAAGTAATGCTTTTTGGGCCATCATCCAATGTTCCGCAGTCCTATAGGTAATATTATCTACTGTAAACGGACTCTCATACCATTGACTGAAAACAAATTTTTCAACTTCCTGATTTTGCTTAGCTGTATGCCCCCAAAAGAAGAGAAATTTGAAGCTATCTCCATTTTCAAATCTATCTGTTAGCCACTTCATAGTATATTTTACCATATGCTCAATTCAAAATTGATCGTCAATTATCCATCGACATACAATGATACGCAAAAAATTGAAGCCACATCCCTCGATATAGCTTTACAAAATAAAGTGACCATTAGGCTGCTCGATTTTTTATTACTGCTCACAGAATCTATAATTTTTTTGATCAGAGAGCCTTTTTAGATATAATCTTCTTTCGCCATAATAGGTATCAATCCGGTTAATTACAGCGATTGGCGAATCAATAGCCATCCTCAGATAGACAGTATCATTCCGCACAAAATTATGCTTATCGTTAAAAATAAGAATATCTTGTAACCCGCTATTATCTCCACAATTTTTCCAAATGGAATTTATTAAACTCTTGTTTTTGCAAGAATAAAAAAAAACGCTTAAGCCCAAAATAACAAGGAGAGATTTTAGTTTCATCGTAAAACTACTTTGTATACTATATACTATGGCAATATAAGTAATTTTCCTAAACTATTTTAATCTCCGCTTTGCATAAAAGTTTTCTGAAATTGGGCTATATAGCTTTATTCCTTTGGAATCTCATCAAAATAAGTCCTCATAAATACAAAGGAAAATTACTGCCAATGTTGTGCCACAGGTCAGACTGCGGCACAACATAA
Organism: Sphingobacterium sp. UBA5996; assembly: GCF_002429765.1. NCBI lineage: Bacteria > Pseudomonadati > Bacteroidota > Sphingobacteriia > Sphingobacteriales > Sphingobacteriaceae > Sphingobacterium > Sphingobacterium sp. UBA5996. Next base: position 45,190 of record NZ_DJAS01000004.1, read on the forward strand.
ATGTTAGTCATTTTTTGCTACGAAAAGATCATCAGCCCCCTCATTGATAGGGATATACAATCTTTCCCAGCTTTTTGAATGAACCATTTGCCAGCTATGCCCAGTACCTTTCAAATCTTCAGCCAAAAGAATTGTTCCGGGTTTGATTAAAAAAGTTGAGCCATCGCTGACTTTAAATCTGATTTTACCTTTCAGCGTAACCACATATTGTCTTCTTGGAGCTGGATGAGCATTTTTTTCCCATTCTTCTGTCTTATTGCTCGTCCAAAATGTACTCGTATTGGCGTGTTTTAATGTTGGAATAAAGCCTTTTTGAAACGAGCAGGTTCCGTCTGGATTATTGATCAATCGTACCGCAGGCATTTCACCTTCAGCTTCCACCTTTACCTCCTTAATTTTCCCATGACCTTCTTGTGCTTTCACGGCGGTTAAGCTTGATGCTGCCAATACGCAAGCAATAGCTAGTTTGGATATCATTTTCATTTTGTAATCTTTGAAATTATTATTTTGTTGTTTTAATTTTAGAATTCATAAACCGTGTCGTGCACCATCATCCGTTCAAAATAGGGTTTGTATTTAGCGACAAGGGCGAGATGCCCCGGCAGTTTACCATAAGCCTCTAGTTCCTCCAATGTCGCAAATTCCATGGACGCATTGTAGGTAAACGAGTTGTCCAATACCGCCCTTGGGGAAGAAGCAGCTGGCTTGCCATAACGTACATTTTTGACATAGGGAAGCTTTTTAAGACCTTCAAAAAACTGTTTAAACTCTTCTACCTGTTCAGCAGACAAGTCAGGTTTTAACCAAAAAAGCAAATAGTGGAAATACACTTTTTTAGTTTTTTCTTTTTTCTCTTTTGCTATCAAAGAGGTTGCCGCAAAGCTCATGACACCAGCAGTACCTAGTGTAAGGATAAAATCTTTTCTTTTCATGTTATTGCTATTTAATTAAAATCAATTCGATATTTAAGCACAAATGCCCACTTGTGATCTGTCACCACAGCTTGATCCGCAGCATTTAAATTATAGATCGGGCGATTTTGCGCATCAAAAGTCAGCCGGCTGCTATTACCGTGCATCAGTAGCGAAATACCTGCATCATAAATTAGACTTTTGTCTTTCAATGCCTTGTATTCCCCTATTTGTACAGAAACCGCTGGCTGCAGCTGTAAATTATGTTTGGATGGATTGAAATAAGGGAGTGTACCGCCGACCTGTGCGTAAAATGTATTTCCTGTACCAGCATTTGGCAAGCTATTTCCCGCACCATTCAGGCTTGCATTGGCCGCATCAATACCTGTCGCGGGGTTGTTTGTACCTGCAAAGCGGAGATAGTTAGGACCATAATCGCTGCGCATAGCCATACCGTAGGCACTAATCGAAGTTCCTTTATCTTTGTCGAGTGGCGCATCGTAGATAATATCCGCCGCAAAATTGCGCATATCGTCATTTTTGGTCATCTGCTGTTCATCTAGGTGCCAAAGGGCATTGTGCATATACTCAAATCCAGCCCCTATGCTGAGCACATCTTTTTTACCGAGGTATGTACCCGAATTGAATGGCGTTTCGTTACTCTCTTTATCGTGAAATGCGTAACGGAAGTAGCCTGACACATCTTTGCGCGCTTCATTTTTGCTGAAGTTGGCTTTATTTAGTTTCGGATCAGCACTGGCGGCGGAATATGGATCAGCCAGTACCACCCGATAGTCAAATTTGCCAAGTTGTCCTTTTGCATAAATGCTCATTTCACGCACGACCATATCAGTTGCCCCAGTGTTGGATGTCGCATACAAAGGCAAATCGTAAAGCAGTGTATTGAGTGGCCCTGTTGTAAATCGGGAAAGACCACGCCAAGTCGAACGACCGCCACCGATCGCAAGTTTGGGGCTAAAACTATATTCCGCATAGGCATCCAAGAGATCCATATACGTATTCGTCTTGCTGTTGACGTTTACGTTAGTAGGCCCCATCTGTAATACAAACAGTAAATTTTCGGTAGGCTTATAAGTCATCTTTGCCCGTATACGCCGCAAAGAAAGATCAGACACATTCGATACAGACTCATTGTTTACCAAACTCCCCGGATTGAGCTGGCTATATCTCGCCCACAGCTCAGCGTACCCGCTGAAACTGATATAACGTGTATGCTCCTTATTTAAGAAATGAGTAAGTTTTGGATTTCCAAAATCATTGGTTTGCGCCTCGGCGAGCTGTGCGCTACCTAGTCCCAAACTGAGGAACAATGCCAAGGTAAGCTGTTTTCTATTCATGATTCAACCTAATTTTGTTTTTTTGATAAGTCAAAATTAGGCTGAATATGGCGGTGATATTATTAGAAAACCATTAGAATTTTTAGCTTATTCAAGCCCCTTTGGATAGGCAAGTTTAAGTTCAACTGCAAACACAGTTCCTAAATGGAGAGTTGAACTAACCGCTACGGTACCCTGATGCATCTCAATAATCCGCTGAACAATTGAGAGGCCGATGCCATGTCCCTCTTTTGAAGGCGTACCCGCCACACGGTAAAACAAATCAAAGATATACGGGATATCTCGGCTGTCTATTCCGATACCATTATCTTTTACCTGCACCTGTGCTATGGTATTATTTCTGGAAAGCAATACCTGAGCAGAATGATCGGCACTATATTTACAGGCATTCTCGATCAGATTAGCAAAGGCTACTTTCAAGAGGTAGGCATTTGCAGAAACAAAGATTTCTTCTTCGTCGATTGCTGCATCTGCATCAAAAGAGATGCTCACCCGATAGTCTTTATTTTTCTCTAGGACGACTAATTTCGCTTCCAGCAGTATTTCGTCGAGTCTGATTTCTTCAAAATTTACCTGCGAACTATCGTAGTTTGCCCGGGCAAAATCCAGCAAGGCTGTCGAAAGTACCGTAGCCTCTTTCGCATCGAGCAATGCCCTATCAATAGAGGTAAAATACTCATCCACATTGGTATTCAGCTCCTGCGCCAATTCCAGTTCGGCGATCATAGCAGCCAAAGGTGTTCTAAACTCGTGGGAAATAATGGCGACAAAATGGCGCTGGTTATTGAAAGATTTTTCCAACCGATTGAACGTATTGTTAAATGTTTCGATAAGTTCTGAGAGTTCGTCTTTCGCATTACTATAGCAGACACGTGTGCTCAAGTTATGTTCGGATACATCCTTTATCTGATGTATAATGTAATTGATTGGCTTCAGAATATAGCGTGCAAATAGGAATGAGGAGAAAAAAATGAAAAACAGGGCAACAACATAGATCGTCATCAAAATATTTTTTAGCCGTTCCATATGTGCAAAGCCCGTTAGATCGTACGCATGTCCGATCAAGAAAAAAGGCTTGCCCTCAAACTGATAGTTCAAGCCCATATACAATTCTTTACCTTGTTCCCAAATTAAAAAACTAGACCTTTTGATCGATTCTAATCTAACATCTGGATACGTCGGTTCGCCTATATCCGAAAAAACCACCCTATTCTGCTGGTCGAAAACAGTAATCTGCGCTTCATTGATCAGTTTTTTGTTTTGTTCGTGAATTTTTCTGATCTGATTTTCCTGTACTTTAGCATCAAAAATAAATTCTGCGCGCCAGATGATCTTATAGCGCAGCCGGTCCACAAATTCTTCCTTTCGATTTAGTTCAGAAAAGAAATAAACCGCATATGCGAATAGAAACAAGATGATAGCCGACGAGAACGTAAATACCAAGGAGGTTCTATTGACAATCTTCATTCTTTATTCGATAAAACAAATCCATGTCCGGATTTCGTATGAATCAATTTTGGTGAAAAATCGCGGTCTATTTTTTTACGTAAATAATTGATATATACGTCAATATAATTCGTTCCAGTATCAAAGTTTTTGCTCCAGACATTACGTGCTATCTCATCCTTACTGAGCATGGTTTCCTTATGCTTCAAAAAGAAGTGGAGGAGATCAAACTCTTTGGGAGTCAACTTGATAAGCTGTCCCTGACTGCGGACCTGCTTACTCCGCAGATCAATACTGATACGATCATAAGTCAGCAGCCCTCGGATCTCTTCTTCACTGATTTCACGATGGCGCTTGAGCAAGACGGCGATACGTGCAAAAAGTTCGCGTATTTCAAAGGGTTTCACCATATAATCGTCTGCTCCAGCGTCAAAGCCAGATATTTTTTCATCGATACTGCCCAACGCCGTGAGCATGATGATGGGAATTCTGGGGTAAGCCGCACGCATCTGTTTACTGAGCTCTATGCCATTCATTCTTGGTAACATAATATCTATGATTAGCAAATCATATTCAACAGATTTGATCTCTTTGATCGCAGCTTCGGCATCACCAAAAACATTGACCAGATAGCCCTGACTTGCCAATCCTTTCTTCACACTCGAAGCAACACGTTCATTGTCTTCTACGACCATAATCTTTACCATTGTAGCGCTCTTGTATGTATCTATCAATTATTGATTGGCAAAGTTAGTGATTTTTCAAAATGGCAGGACAATGCGGATTAAGATTTCAAATATAAACATATTTGAATAGCTTAAAATAAATTATCAAAGACCACAGCTTAAGACATAGTCCCAATTAACAGATGACTTGTCAGTGATCTGACCTTATACTGATCTTTGCAGTTCATCAGTTATTTAGTACTAGTTGCTAAACCAACATTCATGTGATGTTTTCGATGTATTTTTCAGGCAGAGTATTTTATTTCCTAAAAGGTAAAACTAGGAGCTATATGGGGCGTTAAGCTGCCTTTAGCTTTATTACGATTTGTATATTTTATAACTTATATTATATAAAAAGCCGCATCTTATGAAATAATTTCTAACCTATGTATTTGTAAGCGGTAGCCCCTATCTATAGCTTCAAGCTATTCCCATCAAACCTATGTAATCACATCAGCCATATGAATATGCCCTCCAAAAAATCCTAGTATTTGTGGATTGACAGCTCGGGTTATTTGACTGAAATTAGTGTATGCTTAGATTAATAGAAAAACGAATGAATACACTTTTATTCGCGCTCTAGGATGACTAAAATATATCCATCCTTCTGCTGATAGTGAACGTCATCCAGCTTTAGTTCTTCAATTGTTGTGCCGCCACAGTTCTGATTTTTAGAAGTTTTTACGGTAAATGGAAAGGATTTTATCGTCGACAGGAATTTATACTTTATAAATCCTTCAGTCCAGCCAACTTTAGGAAGTATAACGCGATCATCGCTTTGTATATCATACGCTACGAGTTTGTTTTCACGATCTCCCAGTTCTTCGCGAAACTCAAAGTTGTTTTTATTAAGTTGGCCTGTAGTAATCAAGTTTTTTCCTTCAGCATTTACAAACTCAAACACTACGGGCTCGGGGGGTGTGAAACAATCATTTTTTTTACATGCTGTTATCGATAGACAAAGACATGTAATTATCAGGTATTTATGTATCATGTTCATAAAATGACTTTAAAATACATCCGCAATAGAATACACTTAATTTTTATATTTTCATGACGAAAATTATGCCAAAACGAGTCTATTTGTTTGGGAGAAACTTATTTAACGACCTTATTATTTAATCCCATTGTGGGTTATTTAGCGCTAATAAGCGTTACATCATCAATATGGCAATAGGCATTCGCCTTTCCACTAGCCATAAATCCGATTTCAACGCGCCCATTTTTTATGGATATATTCTCTAAAGTAACATTACTCCAATGCTGATCCGCTTTAATCAGGTTCTGTTTATACGTTTTACCATTACTTAAGGCATACATATACAAATTCTCAAAGCCGCTGCTGCGTTTAAATTTTGCAGATAAAGTGTATTTTCCATCCACTAGTTTCACATGCTGGCTAGACTGAATAATCTGTGACACCTTACGCTTAAAATCTATTTTATCGTTAATCTGCAAACTCTTTTCTCCAATTACCTGCGTTCTATCCTCGACAGTATTGAAATAATTAAGCACGGGAGATAAAGAATCACTAACAGAGAGTTTATTTCCCTTAATAATACTGGTTTGCCATCCTAATAACTGTTCCTGAACAGGCTTTACAGGACTTGGTATATGTCTTCTATCGGCCTCGAAACTCCCGTTCTTAACATAATTGTTGTCACTGTTCACCTGCCATTCTCCTGTTGTTGGATGAATACTCCATGAACTTAACGAATTAAAAATAGGCTTTTGGCCATCAAACGAAAGGGGACACCACTGGTTATATCCTAGACCATTGCCCGCAAAATTAGCCCATCTGTCGCCACAATAGATAACTGTTTCCTTTTTAGTCCCTTTTAGCGTTACAAAAAATCCGGTTTGCGTGACATGGGCATAATCTACCTCTGTACCTTCCAAGATCAACATTTCATTGGTAGGCGTATATGGACCGTAAATATGATCTGAAACTAAGTAATAGGCAAAAGAGGAATCCCAGCCGTACAAGTTGGAAGCAAATAAATAGTATTTTCCATTATGTTTGAACATACAGTTCCCCTCTCGCCCCTCACCTTTAAATACCATATTACAATCCAATAGTCCTACCTTACCGTTCTTTACCCCAATTTGTGAGATGTAAATCTTGTTTCTTCCTCTCCCATAGGAATACACCAAGTATGACTCTCCGGTATCCTCATCGGTGAATACCGTTTGGTCGCCAGTGTTGCTTGTTCCTATCATAGCAGTCATATCGATGCGCTGGTGCCATTTAAACGGGCCATTAGGACGCTCAGATAAGGTAACGAGCAATTGATCATTATGTTGGATGAGCAGTGCATACTTACGTATTTCCTTGATATATGCGACACCTAAACGTCCTGCCCAACGCGTCTGGGTATAATTTCTATTAAATTCATCAAGAGTCAGTACATCTCCATAAGAGGTCCAGTTCACTAGATCCGTAGACACATAACACGTAACAGAAACAAAATTGTCACGTTCAGGGGTGACACTAGGATTATTTCGGTATTTTTCAGATTCTTGATATTTTGCTCCATACCAAAAATATTTAGTCTGTCCATCTTCAGGATCTTTGAAAGAAAAAATACCTCCTCCTTGGCTATATATAGGATGTCCATCTTGGGCGTCCCAAAAAATATCATTTTTAATTTTCAAAAATCCTTTTGGAAGATCTGACTGACCCTGCAACTGCAAGAATAACAGGCAAAGTATAAAAGAAAAAAAAATGTGTTTAGAAAAGGTGCTCATAATTTTGGTCCGATGAAAAATCCAAGATAAAGCAATAATTCTTGAAAGCCATCATGCCCCTACCTGTAATTCCCTAATTTATTTTACATTAATAAGCCCCTCGCCTATCGGTTTTACACCAACGATCAAGAAAATCCAGTGAATGGAAGATATGGAGAAGATTCTCCAAAGAATGTCGAAAATTTAAGTATTTTTAATGATATAGTTAAGCCCTCTATGTTGGATAACAACGGAATCTCAATCCAAGATGGGTTTAATAACAGCTGGGTCTTCTGCTCGTGTAATATCGTTAAATACTAAAAAAACTTATGCGCAAAATAATAATCTTATTTACTTTCTTAGCCGTATCAGCTTTTCAACTTATTGGTAACTGCTTTGCTCAAACCAAATATATTGTATTTGATCAAGACAAACTAACCGATTCATTGAAAGGGCATTTATTCTGCAAAAGAACATATGCAGAGATCGGATCCGACAGTACCAATTTCCCAAATCTGACTATTTACAATTTTCTGTTCAAAAAAAGCATAATTCCTGATGATTCAAATCAAAAAGTATTTCAGAATTTTATAAGCTTTGAGCGTGAAGGGAAAAATTTGCCCGTTGATATCTTAGTTACACTAACGCCGCTGACAAGGTCTAAATTTGAGGTGAAAAATATCTCGAAAGCCATTATTAACAAGGAATTAAACATAATTTCTTTGGATAGCCTGTTGCGAACCACAGCGAGAGATATATTTTATGCAACTTATGCACCTTTAGGTATTTTTCCAGAGACACCATCCCTCAATTTGAAGAGAACCGATTATAAAATCGTGATCAAACGAAAAAATGAATATTTTTTAGTTGACAACGAAACCTTAACTGAATCTTATTTTATTGGTAATGGCTATATGGAGCCTTATAGAATTAATGCAGCGGGAATATATCCGCAGAGTAGGAATTCTTCAAAACAAAGTTATCTCTCTACTGGAAGGTTAAATACGCTAAAAGGGGGAATAATAAAAGATACTACCATAAATTTAAATAATCAAGGCCGATCTATAATGATAGACGGATTTTGGACAAATGAACCTCACATTCCTTTTACAAAAAGTGCCGGTTTAAATAAAGGTAGTGACTGGTATGCAGTAGAAGGAATTGGAGATTTTGAGTTCTATTGGGACAATGGAATATTAAACGGTAATTTTTTGGACTATTTTAAAAGAGCTCAGTTAATTTATATGCCCGATAAACAGCTCAATAGAAAACTGAACCTTTGGTATAAAACAAAGAAAATTAATGGCATACCATTCGAAGCTTTTTTTAAAGACAAAGGTTTGGACAACACAAATTTGAAAGCGATATTATAGCGAGCAATACCCAATGTTTCTATCATTATAATCGCCTATAAATTTGGATTTGAGCATCCCGACTCTTTCAGCATACTTTTAAGATAGGGACAAACCTGATGACGTTGGAGTTTCGTAAATCATTTCATTAAAAAGGTTACCAAAATGGCATCGTCATTCCTCTTCCATTGTATTTACCATTTTTTATCTCAAATAACAGTGCCCACCATCCCCTTTTAGAGCGGTGATATATAAACTATTTGACACCCTTGGATTTTTTTATATCAAATTTCGGCAAACCATCGTTCTACAAGTGCTGCCCCGGTAATCATCACAAAATACTGATTAAAAAAAAATTACACTGCAAACAAGTTAATGTTTGTTTTATTGTTCTTTAATCTGATCTTTCATCTGCCAAAGTGAATTAAGCTACAGTTTGCCATCGTTATTTATTTGCACCTGACCGTTAGCTTGCTCTGCTCCTCTTTTTTGCAAAACACCATTTTGATAATATTCCTTTATTTCAAGCGAATCTTTGTTTTTGTAAGAACGACTGTATAATTCTCCCTTATAATAATAATCATTGTAACGAATATTGTTTTTAGTATATTGCCTGTTGTCATATGTTCCGTCCTCATTAAAGGTTTCATACATCGTGGGACTTTGCTTCTTTTTCTTATTTCCATTGGCATAAAATTCAGTGAAGGTGTCTGTCACCATATTAGCGATATGCGCTATCTGACCATCTTCATAATATTCTTTTGAGACGCCTAAACCATAATGCTTGTTTTTATTTAAAGACATCCAACCCTCGCTTTTGAGCTTTTGTTCAGTACTAGGATAATATTGCCTGTAATATGCTTTATCAATATCACGATGACCTTCGATAAGTAAAACGCCGCCCGTATATACAGTAAACTTTTTCGCTTGTGATTTTTCGATTGTAAAATTTGCTTTCTCATCGCCCTTCACTACAGTAACTGTTCCATCAATAAAGCCATTCTTTATCGAAATATCAGCGTTTTGATTGTCATATTTAAAAACATAAATTCCATCTTTGAGTGCGACGTTTTTATTTGTCACCTGATCAACAATGCTTACGTTGCGAAAAAATAGTTGATCCAAATTCTCTATTTTAACATTTAATGTATAGGTTAGCTGGGCGAAGGCAAAGTTTGTTATTAAAATTAGAGGCAATAATAGTTTTATTTTCATATCTGTTCTTTTTAATCGTAGTCCATCCCGATATTCATCCTATTTCAAAGGTTTTCTGATTTAGGACAAGGAAGCTTACTGTTACATCAATGTATTCCTTACCGATACACTCTAACATAGATCTATTGAGATTCTTAATTTCCATGCTAGATAGACTATCTTCTCAAATGAAAAGTATGCCCATCAATCTTTTCTATTAACCAAATCATAAGGATAATATACACTTATTCACGAACTCTATTCTATGCTATTAAGAATCTCTTAAATCAAAAATACGAATAAGTAGAACTTTAATGTCTGCCATTCATAATTCGCAGGGATTCATTTATTATTCGTTGTATTTTTCTGTTTTATAGTTTTAAAATATAAGGTCATGTACAGCACTACGTCTCCATTGATGTACCAGATTTAGGAAACAGTCGATGCAGGTGTAATCTACACGTGTATCTTTGATGTATGCAGCAACTTAATCCAATGTACCTGTATCCGTTAATTCAATTTTTTATTAAACACCATATTTGCCAAATGCAACAGCTCGAGTGGTGACATCTTAAAACTTAATATATTCCTTATTTGAAATCACATGCAGCAAAGGCATGGAATCTTTGCCTACTGACCGTGCAACTTCGAAAATAACAGGCAAAGGATAAAAGAACATAATATGTATTTAGCCAATACCAAGAAGAATTGCTCAAATTGAATAGGGGCCATCTCATCTTATCTGTGAAATGGCCATCTGTCTATAAAACTATAGGTATTCTATTTTAATGTAAATACCGTGGCTACAGCGCGTTCACCTTCATGGTCAAACTTTCCATTATCTGAAGGGTAGTTAACCACTCCTTCGCCTTTCACCCAGGCTGTGGAGGAGCCTCCACCGTCATAATTTAATGCTGAAATACAGCCCAAAGCGGCCATCAACTCGCCCAACTGGGGTATAGTCAGTCCCTGCGATTGTGATGAGCGGCCATCAATAACTGCTACGATCAGCTTATTGTCTTTGGTAAGCCCAACTGCTGTACGTGGATGTCTACTGGTATTGAAATCGACATTCAACTGTTCCAGCACCTGACCATTCTGCATCAATAACGGGCCGCCAGCCAGTGCAGCTGTAGCGTTCAGGGTACCCCAGCCTCCTGTCGGCTTCGGCACAATCTGATAGCTCTGCCCGGTAAAGGTAAATGCCCCGTTTTCACGGTAGCTATTAAATCCATTCACAGTCTGATTAATCACCTGACCATCGTATTTGAAAAATACGGTTGATCCGCCTGTACTGGTATTAAAGTAACTGCCATTGAATGCAACCAAAGCGCCCTTAGCCGTGGCAGCAGCACTTGTTTTTAGAAATCCGGTCTTCACATAGGGAATTTCCAGCTGCATGCCTTTCTTCAGATCGATCTCAAATACATTGACATATTGTTTGGAATCAAATATCCGCGAAAATTGGTAATACTTCCACACGACACCGTCGGCAACCGTTTTTGTATTCCAGGCAGTCGTATTGATAATCTCCGCCAGGTCTTCCTCCTGGGGAATACTGTAATCATAAGGCAGCTGTGTTCCGCCCTCATTTTTCTTGCATGAAATAACAAGAAAAAGCAGCAATAAGCTGTATATAAAATTTCTTTTCATCTGTTCTTACTTTATTTCACCGATCCACTTTAATTTTAATGGAATCGCTTTTTCAATTGTTTTCTGGTCAATAGTGCATACGGCCGATTCCATATTGCGGTAAAAGATGACCTTATTTTCTCCTGGCAGCAATCTTGCAGCACTTATATTACCCGCCCCCCAGCTGTAGGGCCAGTTGCGAAAATAGTGTTGCGGCACAGTTTCCCGGACATACTGAAAGGCCTTCCCTTTACGCTCCGCCAATAGCACTTTGTCCTTTCCGATCAGTACCAATGATGTCCCATGAATATATCCTGTATTTATAAGACTCCAGTTAAATGTGTCTGGCAGCGACAGCCATTCCTGAATAGGCTGTTCGTCCAGTACCTGATAATCCTTTTTTGAAACTTTACGGCAATAGCCATCAAACAGGATATACCATGCGGCCGGGTCATCAATATATATCGGTAGATTAAACTCTGAACTCCCTTTCAGAAAAGGAAACAGCTTCTCCACGTGACTGATGCTATATCTTGTGTTAGCTGCATCCGTTGTGAAGACGATATCCTGCGTGAGATAATAGGTGCTGTCTTTTTTTGCCCATACGGCTTCAGGTGTGAGCCAGGTTCCTTTTAATGTAAAAAGATGATTGTCATCGTATGCGTTAAATATTCCGCCATAATCAAGACGGTCTTCCTTTTTGGGCTGTATAGCGCCTTCAATAAAAAACTTAGCCGTCACCCCATCGTATTTTTGCAGGCGGGCAGCGACAGCAATCGCATGCCAGTGGTTGGAAACTACATTTACCGTATCTCCCGGCTGAATGATTCGCTCGCCGGCATTATTTTTAAGGCGCCTGCTAAAAATATAATTCTGCACGGTGGTCTTGGAGTTTTCCTCCTTAAAGATCAATGCCGCAGGTACCCCTTTGCTGACCAACTGCAGCGCCATGGAAGAAGCTTCACAGATCTTCGACCCATGTGCTCCACAGCCTCCCGAAACGATGATAGCATCCATCGGCCGGATACGGTAGAGCCGAACAGCAACATCCACTCGCTGGGTAAGCACTACAGGATCGGCTGAACCTAATAAAAGCAAGATATTCTTGTGCTCTGCCCCATAGCTATTGCCCCATAAAAGAAGGATAAAAATAAATAAGCAGCTTAATTTCTTCATCTTATTTCACTTTTGCACCCATCCAGTTGGACGAGCGTGGATTATTATTAATATCTTTTTGTATACGATTGTCGTCCAATGCCGGCTTGTATTTCTTGGCAAGCTCCAGTAATCCGGAAGAGCTTAAGCCGTTACTCATGGAGGGATTTCCGGCACCGATAGGTAGATAATCTGCATTCAGCATAGTCGAAGGTTCAAAACTTACTTTTGGATCAATGCTTCCATCAGCGCCATACACCGCTTTCGTAACAACAGTGTGCTGGATTAATGGAACGACAGCGATGTTATCTGAATAAGCATCAACATCAGATGAGCTTCCCGCCTGGATATTGCCCGATACGATTGAATTGATCAAAGTCAGGTTGTTGACATTGCTGCGGCGATAGACACCACCGCCGGGACCAACAACGGCATTCTTGGTAATGGTTGTACTGATCACATCTGCCTGACAGTTATCATACAGCATTAGTCCGCCGCCGCCGTTGGCTGATGTGCTCGAATTATCAGCCAGCAGGCAATTAACGAATACACCTTTTGATTTTTCACGCAGATAAACACCTGCTCCATAGGATGTATTTGAATTTCCGATCACCTCACAATTATAGAGTGTAATCGCCGCATTTGGATAGGCATGTAAGCCCCCTGCGGTGCCTTTGGCACTATTATGATTAAACTGACTATCGTAGGCAATCAGTGACCCGTCAGCGATCCATAGTCCGCCGCCGTTATTTCCACTGTTGCTATTATTGTTGATACGGCAGTTTTCTAACCTGAGCTGGGCCCCTGAAAACGCATATATGCCAGCAGCAAAACCAGCAGTCCCCTTATCTGCAGTCGCTTTATTGTCAACCACATCCACATTTTTGAGCAAGACTTTAGCCATACCGATCAACATACCGCCACCTTGGCCACGGCTGAATTTTACGTTGTCAATCGTTGTACTGGCACTACGGTCGGTGGCATTCCCCCCTTTGATGCTGATATTTTGCAACATAACCTGATTTTCAGGATCTAGGCTTGCCGTCACCGTGACTGTATGAAATACCGATTTTCCACTGGAAAGCTTTCCCTGAAAGATGGTTTTATACAGCGCGGGATTGGGCTGATCTCCAGGTTTGGCATTGGCCGCGTATCCGCCGATAAGGCTGACATTCTTTGCAATCTCTATGGTTTTGTCTGATTCCTCATTCACATCGCCATTTCGAATGGTTTTGCTTGGAACATAGATTCCCTCGGCCAAGAATAGGGTACTACCTGTCGTTGCTTTTTCGAGTGCCTGATCGAGATCTGTAGCACTGCTCCACGAACTGCCATCCCCCTTACCCGCAGGAGTCACATAAAAAACGGGCACTTTTCCGGATTCTTGCAAGACCAAGATCTCCTGCGATAGATTATCGTTCAGCCTGAGCAACAATGTCGCTGAACGTTCGTCTTCCGAATTCTTAGAAACAGAAAACCGGATCTTATTTTTCCCTTTGGGATACACCGTACTATCCAGTTTGATCCAATCTTTGTCGCTACTGACGGTAACCGCCGCATTCGCCAAGATGTCCAACTGATAGGTATCGGCCCTACTGCCGACCTCCATATAATCCCGATCGATCAGGAGCCGCTGCTCACTTTCTATTTTATCTTTTTTACAGCTCTGTATGCTGAGGGCAAAAAATAGAACCATAAAAATATATAACGCTTTTTTCATTAATCAATGTTTTGAACGTACTTATTGTTTTGTGTGTTGCTATAATTCTGCTGCAGCTGACGGTAACATGCTATCAGCTGGGCTGTGGTTTCATAATGACACTCAAACATGAATACACCTTTATATTTAATTTTTTCAAGTGCGGCCAATATGGTATTCCAGTCATTCTGCCCTTTACCATTACAAGGCAGGTAGTGACTTTCCTTCGTTCCATTCCCATCCGCGACGTGCAGCGTCTTGACGCGTGGACCAAAAGCCAAGAGCAGCCGCTCGGGATGCGCAATATGGTTCATGTCCACGGCAATGCCGACCTGATGAGGAAAGCGGGCGAAAAGTTCCTGACATTCTTCCACGGTTCGCAGTAGGGGTCGCTCCCGCTCACCCACCGTCAGCGAAGGCCCGAGCATATTTTCGATGACAAGCTGCCGCCCCGTCCCCGATACCGCAGTGGACAACTCGTTGACAGAACGTACCAGCTGATCCTTGCGGGCCTCCCTTTTGTTGGGCTCGAGGTAATAGGAAGGATGAAACAGAATTACCTGCGGATGAAGACGATAAAGACCTTCCAGCAGCTGCAAATGCATACGGATCACCTGCTGCCGCTGCTGTTCATCCAACGTAGAGATATCTATTTTGGCGGAAAAGGGCATATGGATAGACCATACCTTCACCGACGCTTCCTTCAATACAGTGGCCAACGAATCGCATTTAAGCAACCATTCATCCTGTGGAATGTTTAAACTGAGATCTGCATTGACAAAACTTCCTAACCCAGCAATCTCGATATAATCCATACCAGCTGCTTTGTCGGCCTTTAGCTTTTCCAATGCTATCTTCCGGATATCGAGTGAGTAGCCAACTGCATAATCAGGCCGACCCTGCTTTTGACTGTAGGTATATCCGGGGATCAATAGATAACAGAGGATCGAAATAAAAATAAGTTGTTTCATGTTATCGGTATAATTTCTCCCATTCAGGATTTTGTTTCAGATTTGGGTTTAACTTGATATCTTCGATGGGGATCGGTGCATAGTAATCCCGTTTTTCATCAAACTTACCCCGTTGATAAAATGGATCCAATGACCCTTTATTGGCATTTTGCGTATTTGAAACCGGGTCCCAAAGCGTCCGCTGATTGATATTGATCAATGTGGTCACGGTACCCGGTGCCCCCGATGTGTTGCCGGTATGGACATACACATCCGCCTTGCCATCGCCGGTAAAATCATACGCGCCGACACCGGGAAAATAGACCCCAACAATAGGCTGATTGAGTTTGGATCCGGCTTTCCAGCGTATTAAGTCATCCCACCGCTGTCCTTCGTTGAACAATTCAATACGTCTTTCGCGTCTGATTTCCAAAAGTACTCCCTTAAATGCGCCTCCGTCGATGTTCGGATACATGGCCAGCAAGTAAGGATCAGGATTGGCATTCGCTTCAGCGAGGGATAGCATTGGCATTCCCGCGCGGCTACGCAGCTTATTGACTGTCAGGTCAAGGTCGCTTTGGCTGATTGTCCCAAGTTCCGCTTTTGCTTCGGCATTGATCAGCAATGCCTCCGCATAACGGAATAAGATGACATCAAAATAGGAAGCCGATACACCCCATTGCAATTTATCAGGCAAGGCCTTAATCAGACGATAGCCAGTCGTGGTGATGGTCAAGTTGACTGGCTCATTGCTTGTCTCGCCATTGGCACGGAACTCAGGCCCCGCCGTTGTCTGTGTAAGCCTTGGATCTCTATTCTGCATTTCCTGATAGAATTCCATAGTCTTGTAACCTGATCTATCGGTAAAACGGCTTCCATCCTTCATCAGATAGCTATTGACCATATCTTTGGCGATACCATAGGCCCCCGAAGTCGCTGAGGTGAAGGAATAGCCAAGGCCATGCACACGCATACCCAATTCAAAATCAATGGCAAGGATAGTCTCCACCTGATCTTGATTATTTCGGGCGAACAGATTCCGATAGGCTTGATCCGCCCCGCCCTGGCTATATAAGGTATATGCCCCAGCATTCATCAGTTCGGCCGATGCACTAACAGCCTCATTCAGGAACTTTTCATGTCCTGCGATCTGATGGTATTTTCTAAATGTCCCTTCAAAGAGTGCTACCCTCGCTTTCAGCAGCAGTGCCGTGTATTTGGTGATCAGATTAAGCTGTTTTTCCGCTGGGATATTTTCAATAGCATAGTCCAGATCGGCCATAATAGAATCCATCACCAGCTGCCGTGAGTCCCTCGCTTTGAAAAGATCTTCATCTTTGGCGCTCAGCACCTTTCCATACCAGGGCACGTCACCGAAAGTTTTGACCTTATCGTAATAAAAATGCGCTCTAAAAAAGCGGGCTATGCCGCCGTATTTCTTTTGTGCTGCAGCGTCGGGCACTTTATGGTAGTTGGCCAGAAAATAATTAATTTTGCGCAGCTGGCTCCAAGACCAACCACCCGAGCCGCTGCCCACAGGGACAGTACGATTGCCCTTGATCCGATCGGCTACCGTAAGGGGGATCATATTGTCCGAACTACCATCGTTTGTATACCAGGATTCATTAGGCAAAAAGGTGTAAAAATCATTAGTGGCTACCTCCAGATCCTTTGCTGTATTGAAAAAATAAGGCGCTTCCACCTGGTCCTCCGAAGGACGATCCAAATAGTCTTTCTGACAAGCTGCCAGTGATAGCAAGATCAACAGACCAAGTAGTTTATAGGTGTTTGTTGTAAGTTTCATTATCATTGCGTTGTCAAGTATTAAAGCGTAAGCATTAAACCAAAAGAATAGGTTTTACCCATGGGATAGTCACGTAGCAGGCCCCGCTCCGAGGAATCTGCAGGATCATTGGCACTCGCAGGCGAATTATAATTGATCATTGCACCTGCTTGCTCTGGATCTATATACTTCGTCAGATTGCCAAAGTTCCAGGTCAACAGATTCTCGCCGCTGAAATAAAACCGTAGTTTTTCCACTTTATAGCGCCTTGTCCATTTCTGCGGTAAGGTGTATCCTAACGTAAAATTTTTCATCCGCAGAAACCCGACGTTGGTCAGATAATAATCGTTCAATTCGTACAGTGACCTTCCGCTCTGCAAGGAGGAGTATCCCCGATAGATCTGCGGATACCTGTTTCCCTTATTGTCCGGTGTCCAGGCATTATCCACCAGGTCTTTACGTACAAAGGAAAGATAAGGCCGCTGGTAGGATCCCCAGTATAAATCCCCGGTCGGGTACCAGTCCTGCTTGGCCACACCAGCAAAGGCTGTCGAGAGATCAAAATTATTCCAGGAAGCACTCATATTGATACCAAATGGAAATTTCGGCATGGCGTTACCAATGGGTTTAATATCACCATGGTTGGCAAGCGTATTGTCACCTTTGTCGATACGTCCATCACCATTGAGATCCACGTATTTCACATCACCGCCGCGCAACATATTCCACTCACTATTTTGCGATACACTCAGAATATCATTATATACTTTGGAGAGGGACAATTGTGGATCCTGGAAACTATTCTGGTAGCTCAATGCCTCCGCATCGGACTGAAACTGTCCGTCGATATGGTATCCCCAGATCTGCCCCAGCACCTGTCCTTCGTAATAGGAGCTCAACAAGCCCTGTGGATTATTATATTTCGTAATGATCCCTTTAAAATTGGTGGTATTCACGGCGATGTTGAAACGGAAGGGTGAGCCTGCAAGGTCAAACTTGTCCTGGTAGCTTAGCCCCACTTCAAAACCTTTATTGCGCAAAGCAGCATAGTTTTCGCGCGGTTCATTAGCTCCAAATACCGCTGGAAGTGGTTGGCCCGGAAGATACATGCCTTCAACATCCTTCTGATACCAGTCAAAATTAACATTGAGCTTGTTCTGAATCAGCCCAAGATCAACACCGAAGTCAATGCTTTTGGTGCGTTCCCAGGTGACAACGTTCGGCAAAGGTGCCGGCGTACTGGCCCCGATAAGACGGGAACCCCCATTTAGCCAAGCCAACTGCTGCACCGTCATCAATTCCTTAAAGGTATTGACACTTACAGTCTGGTTGCCGAGTTTGCCATACGAAGCTCTGAGCTTTAAGGTGGGTATACTGCCTTTGATCGATTCCCAGAAGTGCTCACGGTCCAGCTGCCAGCCTAATGAGACGGAGGGAAAAAATCCCCATCTGCTCCCGCTTGGAAACCGTGATGAGCCATCATACCGTGAATTTATTTCCAGCAGGTACTTATTATTGTAGGCATAATTAAAACGGCCAAATACGCCCTGAATAGCCCAATTTTCAGCTGTTCCGCTCAGGCTATACATGGAAGTCCCCAGCGCCAGGTTAGATAGATCTTCGATCAGCAGGTCGTCCATGGCCCCGGCAATACGGTCCCGGTCAAAGGATTCCTGATTGTAGCCTACCAATACTTTGAACTGATGTTTTTGCGCCACATTTTTTTCGTAGGTCGCAAACAGGTTCATCGCATTATATTTGTCTTTCCAGCGGTATTCTGTCAGACGGTTAAGCCCTGCAGTCGCATAATTGAGTTTATTGCCAGAATAATAACTGAAGGGGTTAAGGCGTGTGCTCCGTGAAAAGTTTTCGATACGGTTGCTATAATCAAAATTTACCTGAAGGCCTTTCAATGGCTTGAGCAGGACACGGAAGGTATTGGTAAATTCTTCACTATTGCGCAGCTCCCAGTTCTTTGCTGATTCGAGTCCTGCATTCGCACCTTGACCCCCAGTACCTACACCGATATCTGTTGGAATACCGTCTACAAAATTGGGGTAAAAAGGCATCAAATAATACCAGGTAGTCGTACTCCAAAGTCCCCCTAGACCATTGCTGTAGCCACCATATTCTTTATCCTTTTCGTTGATGAACTGCGTATTGTTCGAAATTTCCAACCAGCTATTGGGCGTGAATACCAAATTGGA
Organism: Sphingobacterium sp. UBA5996; assembly: GCF_002429765.1. Lineage (NCBI taxonomy): Bacteria > Pseudomonadati > Bacteroidota > Sphingobacteriia > Sphingobacteriales > Sphingobacteriaceae > Sphingobacterium > Sphingobacterium sp. UBA5996. The sequence continues at coordinate 64,329 of NZ_DJAS01000004.1, forward strand.
TTTCATATTCTGGCGGTCCATATTCGCATCATCATTGATATTGTTGATCGTTTCCCGTTTGAACACACGTCCAGAGAGATAAGCTTTCAACTTTTCACTGCCGCCTGAAATGGCGATATTATGGAAGTTGGAGGGTTGATATTTTTTAAATAGGTAATCCCACCAGTTGGTTTTATAGAAAAATTTATAGGTTCCGTCCGCCTGCTTCTCATGAAAGGGCGCAATCTCACCTGCAGCCACCATTTTGATCGCTTCCCAGTCCATTGGATTGTAACGTGTATAGGAACTGCCGTTATAACCGTACAGTGCGGCATCTACGGTTTTCCCATAGACATAGGGATCGGAAATATAATCGGTACGGGAGGCGGGTGTAGTCCAGGCAAAATTATTGACATAATCGACCTTAACTGTTCCTGCCTTTCCTTTTTTTGTGGTGACCAAGATGACTCCAAAAGCACCACGGGCTCCATAAATGGCCGCCGAAGCGGCATCTTTCAGGACAGAAACACTTTCAATATCATTGGGGTTAACCCGTGTGATATTCCCTTCGATCCCATCGATCAATACCAGCGGGCCGCCCTCATTAATGGAATTGAATCCCCGCACATTGATGTCTGGTGTCTTGGATGGATCGCCATTGTTGAGCTGGATATTTAAGCCCGGCATAAGCCCCTGGAGCGTACCTGCTATATTTGGACTTGGACGCAATGCGATATCATCCCCATTGACCTGCGACACGGCCCCCGTCAGATTGGCTTTTTTTTGCACGCCATAGCCCACGACGACCACCTCCTCCATTGCATTGATGGCCGGTTTCATGGTTACATGCAATGTAGACTGCTGTGCGAGCGCCATTTCCAGTGGCTGATAGCCGACCATGGTAAATACAAGTATGGCATCATGGCTACTGACCTGGATCTGAAAGCTGCCATCCTCACGACTGAGCGTTTTCTCCTTTTTGCCTTTTTCGCTGATTGTAACATTGTCTAAGTGTCGGCCCTGATCGTCTTTGACAAATCCTTTGACTGGGTACAGCTGCGGAGCCGCCATAGCGGACGCTTGACGAACTGCCTGATCCGGTCTTTTGTTTAAGACAATATTTTTATCCGCTTTGACATAAGATAACTGAAGCTGGCTCAATAAATCTTTCAGCGCTTCTTCAAAAGGGATATTGTTGAAGCTGACGCTGATACGGTCGTCTTTTGCGATCAGCGATTCGTTGTAAAAAATATTGTATCCACTTTGCTTCTGCAGTTCTTTCAAGACAGCACTCACCTTGACATTGTTCCGCTTCAGATTGACGGTCTGGCCGAAAGTAAAGGCGTGCAGCTGCAAATTGGCCGCGAACAGGAGTGGAATTGCTAAAGACAATTTCATAGAAATTGGTATTTTCTGGGATCTTACCTGGCATAATTGCCTCGGTCCGATCAATTTTTTTTTAGTAAATTGCATTCGGTTGAGATAAAATTTAACGGTTTTACTATTCATCCATGTCGAGAAAAAGACAAAACTTTCAGGGGCGTTGGCGCGCTCCTGATTGTTATATATGCTATCTTCTCATCAGCGTTAGTTTAGCACATATATCCTCCTTCCTTTACGTTCGAAATGTACGCCACCGGCGAAAGCAATTGTTTTCAATAGTTTATCGATATTTTCATAGCGGGAGATTGTCCCGGAGAAGTGCTGTCCTTGCAGCTGATCTTGGTAACTGACCTCGACATCATACCAACGTGCGACCTCGTCCATGACCGTTTGAATGGATGCATTATCAAAAGCAAAATTTCCATTTTTCCAGGCAAGACTATAGAACGGATCAACTTGCTCCTTTTTCACGCTCTTACGGCTTTTATTGAAGACTACCTGATCATTGGGCGCAAGGACCTGTTCTTTCAAAGCAGCATCGGCATAAGAGAGCTTGACTTTTCCTTCTACTAACGTGGTAACGATGCGATCACCAAAACTCTTGATGTTAAAATGCGTTCCAAGCACCTCGAGTGTCTGTGCTCCACTTTGCACAGTAAAAGGTACCCTTTTGCCTTTATTATCCATTTTAGCCACTTCAAAATAGGCTTCACCCTCGAGCTGCACCGACCGAAACTTCGCATCAAATCTTACAGGATATGTGATCTTACTGCCTGCATTGAGCTGAACCAGACTTCCGTCCGCCATCTTTAACGTATATTCTCCCCCTCTAGGGGTTACGACTGTATTGTAGACAATGTTCTTTGTTGGTGATAAGTTGTCTTTAAGACGATAACTGATTTGACCTTTGTTATCTTTGGTAATCAAATATTCTCCTTGATCAAGCACCGTATCCGCACGGAGTAAACTGAGGTCGATCTCTTTTCCATTTTCAAGAATGATCATGGCTTTATCAGACCCCGGTACGATCGACACATTAGACAGCAGCTCTTTTGGCTGCGTATCCACTGCATAATAGTTGTGGTAGCCCCAGAGCGCTGCACCGAAGAATGCAAGAAAGACTGCCGCAACCTGCCACCAACTTCTTCTGAAATTAAAATGACTATCTTTAGTCTTTTGGGGAGTAGATGCCGCTGTTATAATTCGGGGATCAGCCATTATATTTTCCAACATCCGATGTGGATCGGGGTATGTTGCAGGCTTTGCAGAGTACGAGTTCTCCCGCCAGACTTTCTCCCAAGCCTGAAAAAATACGGGATCATCCATTAATCCTACAAGCAATTCCTGTTCTTCTTTGCTGGCTTGATCAGCAAGATATTTACGTATTAATTGGCTGTATTGTTCAATTTGGTTCATTCCTTTGGATCGATTTCAACTACATAATCGCGCGAACCTTGAAAAAGTACCAATTGAAAAATATTTTTTTTATGGATAGTAGATGATCTATTTTTTTTAGCCTATAGGATGGCTAATGCACTTGCAAAAAAAAGAGATGCCAACCCGAGCTGCTCAGAAAAAAAAGATAGACAGGATTTTGTCCAGCTTAAACCGCACAAATTTCGAGGCGAGGCTGAGGTGATTGCGCACCGTATTTTTGGAGAGCCCTTCTTCATCGGCAATTTCCTGATAAGATTGATCTTCAAACTTGCTCCGCCGGTAAATTGCCTGTTGCTGCGGCGGCAATTGTTCAATAATGGATTCCAGGATGACCTGCAGCTCTTTGCCATCCAACTCATCCTGCAACGAAAAACTTTCAGGCCAACTGTGCTGAAGAGACTGCAGATAGTTGGACCGGACTAGCGATTTACGGAAATTAGATATGGCCATTCTCTTTGAAATAGCAAATAGAAAAGGAAAAATGGCTTCCGGACCGGAAAGCTGCATTCTTTTTAAATAGAATTCAATGAAAACTTCCTGTGTGACCTCCTCCGCATCACTGTCACTTTTGCAGAGTTGTCTGACTTTAAAATAAATAATCGGCTGATAATAATTGAACACAATACTAAAAACACACTGATCTCCGGCTTGTAATAGGAGAAAATCGTCCATTGATATGGAAATATGTTTCAGTCCAACGATCATGAATTCGGTATGTTTAATTGATGCAAATTAACCTAACAGATGTTAATTTCATATAAAATTAACATTAATATCCATAATTATGAGTTCAGTCGCCTTATAAAAAAGCAGTACTCTCCATACTCTGCAGGTTTGGCTAACTTAAGGTTTGATATATTCTTGATAACTCTTTTTGATGTGCAGGATAATAACATAGTCGGACATGTATTTCGCTGTATCAATATTCAGACGATACAACTGCATGAAAGTTTGTAGAGAGTCCCTTCTAAGGACCGTCAAATTTTGAACCATACGTTTTGAAAAGGTACTATAAAGATACCGTTCTTCCTCTTCCTTTATTAATTTCTGTTGGAGCTTGGATTGAGGATTAGTTTTTTTTTCCCATCAGAGAAATAACCGAAAGCACATCAACACTTATCAGCGAGGCTAAACCAGCCTTTTCGGGTATCCTTAAAACAGAACAGCTACGAAATAATGAGTTTTGAACGGATGAAGATTAAGCTGGTAAAGAAGAGGCTGGAGCGGCTGAAGGTATTTTATGAATGAATGTCCTTCAATGTCTAAAACTGATATAACTATTATCAGCCTGTTCAAATAATTCATATAACTTTTGTTGAAGTAAGCTTTTTATCTGGTAATTGTGTTTTATATTCCGCTAATAGTGTTGGTGAAAGACTTCGGCTCAAAGCATACTCAACCCCCTCACTATCTTTATCTTTACATAATAGAGTACCAATACTTGCATTTTCATTGGATCGCTTAACGTGTCGATCAAGAGCCTCTAGATAAAAATTCAACTGACCAAGATGCTCGCGCTTCAATTGTCTTGGTACGACTAAAAATTAGGACATTATTTGTCCAACTCAATTCTCTCGTCAATGCCGAGAGTCTTTCACTGCTGCGATAAGTTTCGTAAAACTGTTTCATTCGCCAAAGATTCTTATCTGAAAAGCCTTTCATTCAGGTTCGTGCTGTTTAATGAAAAAGAGCAATTAATTCTTTGACGACCGACTGTCCCCATTCGGAAATTTCAATCCACGCGCTAATATACTTTCCAATACGCCAATATAAATTCATTAATTCCGTATTAACTGCCTTAATAGCTTTAGATTGAGATTCTTTAATAAACTGAATAATTTCTAAAAAACGCTGCTCCATGTATAAAGGATTAAACGAAGTCAGCTCTGGACAGGTTTACGCTTGCTCTCGATATTCTATAGGGCTCATTCCATTAAATGGAGTTTTATCCGTCTATTGTTGTAATATTCAATATAGTCATTAATTATAAGAAGTCTTCTTTTTAGGATCCTTCTTTCATTCCTCAACCCTCTACAAATTCCAAGATGTCTCCCGGCTGGCATTCTAACACTTTACAGATTGCTTCCAATGTGCTAAATCTTATCGCTTTGGCTTTTCCAGTTTTTAATATTGAAAGATTTGAAAGTGAAAGATCAACTTTCTCTGATAGTTCGTTCAATGACATTTTTCTCTTAGCCATCATGACATCTAAATTTACAATTATCGGCATCTTATACAGTTAAATCGTTTTCGTTTTGCAATTCAATTCCTCTGCTAAAAATAACAGATATCATATAGATTACCGCAGCCATTAAAATAAATGCTTGACTATCGGTCCAGAATTGATGTAAGCTCCCGACTTCGTAGCCCTTTCTTATAATTCTACCTACGGTCTCTTGTGCAATATAACTCAACAGCCCAATTGAAAATGTAAAATAACTGATTTTTGTAATTTGTTTGGAAACTAAATTATTGAAAGGTTTATTCATATCCAATTTGTGCATCATTTCGACCACCAGATAAAATAAATATGCTTTCAATACTGCAATGACAAGGATAAAAGAATAGATTGTGTAAAAATACATTTGGCTTTGCCTGTACATAGCCGACAGATCAAGTTTTTGATAGAGTTTTCCAACAAATTCCGGTTTGAAAATACTGCAAACCAAATTAACAATAATGGCTCCTGCTTCGATAGATAATCCAACAAATATGATCCAGGCGATTACGAATAATCCTTTAAAAACGATGTTGTCCATTTTTTTCATAATTGATAAGTTTTATATTTAATGCAATAATAATAAATATTTAGCGATTATAACTAAATATTTATTGTTTTTAATATAAAAGACACTTATAATGTATTACTTATCCAGAGGATCAAATTAAAACCTGCTGTGTAAGAAAAAGGTCAGATAAAGAGTCTGATTAACATCATGCCATTTTAACATTAAAAAAGCCATATCTTCAGATATAGCTCTCTAACATATTTTTATTTTAAGCGACCTACTTATTTATACGAATTGATTGATTTAGATACTTTCCAGTCATTACCAACACGCTCCAAAGTCACCAGATCAGTCTTGGTGAAGTTTTCAAATTTTAAAGTCACCTTAGCGACCATATAGTCTGCAGATTCATCGATGATATCGGTTTTTACTGTACAGTTCAGCTTCTCGCCTTTTTGCTTTTTCAATAATTTAACTACCGCATTACGGCTATAATTTCGTGCATTGGAGGCTTGGATCTTTTGATTGAAATCTTCCGCGAATAATTGCTCTATTCCTGCTGATTCTCCCTCCGTCATTACCGCAACATAGTGCGCTAAAGCGAAGTCCGCTGATGAAAGCTTAACGTCTGTTTTGGTTACTTTTGCTCCTGGTCCTTCAGCTGCCATAGCGAAAGTTGATACTGCGATTAAAGCTGCTGCTGCAAAGGTCTTTACTAGAGTTCTCATAATGTCTTTATTTTATTGTGTTAGTTTTTCATCTAAATAATTGGTTCTTCATTTGTAATAAAGCTATCATGAGTATTTTCAATCTATGCTCATGATGGTTTTTGTTCTTATTTGTTGATTCAAAACTACAACACAATACGCCCCTAGTCTATGGGCGTTAGACTAACAGACCGGAAAACTCGGTAAATGGCGGAAATGGGGAGTTGAAAGTTATCATTCGAAATATCGCTTCAATTCAGCTATATTTAAATAGAAAATTACAAAGGTCAGTGAAGCATAAAACGAGAGGTGTATTTTTAATAACTCCTTATCTGCTGACCATTTGGACTATTAAATAATAAGAAAATATCATGTGCAAAATAATAACCATATTTACTTTCTTAGCCGTATCAGCCTTTCAACTTATTGGTAGCTGCTTTGCTCAAACCAAATATGTTGTATTTGATCAAGACATACTAACCGATTCATTGGATGAGCATTTATTGTGCAAAAGAACATATGCAGAAATCGAATCCGACAGTACCAATTTCCCAAATTTAACTATTTATAATTTTCTGTTTAAAAAAAGCATAATTACTGATGATTCAAATCAAAAAGTATTTCAGAATTTTATAAGCTTTGAGCGCGATGGGAAAAATTTGCCCGTTGATATCTTAGTTACAATAACGCCGCTGACAAGGTCTAAATTTGAGGTAAAAAATATCTCGAAAGCCATTGTTAATAATGATATAAAATTAATTTCTTCGGACAGCCTGCTAAGAACCGCTGCAAAAGATATATTTTATGCAACCTATGCTCCTTTAGGTATTTTTTCAGAGACGCCATTACTCAATTTGAAAAGAACGGATTATAAAATCGTAATAAAGCGGAAAAATGAATATTTCCTAGTCGACAACGAGACCTTAACTGAGTCCTATTTTATAGGTAAAGGCAATATAGAGCCATATAGAATTAATGCAGCGGGAATATATCCGCAGAGTAGGAATTTTTCAAAACAAAGTTATCTCTCTACTGAAAGGTTAAATATGCTAAAAGGGGGAATTATAAAAGATACTACCTTATATTTAAATAATCAAGGCCGAACTATAGTGATAGATAGATTTTGGATAAATGAACCTTACATTCCTTTTACAAAAAGTGCAGGCCTAAATAAAGGTAACGATTGGTATGCAGTAGAAGGGATTGGAGATTTTGAGTTCTATTGGGACAATGGAATATTAAACGGTAATTTTTTGGACTATTTTAAAAAAGCCAAGTTAATTTATATGCCCGATAAACAGCTCAATAGGAAACTGAACCTTTTTTATAAAACAAAGAAAATAAATGGAATACCACTCAAAGATTTTTTTAAAGACAAAGGTTTGGACAACACAAATTTGAAAACGATATTATAGCTAGCAATACCCAATTTTTCATTGACGTTGCACAGTTCAGCTTTTAACCTTTTTGTTTTTTCAGTGAGATACTTTCTAGTCATTACCTACAAGCTCCAAGATTAACAAAAGGTTTAGAGAGTAAGGCTCAATGATATAGTTATCGTGTTATTGAAAGTATTCAATAACACGATAACTACCATCTTGATATTTATCGAGCAGTTCTTTTAAATAATACTTGTGCTGAACTCCGGTTAAGACAACTATTTTTTTTCCACTATACTGATTAGCATGTTTGATGATATTAATAGCCATTGTGGTATTTCTTAGGTCCCAAAAATTACACCAAAGCTGATAACCATCTCGGTAAGATATCTTTTGACCGTTTGGCTTTACTATATATTTCTCTTCAAAAATTGCTTCGGAATTAGCTATTTTGGGGATCTCATGATGCTGAAGAGTCTGTCTATATCTATTTAAAGTTTCAAAAGCGACTGAATTCAATGTCTTGATATCTGTTTTTGAAAAGTTAAGTAGCGCTTTATTCGCTTCTTTATATTTCTCATAGATGGCTTTATTGGTATCACTTAACTTACCGACTTGATACAAGCTATCGATAAGCTTTACGGTAAGGTAATCAGCCGGGACCATACCCCTATCTTTTCGGTACTGATTTCTACCCTCGAACTCGAATGGTAAATTGCGTGTTTCAGGATATTTTTTAAGATATCGTAATGTAGCAGTCTGCTCATTGGATGTTAGACGAATTTCCTTTGCGTAATCTTTTATCTGCTCGCTATCATTTTCTTGCAAAAGTATATCAGGCCTGATTTTATCTATAATTTCAAATAGCATACCCGGGCTCAAAATGGCGGAGGAGTCATGCACTGTGCCAATGATATAGAGTTCTGTCTTAATCGAGGTTTGAGCTTGTGCCAAGTTTAAAAACAAAACCGATAGACTTGCAAAAAGATATTTCATTAAAAACGGATATTTAGGCATTGTTAAAAGTGATACTATCAAATATAACAAATTCAGCACATAAGAGAAAATTTTCACCCATTTGATAGATGTATAGAAAAAGAAGACGAAAGAATGGAAATAGGAATGTAAAAAAAGGTAAGAGTATTTTTTTATTTCTAGTTCTGTTAAAGATGTCCTGCCTGAATAGCTCAAGACCAAAAGTATTCTAGAAACCTTATATAATGGTCAATTATAGGCCCTTTTCAACATTAAACCCATGTTTTGTAAGAAATGATCATGTGGAATTGCATAGATTAAAACATGTTCATATTGTCGATTATTGCTCACAGAATCTATGTTTTTTTGATCAGAAAGCCTTTTTAGATTAGTATCAATAGCATCCGGATCGCAGCAATCAGTAGTTTTCTTTTTTCATGACATGGAATCCGACGTGTAGATTGATATTATGCTGTCTCATTATCCACCCATGGGTTATACGGCACAATACGCCCCTAGCCTAAGAGCTTTAGACTAATGACTAGCAAATTTGGCGAATGACAGCAATGGGCAGCTGACTTCGTTATGCTATTGTGCAGATGCAGAAATTTATCTATTTTTAGGAGGCGTTATCTGATTACGAGCTCTATACCTGATCTAAAGGATAATCGCTGTAGGAGTAGTATGTCAACTATTGACCACATCTTCTAGAAACCATAATATTATCTATTTTAATCACATGTGTAAATCTATTGGATCTACAAAATCTGCACAGCTGCTATCACTGCTCCTGATTTCCTGTCTCGTACTAGTTGGACATAGTTTACGTGCCCAGCAAACAAAGTACAGTAGCTTTTTATGGGAAATCACCGGAAACGGCCTAAGCAAATCCTCCTATTTACTCGGATCAGTTCATTTAAAAGACAGGCGCCTCATCAATAATAATGATTCTATATTTGTCGCTATCACCAATACGGATGCTTTTGCCCTTGAAATACACCCCGACACACTTTATAAAGAGATTTGGGATATCCGACTCAACAAGCGTCCTTCAAGCAAAAAGATCGAACTTACCGATGTGCAAAAAAAAGAGTTTGTACAACGCTATAAAAAGAAATATGGCGTGATGCCTGATTCGCAGCAAATGGCATCCCCTTATATGGCGGAATACCTCTTGAATCCTAGCCACGATAAGCCAGACGACATTACGGCGGTGCTCGACGCTTATCTTTATGGAGTGGCGCGATCTCAGCGAAAGCAAATTATCGGTTTGGAGCCAATGGCTAATCAACGTGACCTGAGAAACAGTGGAGGTTTAGTTCAGCTCAAAAATAAAAAAGACAGTAATAATTATTATCAACACTTTGAGCTGCTGATGCAGCTCTATAGCGCAGGAAATTTGGACAGCCTATGGAAGGTCATATCACCCAATATCGATATCGAGGAAATGCAAAGCAGGAATAACACCATGCTAAATAATATCATTGCCCAACTTGACAAGGGTACAGTTTGCGCCGTAGTGGGCGCCGCGCATCTACCAAGCGACATCGGCCTAATTCACCTGCTAAAGCTCAAAGGCTATAGGCTCCGTCCGGTAATGACGAGAAAAACAAACCTAGCCGCCAAATATAAAATTGACTACAGTACAATGGAATGGGCCGCTCACACGGATTCAGTGTATGGGTATGCAGTGTCTCTTCCAAAGGGTTATGTCCATAAGACAAGGATTCTTGGTGGAACCAGCATGATGTATGGTGATCTGAGTACGCAAACAGAACTGATGGTATCAGCAGTATTTGTCGGCGGGTTGAACGGATTGACTGCGGAAGCGTTTCTCAAACAGGAATATGAAAAAAGAACGGCAAATATAAAACACCAAATTGTATCCGAAAAGCTCCTCGAAAAGAATGGTATACAGGGTATGCAGATTATTACCGACCATGATCATATACTGACGAAATGGGAGTTTTGGTTAAAAAACAACACTTTATATACTTTATCGGCATTTACCAGCAATGGCCAACTGGACAGCTACCTATCAGACCACTTTTTTAATAGCCTCACAATCCTGAATATTGCGCAAGATACTCACCTCGGGGAATCCATATATGAAACTGGCGCCTTTGCAATCAAAATGCCTCCGAAGACTCAGTATATTTATCAAACGGGTGAGGAGTTGCTGGGTGATGAGAAGCTCCAGTATGGTATATACAGTTACTTTTCAATGGATAGAATCCGAAAAACACATTATTTGGTGCAATACCATGATTACCCGATTGGCTATACCATGACTGACAGGGCTTTGGTACTAAAGGAACTTCACAAAAATGTAGCAAAAAATCCGGCCATCACGATCACATCTTTTGAGGCTTGTAAAAAGGATAATGCCATTGGTGCAACCCTACGCGCCCAGCTGGAAAAATCAAATCTTTTTGCGCAAACCTGGATTCGTGGCAACCGTATCTATCAGGTTATGCAAGAAAATCTGGACAAGGAAAATAAAGAAATGGATAGCGCTTTTTTCAGCTCTTTTCGGATGATTCCTTTCAAAAGACCAGCATGGGAAGATTATACACTAGATCATGTACAACTAAAACTTCCTGCTACTTCACTAATCAAAGTAAATGACGTCGATACAACTGAACAACTGGATAGAGAAGTTCAGGTATACGCAGCCGCGGACAGCAATTCGAGTACAGCCTTTCTTCTGGAAGTAAGCAAGCTTCCAAAATATTTCCGGTTAGAACGAAACGATAGTCTATATTCAGAAATACAAGCGAGTACAAAAAAACAGGCTGAAGAATTAGTCCGCTATGATACACTACGTTCTGGTAGGATCACTGCTGCAACCTATACATATCGGGATTCACTAACAGCCAACTACCACAAAAAAATCATTTGGACAAGGGGCAATATGTCCTATGCGCTTGATGTGATCGGTACGCAAGAAGCTATTGAACAAATGGATCTTGACCAGACAATCAAATCTGTCCGCTATAAGGACAGCATTACAAATTTTGATCTCTACAGTTCAAAAGCAGCAATGCTACTTGCAGACCTGTATAGTCCAGACACGTTGGTTTCACGACAGGCAAAAAAAATATTGGGACTCAATTACAAATTTGCCAAGGACGATCTTCCGTTAATATACGAAATACTGGGCAAAAAAAAGACCGATGATCATCAGAGTGATGGCCTACGGAGGACTTTAATCTATAGCTTGGTAAATAATCATGATGAGCGCAGTGTACCGACTTTAAAAAGCTTACTCTTAGATCCGACAACGACAGATCTGATCAAAATTGCTATCTTACCGACCGTATGTGACATAGATTCTACGCAATTAGGTTGGTACGTCCAGGCATTAAACAAGTATCGCCCTGATGCCGGTTATGATGTATGGCGCTTGTTGCAGCCTCTGAGCGCTGCGCGAAACTATGTGGCCCACAATTTGGAAAAATTAATACCACTCTTTTCTGTAAACAGCTATCGGCCTACCTTATTGAATATTTGCTTAAAAATCGCTTCGGACAGTACAATGCAACAAGCTTACAGAATGATACATACCTATTTACCGGATATAATGCACTATTTCGCTGAGGACTTATCGCAATTAACTTCCGAACAGAAACTGGCCGCTAGTTTCAATTATTATTCCATAGCAGATTATGTAAAAATAATGGCGTTGTACAAACAAAAAGATCTGCTCCAGAAATTTAGGCTACAGTTGCTCGCCGACGAGCCAATAGGTTACCTGCGCGCAACAACTGCCTGCGAGTTTTTGGTCCTGGACCTTCCAATTCATCAAAGCCTATTGGACAGTATCTACGCCAACTTATCGCAAAGGTATGTACTGATGAATGGACTGAAAGCTAAAAAGTGCGAACATTTGGTACCGGCTAGTTATAAAGCACAAAACGAAATTGGAAAGATTGTTGTAAACGAATACCTAGAATCCGAATGGGATACATACCCCTTGCAAATTGATTATTTAGGTCAGTTAACAGAAAATGATAAGCAATATATGATCTATAGCTTTAAAACGGAAGGCGATAACCAGCGCTATCTCTCCGTTTATATGCCAGATCCAGAAAATAGTGAATGGACGTATAATTTTGAAAACTGTTATTCCGATCTGGAACCGATTAGCAATGACTGGAAAACAGAGGCACTCAAGCTTATTCGTACAATGTAAACCTATGTAATCACATCAGCCGGATGAATATGCCCTCCAAAAATCCTAGTATTCGTGGATTGACACCTCGCGTTATTTGACTGAAATTAGGGTATGTTGAAATTAATAGAAAAACGAATGAATACAAGAGCTATCTATTTTTTCTTAGCGTTGTTCTTTGCGCTAGGCTGTTCAAAAGATTCTGATACTGGTCAACCTGATGGAGGTATAGCACTCTCTGGGAATCTATTCTTTCAAAATTATGATGGGCACACGTCAATCACTCTTCCCGCAATGGAGAAAACTATCTGGAAAAAAAATTCCACCTGGTACAATTGGGATATGACGCTTGACCGCCACATCTTGGAAATGCAGAGCGGTATAAATGATGGCAAAGCGGATCATGTTAAGTTTACTTATCGGCGATTCGATAACCAAACGCCTATACATCAGTTCTACTACCGCCCTATAAAAGGAGGATCCATCTATGTTTCCGCAAATTTATCACCAGATAAAAGCTTATTTTGCATTGCTCCAACATTTGAAGAGGGTTTTGTCGTTCTCGATTCGCGAGACGGGAAATTGATAAAGCATCTTGAAAATATTAATAACGAAAGGATTTCACGCAATACCCCTTTTTGCTGGTTACCGGACAACTCACTGATCATCAGGTGGAAAAATTCACTAGTTCGATTTCCAGCCCCTTATACAGAAGGAGAGGTTATCAGGGAATTTCCAACAGAAGATTTCTACCATATCACAGCAAATTCACAAGGAAGTAAAATAGCCATGATTTATGAAAAGCATGTTTGGGTATTTGATCTTAAAACCAAGGAATTTTATCAGGTCACCGCAAGCAATAGTCAGGAAGCATCTCCTGCCTTTTCACCTGATGGTCGATTCGTCGCTATAAGTACGGGTGTAAAAGTCATAGGGGTTCCCGGCGGCGTACCATCCTATCAGGGTTACATGAAGATTGTTCCTGTTGATGGGAGGACTTACTCGGTAGATACGGATGGAAATGGTGTTATTCCGATTATAGCTGCAGGGAAACGAAGTGCAGAGGCTTTAAATGGACCCGTCGTATGGACAGAATGATGTCGTCACTGTATGAATAGCGATAATTTTATTTACTGACATTTTGTTGGACAACCTTTATTCGCGCTCTAGGATGACTAAAATATATCCATCCTTCTGATGATAGTGTACGTCATCCAGCTTTAGTTCTTCAATTGTTGTGCCGCCACAGTTCTGATTTTTAGAAGTTTTTACGGTAAATGGAAAGGATTTTATCGTCGACAGGAATTTATACTTTATAAATCCTTCAGTCCAGCCAACTTTAGGAAGTATAACGCGATCATCGCTTTGTATATCATACGCTACGAGTTTGTTTTCACGATCTCCCAGTTCTTCGCGAAACTCAAAGTTGTTTTTATTAAGTTGGCCTGTAGTAATCAAGTTTTTTCCTTCAGCATTTACAAACTCAAACACTACGGGCTCGGGGGGTGTGAAACAATCATTTTTTTTACATGCTGTTATCGATAGACAAAGACATGTAATTATCAGGTATTTATGTATCATGTTCATAAAATGACTTTAAAATACATCCGCAATAGAATACACTTAATTTTTATATTTTCATGACGAAAATTATGCCAAAACGAGTCTATTTGTTTGGGAGAAACTTATTTAACGACCTTATTATTTAATCCCATTGTGGGTTATTTAGCGCGAATAAGCGTTACATCATCTATATAGCAATAAGCATTCGCCTTTCCTCTGGCAATAAAACCGACTTCAACGCGCCCATTTTTTACGGATATATTCGCTAAGGTAATATCATTCCAATTTTGATCCGCTTTGCTCAGTTTTTGTTGATACTCTTTACCATTACTTAAGGCATACATATATAAATCCGCAAATCCGCTCCCGCGTTTAAATTTTGCAGATAAAGTATATTTTCCATCCGCTAGTTTCACCTCCTGGCTTGACTGAATAATTTGTGAAACCTTGCGTTTAAAATCTACTTTATCATTAATATGCAGACTCTTTTCACCGATTACCTGCTTTCTATCCTCGGTAGTATTGCAATAATTAAGCACGGGAGATAAAGAATCACTAACAGCGATTTTATTTCCCTTAATGATACTGGTTTGCCACCCCAATAACTGTTCCTGAACAGGTTTAACTGGACTTGGTATATGTCTTCTATCGGCCTCGAAACTCCCGTTCTTAACATAATTATTATCACCATTCACCAGCCATTCTCCTGTTGTTGGATGAAGACTCCATGAACTTAAGGAATTAAAAATAGGCTTTGAGCCATCAAAGGAAAGGGGACACCACTGGTTATATCCTAAACCATTGCCCGCAAAATTAGCCCATCTGTCACCACAATATATCACTGTTTGCTTTTTAGTCCCTTTTAGCGTAACAAAAAATCCTGTTTGCGTGACATGGGCATAATCTGCCTCTGTGCCTTCCATGATCAGCATCTTATTGGTTGGCGTATATGGACCGTAAATATGATCTGAAACTAAGTAATAAGCAAAAGAGGAATCCCAGCCGTATAAGTTGGAGGCGAATAAATAGTATTTTCCATTCTGTTTGAACATACAGTTCCCCTCTCTTCCCTCACCTTTGAAGATCATATTACAATCCAGTAGTCCAACTTTACCGTCCTTTATACCGATCTGTGAGATGTAAATCTTGTTCCTGCCTCTTCCATAAGAATACACCAAGTATGACTTTCCAGTATCCTCATCGGTGAATACCGTTTGATCGCCAGTGTTGCTTGTTCCTATCATAGCAGTCATATCGATGCGCCGGTGCCATTTAAATGGACCGTTGGGACTTTCCGATAAGGTAACCAATAATTGATCATTATGTTGGATCAGCAGCGCATACTTGTCTATTTCCTTGATGTATGCGACACCTAAACGTCCTGCCCAACGTGTCTGGGTATAATTTCTATTAAGTTCATCAAGAGTCAGTACATCTCCGCGAGAGGTCCAGTTTACTAGATCCGTAGACACATAACAAGTGACAGAAACAAAATTATCACGCTCAGGGGTGACACTAGGATCAATTCGGTATTTTTCCGATTCTTGATATTTTGCTCCATACCAAAAATATTTAGTCTTCCCATCTTCAGGGTCTTTGAAAGAAAAAATGCCTCCCCCTTGGCTATATATAGGACCTCCATCTTGGGTGTCCCAAAAAATATCATTTTTAATCTTCAAAAATCCATTTGCAGAATCTGACTGACCTTTCGACTGCGAAAATAACAGGCAAAGGATAAAAGAAACTAAGATGTGTTTAGATAAGGTAATCATAGTTTTGGTCCAATGGAAAAATCCAAGATAAAGCAATAATTCCTAATAGCCATCATGTACCAACCTGTACCTTCCCAAACGTATAGTTTTACCGTCGCACTCCAAGATGACCATGTAGGTATTGGTGAAGTTTTCAAATCTCAAAGTTACTTTAGCGACCATATAGCCTGCCAATTCCGCAAGGAGCACCTAGTCTTTCATATGCTTCAAGATGAAGAATTCTGAAATATTGTCTAATTACTATTTTCTTTAGTAGAATTATAAAATAAATGATAATTTTAATAGATTTGACATAAAGGTCAATTATCATGAGGAATAGTACAAAGATCACAAATGCAAGCATAGAATCCGCGGGTTTACCAAAGGATGCTAAGCAAGCCATTGCTGAATATATATGGAATGGATTTGATGCTAAGGCTACAGCAGTATCCATTGCTATTAGGAGTAATGAACTTGGCTACATCGAACACATTAGCATCAGTGATAATGGAGAAGGTATAGCACCGGATACATTGGACTATTCATTTGGCAACTTTCTGGATTCACTCAAAAAAGCGCAACCCAAACGTACTTCCTATACACGGGGCAAAAAGGGAAAAGGGCGATTCTCATTTTCCCTTTTTGCCACCCGTGCCACTTGGCATACTGTGGTGGCGCAGCATCAGGGTCTGATAGCGTACACATTAACCATAAATAGAGATACTAAAGAAACATACGATAGCTCCGAATCGCTCCCATCCCAGTACCAGCATACAGGAACTACTGTTTTACTCGATGGAATATTTGGCCTAAATGCTATGACATTCGAGTCGCAAGATTTTAAGGATTTTCTAGCACAGGAATTTGGCTGGTTCTTGTATCTAAATAAGGAGATGGGCTACAATATCACCATAAATGGTAATCCGATCGCCTATCAGCAGCTGATTCAGGAGACCGATGAAACCTCAGTCACGATATATAGTCCCCAAGAGAATTCGTTCGTATTTAAGATTAATTATATCCGATGGAAATATTCTATTGGGGACCGTTACTATTATTATTTCCTGAACAGTCATAAAGTGGAGGTAACCAAACTGCTGAGTAGTTTTAATAATAATGCTATTGAATTTCACCATTCGGTTTATGTAGAGTCGGCTTTTTTTGACAGTTTTGAAATGTCAGATATGACGCTATCTACTGAAGGAAACTTATTCAGCGAGAAAGAACAACAAGTAGTGTATCGCAAGCTCTTAGCTGAATTACGTGATATGCTGGAAAGAAAACAGAAGAAATATGTCCGCGAAAAAGCGGTGGATATCAAATTAGAAGAACTCACACAGAAGAATCTTTTACCCCACTACGGGCATGCTGATTCTGATAGCGATCGTAAGGCCAAGTTACTCCAGCTGGTGCAGGAGCTATACATTGCTAATCCACGTGCTTTTGTCGGTATCAAAGCTGATTTAATTAGGACATACTTAGGCTTCTTGGATCTCTTGCTACAAACAGATCGTAAAGCAGAGATATTACCCATCATTGAGCAGGCAATCCCCCTATCGGATAAAGAACGGGAAAGGATAGGAATGATATTGCGGTAAAAACATGAATAGATTGCAGTAAACTTCTCATCTTCTTCCAGTATGACTTGTCAAGAACCCATCAAAATTTATAGTAAGATGTTCTATCTTTATCCTCAACTGATCGCAATAATCGTTGTCGCTCTCTTTACATCACAGTCTATTGCCCAAGAAAAGCTAAAAGTCAATTATAAACACCTAACCTATCTCCCTAAAAATTACCATACAGATACGTCCACACATCCATTGGTTATCTATCTTCACGGAGGATCTCAAAAGGGCGATGATCTTGAAAAATTGAAGATTTATGGCTTACCGTATTTAGTAGATCAAGGAAAGGAATTTGATTTTGTAATGGTTGCACCACAATGTCCGGAGGGTAGATATTGGTCTACGGAAAATTGGTTCGACTCGCTTTAAAATGAAATAACCTCAAACTACCGCATCGACAAGAGTCGTGTTTATGTGACTGGAATAAGTATGGGTGGATATGGAACCTACGCTGCAGCACTGGATCATCCCGAAAAAATTGCGGCAATTCTCCCATTGTGTGGAGGAATAAATGATAGCGATACTACTCGCATTTGCACGCTCAGAGACATCCCCATCCTGACCTATCACGGAACGGCGGATGACCAAATCTCCATATATGAAACAGAAAGGATAGTCAACTCTCTAGAGGAGTGCAATGGTGAAATTATTTTCCACCGTCTTACAGGAAAAGGTCACAGCATCCAGTACCTCTATGAAACTGAGCCCTGGATTTATGAATGGTTATTGATGCACCGCAAGGCGATAACTAACGAATAACTTTACATCCACGCTATTATGCTATATTCCAATCTTTATTTAAAATTATCTCGGGATTGCTTTTCACGGCTTCATCGGTTAGATTTTTCACTATAAAAACGTTACCGAATAGGCGAAAACGATAAGTCTTTGCTATCGTTTGGATATATACCGAAGCAGTATATCCCTTGTAATAAGAATGTTTTACGTTAATGGCGACTATATCTTTAAAAAAAATGGTAGTATGCTTAAATAGATAAAAAAAGCACACAGTACCCTCTTTTATTATATAAGATGGCATAAATTTCTCATAAAACGGAGCCATATTATTGACCTTTATCAGCTTTTCCATATCTGTTTCTGACAGCGAATTAATTGACTGCAGATAATTATTGGTCATTTTTTTAACAAAAAAAATGACTGGAGTAACAATCATTAAGGCAAAGCCTAAAAGAACCAATGCATAAATATAGCTGTCGCTTATCCTTGCATTATAACGATCGTCACCCAAAACTGCTTTTCCATAAGACATCGTTTCCATCATTGTACCGATGAAAAAAACAACCGGAAGTATAAGTGTTACCGACAGCATAATGCCAATGATGATTCGACTTCGACGTAGTAAGCCATCTGTAAAAAACTCTTTCCCTGTTTTTGCTTTAATGTTCATAAACTTTGCTTTAGTAGCCTCGCATGTCCAAAAAGATTTGTATACTCGTTATTCTGCATATCCGATTCCAATACACTCATTTAAACTTACCTAAAGTTTTATCTGCCTACTCCACCGTTTAATAATCGACAACTAGCATTTGTGATTTGTTTTAAATATTCAATTACCATAAGAAAATATTGCTAATGTCAGTAAGGCGGCTTTAACCACACTATTAGGGAACTCGGGGGCTACATCTAGCTACTTCATAGAAATCTTTAAATGTTGACTAGATGAATACATTCTTTGCAAGTTCGAAGAGGTGTGCTTCCGATTCGTAAAAATGCATCATGTAACCCGCTGTGTTGGGAAAAAGGATAAGATCTCCAATTTCGGGATATTTCTGCAGCTTAATTTGTCGTTTGAGAATCAACTCTTGTTCGAGACAATAACTGCCGACAAGATATGCATAACAGGGTTCATCTGAATCATCACCTTGCTGTTTGGGTAGATGAAGAGGATCCAATAAAAAGTCGGCACTCGAACTACGCAGCTGTGTACGGTTCATTTCCAAACCCACAAGCAGACGACCCTCGCTATCTTTCTTACGAAAGGCCACCTTTGCCACCGTACAACCTACTTGATCCAACAATGAACGACCAGGTTCCATGCGTAATTCCAGCCTCCGATCTGTAAAGAGTCGGTGTATTGGGAGTCCATAGATGCTGGAACGGGCTGTAAGAATCTGCTCTAATAATTTTTCCTTGTGGATCTCATTGAAATATGGATATACAGTAGGTTCGCCATAAAGCTTATCCTCGATCTTGACCATACCTAAGGCATCATTCTGGTAAGTAAGTTCAGGTCGATTTCCTAGCAAGGCTTCACGTAGTGCTGTATGAAAGGATAACCATTCTTGTTCCGATTTAAGATAATTCATCAGGATACCCCCGCCAATATCGAGAGATCGCGTGTGTATTCCTAAGTCATGCAATTCATCAATCACCTGTACTGACTGTTCAATGGCAGCAACACGTTCGTCAATTGAATAGCCATTAAGATGAAAATGCAGCCCGTTGTATTTGACCTGAGGATAGCTTTCTGCCAAACGTTTTATGCGTTCTGCAACGCTATCGATAGTAAAGCCAAAACGTGTTGGTAGTCGTTGGCCATTGACAAGAAATCCTCCCACACGTATATTAATCAGCATAGGTTTCCCAAATGTTGCGGCAACATCCTGTGCCAATTGCAATTCATCTTCGTTATCCAGTACAACGGTAACATTATACTTTAATGCCAATTCAAGGAGTTGTCGATTTTTGACTGCAGCAGTCAGCACGAGTTGCTCACTGGCTATTCCCGCATCAAGGCATTGCTGTAGTTCCCTAAGGCTTGCGGTATCCACGCCTTGGCCGGCATCCGCTACGGTTTGAGCGAGTTGCAGGCATTTATTTGCTTTACGGGCGAAGAATATCTTGTGAATGACATTATACTTATTCAGCACAGCTTGATAAGCATGGATATTTTCATTTAAAGGCTTAAAGTGATGTATATTGACTGGTGATCCGTATTGTTCAATTCGTTCAAAAAGTTCTTGGGGCTCTTTGGTAAGATGATTTACCCAAGGATGCAGAATAGGTGTTAAAGAAAAAAAAGTGGTGTTCATGCTGTGTTTCTATAGTGTTCGGATTGTATCGTCTACCCAATAACAGGAAGTATCGTTTTTTGTTCGTGACAAGGTGTCGTTGTCGAAGAATACGCCTTCGGTATTAGCCCCATAGCAGTAAATGGGCACCTTGGCCAAGGTATTGCACTTGCCACGCTGATCCATGGACAAAGTACCAGGAAAATAAGATTCATTTCGATGGGGACAAATTAGCCCTTGGCTTAAAAGTGTATCATATAAAGCAGCATTATGCTGATGTAAGGAGGGTCTGCCTATGCGTGCATCGATTAAGGTATTAAAAGATGTAGCTTTTCCATTTTCGTCACAAACGACGAAAACACTCCCCACTTCTTGCCATCGAATGGTCGGCTTTTTTAAAGGCAAGAAACGGATGATACCCGCTCTTGCCAAGGCTAATATTTTTTCCATATTGGCAATCGGCGGACCATAGCTTACGCGGTTGAAAGCACCGAAATAATACTGATCCAACTGCTGTTGCGAATTGCCGGTAAACCCTACGGAAGAATATAATTCAGCAATATATGGACATATCTCAGACCACACCGAAGCAGCCGCCATTAATGGGCTATTCTGTTCACCTTGCTGCGCCTCCTCAATATTATTCTCGATATAGCGCAATATTTCCTTCTCATTCGTTAAGTTGGGTTTTAAAAGTTTATGTAATGTAAAACGTTGTTGTAAAGGGATCGCATTTATTAAGCTTTGTAGACGTTCGAGGTCGTTCTCGTTGAATTGGACAGCATAATAACGAAGTTGAATTTCCTGCTCGATTATTGGGAGCATATCTTTCTCAAAATCAATTTTTGTAGACTGTTGCATCCATAATTTAAACTTCGAAGCATTTAATAAATATAGCGAACGTTTTTCTTGATACTGTGGACCACGACAAAGTATAGGTAGGGAAGTTCTTGAAAATGAATAGATCAATGGTTCCTTTCCTGAAGGACAATATTCTCCGTTATCATCAAAGGTGCCGCCGCGTCCTTCAGTAAGAGCCAATGCAATGTCGATGAAAGTAAGTCCCATGCCGGTAATACCTACTTGGGCATCAGAAGTAATATCATCATATTTTGACACCGGATATGGACTTCTGATAAAATTTGCCATTGTGACTTCAGATTCAGTGATTAGCGGCGTGTTATTGTAACAATGTCCTGTAGCGAGCAATATACTTGCAACATCCCAACTCCCCGTGTTGGTTTCAATCCTTGCCTTAGAATGCTGTTCCGCTATTGCCACAACAGGTTCTGCGATAAGCTGAAGTTGGACATTTGCGGGGAGCTGCCGCATCGTCTCCTTAGCTACCCACTGCAAATAATAGCCCACCAAAGCTCTCGAAGCAAAGTCAGTTGGCTGGACATCTGTATCTATACACTTCACCTTACTGAGCCACTCCATAAAACTTTGTTGATCTTCTTTCTGACTATACTTATCATGAAAAGCATTCAAATGGCCAATACAGTAATTAATTAACAGGTAATCAGGTTGGTGTATACTGTAGTTTGGGCCGCAACCAAATAGTTCATCTCTGTTGAACCATAAAACTTTACAGGGTTTTGTAGCTTGGTGGAGACGCATACGGTTAATGAAATGATTGAGTCCATACAAACCCTTCGGCCCACCCCCAACAATGGCAATTGTATTATCCCCGTGTGGCTGCAATTTTTTTTGCTCTCGTTCTTGATAATAGGAATATAGGTCTCGTTGTGGATTAATGTGTTGCGTATTCCAAATCATACCAATACTTCTTTAAATGTCTGCTCTACCCATTCCTCATTGTATATGGTATCGAGATAGCGCTCGCCACTATCCGGGAAAAGCAGCACTACTGAAGAGTTTGTCGGGATCTGCTTTTTTAATTTATGGAGTGCAGCTACTAGCGCTCCAGAAGAGCCTCCGATGAGCATACCTTCGCGTTCGCGCAACAATTGACAACCTTTTACAGCTTCAAGATCTGAGACTAATGTATAATGATCAATCTGATGCTTTTGCAAAAACGCAGAGGGATGGCTTGCTCCCATTCCCGGAATATTTCTAGCGTTCGGCTTATTTTTAAAAAGAATGCTACCCACTGCGTCAACGGCAATCAACTTGGTGGTAGCAGATGCTTTCTCAATCGCGTCGGCAATGCCGCGGATTGTACCACATGTACTGGTGGCAACCAGCATATAGTCGGGGGCGGCATGGAGTTGACTGGTTACTTCACGAAATATACCTTCATGCGCAATATGCACATTTGGATTACCGTACTGATTCGTCCAATAACTATTGGGAACTTTATCCAAAAGGTCCTGCACTTTTTTTAGACGGTTGCCGAGGTAACCCTGATTCTCATCTTTCTCATTTACCTCGACGATATTTGCACCGAAAGCATTCAAAAGTTTCCTTGCGTGCTGGTTAATATGCGGGTCTACAACAATATAAGAATCGAGGCAAAGCAACTTACAGAGCCGCGCCAGTGCAATACCCATATTTCCAGAGGAAGATTCAATAATAGTCGTTTCGTTATTAATATCACCTTTTCGAATGGCTTCAAGTAAAATGTTTGTAGCCGACCTATCTTTTACACTACCACTAGGATTACCCATTTCCATCTTCGCATAGATTTGCATACCTAGACTGGAACTGAGCGAAGATAGCGATGTTAATTGCGTATTTCCTATTCCCAATGCCAGGTTACTTATTCCCTTTACGTCACTTATTTGTAAGCCCATAGTTTTATATCTTCAGTTTTACCCTTAATGGTGACAATACGCTCCAAAAAAAATGCCGCATGCGCTATGAAATAAATATACAGGTAAGTATATTGTGCAAAGGGAGGTTTATACGGAGACCGACAGGTATTTGACCGTGTAGATGGGGTATTACCCTCGCGCTCTAAATTCACTAGGTCAGTCTTGATGATTGTTCAAATTTAAAAATTGATGAGAATCAGGCTTGAATTAGCAAGAGAATACAGAAAACTGAATAGAGAATCGGAATTTCAGAAGGAAATTTCAGCCGTTTCCGAAGGTCTTAATCCGTACAAAAAGGCAATGCTAAATATTTACATCGACAAATATTTACGGTAGCATACAAACCTCAGGCCGCAGACCAGCGATTAGGGAACTCCTTTAATGATGCGTATGGAAAGTTGAATTTATTCTTAATCAGATCATCCGCGATCCAATAGGATCTTTCCCTCCTCACTGATCCGATCCGGCGTCCAAATAGGCTCCCAAACGAGATTGATAACTATGGCTTTATTTGGGAATTGCTGTTGCAATGTGTTTTCAACACCTTGAACGATAGAGTCACCCATTGGGCAATATGCAGAAGATAATGTCATGGTTACGACAATGCAACTCGGATCAGTTAAATCAAGATGATAAATTAAACCCATATCTACGATATTGATTCCCAGTTCGGGATCCATCACAAGCATCAATGCCTGAACAGCTTTTAACTCCTCAAAGGCCTCGGGTTTTGTTAGATCAATTTTCATATTATCTTTCATTCATTATACAAACTGATGCATACTTTATTTATAGTGTTCTTCGATGAAAAACTACTTTAACGATATTAAAAACATATACAACGGCTAGTGCTACCCAAGTCCAGGCAGCACAATTCAGTAGCCACTTGAATTTAAAGGCCACAGCAATGGCCATAACAAAAAGTGCCAATAGGTAAAGGTAATATTGTATCGAAAGCAGCCGCTGACTATAAAGCTCCTTAGGCATAGGTATTTTTTTGGTTCCATTGAGATCTTTATAGCGCCAGTTCCAGATCATAAAAGGCAGGGTCTTAAAAGTCATTCCCAAAATAAGGCCTGTTATCCATCCAAAAAATAACCATACGAAATATAAATTAACCCAACTACCAAACTGCTGCTGCACAACCATAGGCAATGTGAAGAAAGCGAAAAGTAAACTCAAAAAGGAAATGAAACTATGTTTCATTGGAATATCCAAAATCTTACGTGCACGGTGTATATAACAGTCTACAACAAAAACAGCCCAGCATATAACTCCCAATAACACAATTACTCCAAAAATAAGAGATCTTAATCCCACAGGATGAGTATAGCCGTCCAATAAAAAAAGGACCAAGCCAAGGTTTATCAAAATGATCGAAACATAGAGCCACTTTGTTTTGGCAGATCGCCCCAACAGAAACATGGGCAGCATCTTTGCTCCTGCTCCCAGGATCAGTTGCAAAAACCAACCAACAATACCAACGTGGGCATGTAGCTTTAGAATATCGAGGTGACTTTTAGTTAGAAAACCATGAAATAAATTAATGGCGAGCAAAAGGCCTAAGGTTGTGGTAAAACAAAGCCAAAAGGCCGATAGCGTAAAGTAAAGGCGTAGTTCAAATAGGTGCTCCACATCTTTAGTAGTCATCCACAGCGTATAGAAGTATAGGTAGGAGCTGAGGGTAATCAATAAACCTCCAAGACACATGAGTAAACCGATCTTGAAATGCCAGAAACTATAAACCAACAAGCAGGTTCCCAATGTCAATAGGATATAAGTGGAAAATGCCAATCGGGAAGAGCTAAGCGGACGTTCGAAAATAACCGGCACCAGCTGATAAGCCGCCCCATAAATGACCATCGTCCCCCATCCCAGTGCTAGACTGTGGACAATAGCCAGCACTTTAGGTTGAAAATGGTGTCCAAAGAGCCCCCCTCCGGTAATGACGATCAGGACCGTGAAAATTAGAAAAAAAATGCCTGAAGTGATAAAGAATGGCAATACGACATATTGTTCAGGTGCTTTATGAATAGAAATATTTGCCATTTTATTTTACGGGATAAATTAACAGATGGACCTCTCCAGGGTGTCGATCATAGATGAAAATACGATAAGATAAATGATCAAGTTCTTCCAGCAGATGGAGCGGAATCTTGCGGTGTTTTATATAAGCCACATCATCGGCTTTCAGTTGGGTAAGGGCCTCAAGAATTAATTCCATCGGCTGTGGCATAGGAAGTTCGCTGACATCCAATGTAACCAGATGAAGCGGAGAAAGGCTCGTTAATTTCTGCTCAAAAAGTTCCTTCGGCACAAATGAAATATAATCGTCCTCAGCAGGCTGAACAGACAGAGCTGTATCATTTTTATAAAAGTAACTTCTGAATTCGCCTTCCGCCCATTCGTGGGTATAGCTTGGTACCTGGCGATCTTCCATTCGCCTGATCAATGGAGTGGGGACAAATGAATTGCTGATGCAAAGAATCCCGCCTGCGGCGAGTGAGCGATACAACTGAAAAATATCTTTTAACGGATCTTGACCCACTTCCAAGAGGGGTCTCACATCTAATATAACCGTCACTGCTGCTTCATCCATCCAACTTGGCCTTTCTACTGCATCGAATAAATTTATGGTTTTCTCGGCTTCATCTGACATCCAAACAAAGCCGAGCGGCACCAGCGCAGCTCGAAAATCTGCAACCGAACATCCGCCAATTTTTGCTGCTTCGCCTATGGAGACCCGAGGGGCCAATATTCGACGCAAGACCGGAATACGGATCTTGCGCAAGGGTTTGGCAATAGCGGCAATGGCTTCAATGCTCAAGACATTATAGCTGATGAGTTCTGAAATTTTGGTATGCTGGTTTATCCGCATGGCTTTTCTAGTTTTTAATTCACTTGAACACCGTAGCTCGCGAGCAACTTTGGAAATAAAATATTATTCTCCAGATGGATATGCTGCAGAAGATCGGATTCAAATGATTCAATCTGTGAAAATAATGACGTGTAAGAATTACAGGCATTGGCTGGCAATGTATAGTTTTCGGTAATTTTGCGCAGCTGCTGAAGCTCCTTTCCTGAATCCTCGTGTTCTGAAATCAAAAATTGAATGAGCTGATCCACCTGTTTGCTGGTCAATTCTTGTTCATTCTTGATTGCCGGAAAAAGCTGTTTCTCCTCTTTATCCAAATGATGATAGAGGTCATCAAGAAAAGCATCGAGTTCTTTGGACAAGCTGACCAGCTCGGGATGCTGCTGTGCATGCACATCGGCTACTTTATGTGCGAGTTCCTGAATAATCGGTCCTTTTTCCCGAACATACCGATGATGGACATTCTTAATATAATCACTTAAAAAATCGGTATCCCAATCTTTAAAATTTAGCGGCGGCCCCGCTATAGGAAGCTCTTCGGATTGATTTAACCGTCTGCGCAATTCAATTTCATTGAGACCAATACTATGAGCGGCCTCCTTAAGCGTCTGCTTACCACCGCAACAGAAATCTACTCCGAGCTGTTTTAAAACTTGGGCCTTGCGGATATCCGTGGCCGCAATATTGCCAACGGTTTCTAGTGTTTCGCTTTCCAACGGTTTGCCAAGGCGAACCTGCCAATATTCGGGTCCCGATTCCAGATAATTCCAAATGAGATCCTTTCCACGTTCACCCAACAACTGATAATAGAGCGGCTTGGGATCATGATCGTTTTTGATAATAAATGACTCGCCCGAATCCAGGGCATCGAAGTGATCAAATATGGTTGGGTGTTTAAGTCGAGGTTCTATATTGAAAACCTCCAATAAAGGTGATTTAATCATGATAATAGTATTAAATGGTAAATAAATTATTATAAATCCTTTTTCTTAAAATAGCGAATAGATAGTCCTAGAGGAATGATGCTCCAGAGCAACATGACCAACAGGGTGATCGCAATGCCGAATGTATTACCGAAAAACTCCCGAAATATCGCTCCTGTATAGCCCATCATGGCGGAAAGATCCACCTGTAATAAAATAAGGATGCGACTGATATCGATGGGATTGAGCATAGACAGTGCAATCATTCCATGTTCGATGGGATAATCCGCAAACTGAAATAGGATGAAAAGCACCAATGCGTCGAAAAGCAGCGTGAAATAAAGCCAAAGCAAAATTGCCAATCCTATCCCCTTCGACTTATCCCTGATCAATACAGATGTCCACATCGCTATGGAAACGAAAATCAAGGAAAGTAACAGTCCGCAACCGACCAAAGTAATACCCGAATAGCTAAATGCATAGATAAAAGTTGGTACGCCGACCCCGATAAAAAAAGCTAAACTGAGTGCACCTGCCAAACCCACATACAGGCTGCCCCAAATGCTTTTCCGTTGCAAAGGCTGGCTGACAAGACAATTGATAAACTCGGAACTCTGGTAGATATAGATGCCAGAAAAAACGATACTCATCAGCGGAACTACAAACAACACAATATTCAGTAGACTGAGTAATCCCTTTTCATAATTGTCCTCCATGCTGTATACCGTCATGGAAAGTACAAAGAGTAATATGGTGTAGCATAAAATGGTCTTGTTGCGCAAGAGATCCACAAAAACGTAGCGTATAATTTTATTCATCTTTTCTCTAATTAGACAGGTCGCGGTTCTGCATCAAAAAAGCGATTGCTTTGGATAGTTTTTCAGTACCTGTATCTTCTTTTAATTGCTGCAAGCTCTTATGAAACTTCAGCTCTCCTTCCTGCAGAAAGACAATCTGCGATACAAACTCATCGAGATCACTAAGTACATGGGAACTGATGATGATCAGTTTACCGCGTCCGATTTCTTTCTTGATTTTATCCTTGAGAATTTCGGTAGACAGAGGATCCAGTCCTGCTGTAGGTTCGTCCAGGATGAGTACCTTGGGGTCAAACATAAATGCGATACAGGCACTTACTTTTTGTCTTGTACCACCGGAAAGCGTCGCCATCCGTTTTTCCAATAGCTTGTCCACGCCGAAAGCCTGATAAAGATCCGAATCCGTCTGGGGCTGTTTGCGGATATCTTTGATCATATCCAGGACCTGTTTGATGGACATATTCTCAGGATATTGACCGATCTGCGGCATATAGCCAATATGGTTCCGATAAGCCCATTGCCGTCCAATGTCCTGTCCTTCAAAAGTGATCCGTCCGGCACTCGGCATGACCATACCTAGGATAGACTTGATCAAGGTGGTCTTACCACTGCCATTGGGGCCAATTAGGGCAACGCATTCGCCGCCATTCAACGTCAGATCAATGCCCTTTAATGCATTGAATTTGCCAAAGCTTTTCGTTAACTGCTGGATACTAATCATACTTTTATTGATTTCATGCGAGGCTTATCGTCTTTAAGCCCCTCGGGTGTCAGACTTGGTAATAGCTTTTCAGTCCGGTCGAACAACATGGCCATAAAACTTCGAAAAAGTAACATCGCCGAAGGATAGCGCTCAACCATCATCGAGAATAGGCTTACGGGACGAAAAGGGATATCCCCAAATCCGTCTTTATCCAGATCGTATCCCTCGTATTTGTCCCAATAGTTATGCACAAAACTGTTGAGTGTAAGGGTGCCATTGGTAGCAACATCAAAGGTATTCTGAAGAAAATTATTGTCTTTAAGCACATTGTCCATACAGCTCGACTGAATCTTGAGCCCCCATCCGTTGCTCTTAAAATTGTTATGTTCAATATGGATTCGATTCGATCCTTCCATAAAAATACCGGTGGTATTGCGGCTAAACTGATTGTTGATGATCTGACTATCAGAAATATCTTTGAGCAACAATCCATAGGCGGCATCGCCCCAATTCTCTTCGAAATTATTGTTTTCCATATGGACATGCTTGGTATACATAACAGCTACACCTGCACCATTGCTGCGAAAGGTGTTTGAGATGTAACTGTTCTGATGGGAAAACATAAAATGGAGACCATAGCGCAGATTTTTTTCAGAAAGATTGCCCTGTACTCGCGTATGGGTCACAAACTCAAGATAAATACCGTCCCTATGTCCTGACACTTCATTATTTTCAACACTTAAACTATCTGATTTCCAAGCATGAATACCATTACCAATCAGCTGTTCCGCTGTACCAAAAGCTTTGAGGATATTGCCCCGTATTTCAACGTTTGTCGCATTCTGCACATAGATCCCGAAAAAATTGTCCACGAGCTCATTGTCAAAAATTTTGATATGCGCTGTATTGTAAATTTTAATACCGGCAATATCATTCATGGAAGAATGTCCCGAATGCTGTATTGAAAAGCCTTGAACAGTAACCCCCGGCGATTTAATCGAGAGCGGTTCATATTTTTTCTCGCCGTCCAGCACAGGTTTTCCCAGGCCTTTCAGGAAAATTGCCTTATCAATAACAATATTCCCCTCCTTATACACACCCGCTGCTACTAAAACGGTATCACCTGATTTCGCTTGTGCTAGGCCAGCCTTTATTGTCCCGACAGACTGCCCCTTTCCTACCTGAATGGTTGTCGCCGATACAGGCACGTTTACGAGCCAAAGACAAGCCAATGCACAGTACAACGCTAAAGCTAGATTCTTCATTGTTATTCATTTATTTCCATAGATCATTCCAGGTCATCACCGTGCCACCGATCTCTGCTTTGACCTTATCCAGTTCGACGCGTTTTTCAAATACAGCAACATTGCCTCGCATTGGGCTTTTCAAGCCTTCACTTTTGAGATAATATGCACCTTCAGCCGGTATGAGCTTATGGCTAACATAATCCGGCAGGTAATAAACGGCAATCTCTTCTTTTTTGACCGAGTTCCCTTTGACAAAAGCGATCATACATTGTACGTCATCAAAATTAAAGACCCGCCCCTTTTTTGTCTGCAGCTGCGTACCAAAACGCGCGTCCGTTATTGTCATCTTACAGTGGGCACATTGCTCGCTACCGTATTTAATAGGCTTGGGTTTATTGTTGCCCTGACAGGCCTGTAAACTACACATAAACAGCAATATACTACTACAGATCAACGCAAATAATTTATAGTTTCTCATATTATTTTAGTTTTAGGGTTTTATTATTTTGCCACTCCTGCACTGTACAAAAGGCCAAGATAATTCCACAGAGTATAAAGATCCATCCCCCGATATCAGGTATAGAATAGGCGCCAAAATTTAAAAGCTGTTTGTATCCGATCAGTGGTGGCTGATAAGACATTCCGGGAACTTTTATCGGTGCAGATGGATCGAGCTGATGCCCATAGTTATATTCCCAGATATAAAAGTCAACCAGGGCTGCGACTCCAAAAAGCAGAAAACAAAAGAATAAGCCATAGAGCAGTTTTCTATTCTGCACGAAACCGGTAAGCAGAAAAGCAAGCGCAAAAAATAAGATGATATAAGGCAAGACCGTAAATTCTATGAAATCTTCCGCATGCAGCGTTTTCATCCCGATATAGTGGTTCAGTCCGTTGATAATATCAACTTGTCCGGCCAACTTGTTGCTGTAGATCTGTAGTTCTAACCCTTCTGGGTATTGTGCTACGTCGAGCTCAATACGCCAGATGGGTAGGAAGATGACCGCTACCAGGGCCAGGCCACTCAGGATCAAAAGAATCCGATGCACTGCTGACAGGTGACTTGTAGTTTTCATCATTGTAGGTTATATTAATTGGTCTTCTCTTGCGGTTGATTGGTTCCCAGACTATAAATCAACGGAACGTTGTTTCCTTTTTTTGATATGCGGATATAACCCTGCATCTCTTGATGTAGCGCACTACAAAAATCAGTACAGTAGAATGGAAACACACCTACTCTATCCGGAATCCATTTCAACGTCTGTGTCTCTCCTGGCATAATGAGCAATTCACCATTCTTTGCACCTTTGACAGCAAAACCATGTGGCATATCCCAGTCCTGTTCAATGTTGGTCACATGGAAATAGACTTCATCGCCAAGCTGTACGCCCTCAATATTATCCGGCGTGAAGTGTGAACGGATGGATGTCAGGTATACATGTATCTGATTACCTTTACGCTCCACGCGTGCATCTTTATCTCCTTTGGCGACATATGGGCTGTTGTTTTCTTCAATTTTAAAGATTTTCACACTTTTATCTTTTACCTTCTCAGCCTTAATGGCTTGCGCATAATGCGGTTCCCCAATCGTCGGAAAGTCTAACAACAACTGCATTTTGTCTCCCGAGATATCAAACAATTGGGCGCTCTGCGCCAACTCAGGTCCAGTAGGAAGAAAGCGGTCTTTCGTGATTTTATTATACGCAATGACATATTTGCCGTCTGGATTTTTGGTATCTCCTCCCGGTATCATCAAATGACCTGTTGAGTAAAATGTTGGTGTTCGGTCTAGCACCTTTAAATCTTTAATATTCCATTTGACCAATTCGGAGGACACAAAGAATGAGGTAATTGCATTTCCTTTACCATCGAATTCCGTATGTAGTGGGCCTAAACCAGGTTTTTGTACTTCACCATACAGTGCAGATTCGTATTTTATAATTGGGATCCCACCGAATTTACCTTCAAATTGTTTTTCCTGGATTGCTTTCTGCATTTTAGCAAATGAAAATACAGGTATGACAGCAGCCAATTTACCCGATCCTACAATGTATTCTCCGGTAGGATCAACATCGACACCATGCGGAGATTTAGGACAAGGAATATAGTAGCATAGCCCCTCCAGTTCCTCCGCCTTCAATACGACAGTTTCTGTGTTGAATGTTGTCTTCGCAGTATGGGACTTCTCGTCGTAAGTGTTATGGGCATACTTCAAACCAGTTACCTTTCTCCCCCTTCCGGCTTTCAAATATTCTTCGGCTTTTTTCCAGTTGACGGCTAATATAAAGTCCTTATCATTTTTGGAAGCATTAACTTCCAGCAATGTATTTGCCTGTTCAGTATTGTAGGTGGAGAAGAAAAACCAGCCGTGAGAAGTCCCTTTACCGGCTCGGCTCAGGTCATAGTTTACACCGGGTGTCTCAATCTGAAAAGCTAATTCCATGTTGCCATTATCCTTGCTTACGCTGACAAAACTCAATGTTCCGCGAAAATTCTTTTTGAAGGTATTGATAGGTACATCGCCAGACTCGCCGTCAAGCGGTACCGAAAATCGGGTTCCTGCGACAACATATTCGGTGTTTTCAGTTATATAAGGTGAGGAGTGGTTTCCACCGCTATTCGGGAGCTCGAGGACTTCTGCCGTACGAAAAGTTGTCAGATCGATCCGGGCAATACGGGGGGTATTGTTAGCATTGACAAATACCCAACGACCGTCGTAGTTTCCATCTGTTTTGGAAAGCTGCACATGGTGTAAATCGTCCCAGGGTACATTGCCATGGGACGTTTCGAGCATCGGTTTAGTCTCTTCACTAAAGCCCCAGCCCTTTTCAGGGTCTAGTGAAAAAACGGGGATTACACGCAGTAATCTGCCGGATGGAAGTCCGTAAACGGAGAGCTGTCCACTAAATCCCCCAGATACAAAATTGTAAAATTCATCGTATTTCCCTGGGGCAACATACACCTTCTCGGCGGCATCGCCACTCACGGCGGATCCCGCTCCTTTGGGTTTACAGGCGTGGAAACTTGACAACATTGCGCTCGCCATTAGGCTCGTCAATATGTATTTTGTTAAAGTCATTCTATTCTTATTTTAAGGTTAATACCTATGCAGTTTTGTTGATTCTTATTCAGCTTTATTATTTTACGCCATCATTTTGTCGCATAAACTCCAATACCTTTCGGGCTTCCTCATCCGTTAGATTCTGGTTGGGCATTCGGACCATACATAATTCAAGTTGTGCCTGTAATTCAGGATCCTTATCGATCATCGGATCAGGGTTCGTGATAAAATTCATGATCCACTGTGGCTTTCTCCGTTGTGTCACGCCTTTCCACCCGGGTCCTACCAGCTTTTCGTCGGTAAGCTTATGACAGGAAGCACATTTTAAATCAACAATCATTTTTCCGGCTGTGGCCATTGGCGCATCCAAATGTTCGCCGATTTCAACCTGGTCAAATTTTCCCTCACCTCGGTGTGGATCATATCCACTGGCGTCATTTGCCGTAGCTCCAGTTTCGTTCGCACTGTTGGCAACTGTTTTTTTCTCGCCATTGTTTGATGAACAGGAGTAGATAAATAATCCCATCAAACAGCATACAATTAGCTTTCTCATCTTATTTTGGTTTTGTATTCAAACTTGATTGTGTTTTACGTAATCCAAAGGTATAGGGGAAGGTTGTAGCTATTTTATGAGGCAAATCATAAAGTGCTTCAGCTTCAAAAAAAACACCGACCAAAAGACATAAAACACTATATATAAGCACATTAAAACAAAATTGATTTTAATCACTCATTCCTGTGACCAACATCAACATCTATTTTTCGATGATGCTATATCTTTATTCCGTATAGTTAATTTTAACTAATGTCGAACGATGATTCCAAGCGTAATACTTCTCGAAAAGGGAGCGAGCAGCATACATGCCGATGTTGGTGAAATACTTTTTCACGAGGACAGCATGGCGTTATTTTATTATCAGGTGTTAAATGGACGAGTTCGTCTTTCTAATTTCTTGTCCGACGGCCGAGAAGTCCTCCATAACGTGATCTGCGCCAACGAGGGATTTGGTGAAGTGGCCATATTAGACAACGGACTGAATACAGTAACAGCAATTGCAGACAGTTCATGTACTTTGTTGAAGATCAGTTCGAAAAGATTCTTCGAAATCATGCATGAATACGGTCATCTACATCATGTAATTTCACAAAAGATCGCCCGTGAGCTGCACTTTAAACTATTCATGATCAAATTAATTTACAATCGCTCACCTGAAGAAATCCTGTCCAATCTGATTCACAAATTAAATGAAAGCAAAAGGCTCGTTTGTCAGGAATGCAACCGACTTATGCTTACGCGCCAACAATTGGCAAATATGACTGGACTACGAGTAGAAACAATCATCCGGACAATGAAGCAAATGGAAAAGGATGATAAATTAAACATTGTCCGCGGAAAAGTCTTTGTTCCCGCCGATGGCATAGATTGAACGCTGAAACAACGATACCGCGTTCTGAAAAAATCAACATATGAATAAAATAATGAACTATTTAAGTATTAAGAAATGGATCGTCATTACCCTATTCAACTTGCTTATCGTCGGTATTTTGGGATTGATTATGCGTTTAAAATTTTTATTTCCCATTCCCTGGATCGACCAGAAAAACATCATGCACGCACATTCGCATTTTGCATTTTCAGGCTGGGTATCCCAAGCGCTCATGATCTTTCTCATGATGACCGTTCTGGAAATAAAAGTCAATCAAATTTTATGTAGAAAATATCAGCATATCCTATTGGCCAATTGCACAATTTCTGCAGGTATGCTTATTTCCTTTTTATGTACTGGTTATAGTATATATTCAATTATATGGTCATTCTTATCAATCCTTGTCTCTTATTGGTTTTGCGCTCAATTATTCAGGGATCTTAAATCATCTATGCTTCCTCCAGCTCTTTCGATTTTAATAAAGGCGGCCCTATTTTTCAATATATTTAGTTCATTTGGAACCTATTTTCTCGCCTATCTCAAAGCGACCCACCAAATGGATCCATTAAAACAACTTGCATCGGTCTATTTCTATCTTCATTTTCAGTACAATGGTTGGTTTTTCTTCGCTTGTGTCGCCCTGCTTGCTGGCTGGCTGTATAAACATGGTGGTAAAATACCCATGAGCCCACGTTTCTCGCTCACCTATGCCATGACTGTTATACCTACCTATTTCCTATCCGTGCTATGGTGGAAGAATCTACCTCTTTGGTTGTATATCATTATCGTTATGACAGTCGGATTGCAATTTGTTCTTTGGGTAACCTTAGCAAAAAGAGTCGTCAGACTGATCCGAAACAATGCTGCACTTCGCTTAAACCAAGACACAGCAAAGATTTGGATATGTGTCCTAGCGGCTATTTTCCTCAAGCTGTTATTACAGGGTCTGTCCGTCATACCTGCGCTGAGTCAACAAGCTTATGGCTTTCGGCCAATTGTCATTGCTTATCTGCACCTCGTTCTTTTGGTGATCATTACCCTCTTTTTAATTGGTTATGCTTTTCAGATTTGTCTGCTAAAAATGGAACAAGGCGTTCACTACGGTATTTACGGTTTACTTATTGGAATATTTTTGAATGAATTTGTATTAATGTTACAGGGGATAGGTGGATTTCTGCATTATCCTATCGCTGGAACACATCATGTGCTAGCATTCGCAGCTGTTGTTATTGTTGTAAGCCTCTACAGGATAATGCGAACCCAATTGCGCAAATAATGCAAATGGCATAATCTTCATGGGCCGGTAAATGCTCCAAATTAACGAGTTTAGTATTCATGAAGTTCTTCGATTTCAACATCAATTTAATAACCGTATAATTTTCTGATGATTAGAGGATGCCTGTACGCAATACAAAGTTTAGTTTATTCCATTTTTTCAAGGATTTAACAACTTCGCTACGGCTTTGACTGTAGGTCTGGTAAGCCTGATTTTTGCTGACAATCGCATTAACTTCCTGAGCAAAATAAATATCGACTGAGTCGCTGCGAATAATAGATCGTCTCTCGCGAATACTGATCGTTCACCTCACGCAATTTTCTTGTTCTTACTTTTATTATGAGAGAATTAAAATATGCTCAAAGGGCATACATTATTTAACAAAAAAACTTAAAAACAATGAAAAAATTATTGATGAGTGTGATAGCCGTTGCTACGCTATCAACTGCAGCTTTCGCCAGCACAGATGCAAACGCATCCAAAGAAAATGTCAATGTAAAAACAACTGCCTACAAGGTAGCCAAAACCAATGTAGATGCTAAAACCACCGCCAAAACAAAAGAAGACAATTCGAGGTTGATTAGATGTGTCTACGTATTAAACGTATACAATAATAGTGGCCAAGTGGTAGCTACGCATACTTCGGAAACGTATGTAGAGAACTCATGTTCAGGATTCTTCGGAAATTGCAAAACGATTTATAGGCATATGCTAGCCAATGGCGAACTATAGTCTGAGAATTATTTCGTTCGGATTATAAGATTTTATCTAACCTTAGAATCCGTTATCGGAGGTCAAATAGGGTGTGTTCCGGCAATGTAAATAAAAAACGACATCAGAAAGGGGCAGTCCGGTCAGGACAGCCCCCTTTTTAATTAAAAAACATCCAATAATTTTGCATTCTAACCTTCATGCAAACTATTACAGTACCTGTACTCCCAATAACTTTAACCATCCAGTGCTGGTAATATCACCGTTCACCGCAAGCCGTATCCCAGGCTGATTATCATTTGTGGTATCTACAATAGCGACGGCCCAGGTATAGTTCCCCGTAGGAAGATCAACAATAGCTTTCAATTCGTAGGTCATCGGGTTATTTTTAAGCCAGGTCGAAGGTTCTCCTTGATCATCTACAAAAACCTTTTTAACGTTATTTTCGCCGTCCAGAAGGGCAAAGGCTACCTTATATTTATAGTTCCACTGCGGAATATTATTAGGGAAATAACCCCAGCCCATATTCCTCCAACGATGGTTAATTGTTGTTTCAGTACCGACATTGACTTTTTCCGGTAAATAAACCCGATCAGGATATAAACGATAGCCCCCCTCAGATATA
Source organism: Sphingobacterium sp. UBA5996 (assembly GCF_002429765.1). Lineage (NCBI taxonomy): Bacteria > Pseudomonadati > Bacteroidota > Sphingobacteriia > Sphingobacteriales > Sphingobacteriaceae > Sphingobacterium > Sphingobacterium sp. UBA5996. The sequence continues at coordinate 101,509 of NZ_DJAS01000004.1, forward strand.
AAACGTTGACATAACGTAAAGGACTTGGTAAACCAGCTTTCAATTTCACCGATCCGGAAATCCATCATGTTTACAGCCGCTTCCAAGGAGCTGTCAAATTCACCCTGCCGAACATCTTCGGGGTGGTTTTGTCTGTATTTACCGCTGGGATCAGTCCAATAACGGTGCGTACCTGTGGTTATCCAACCGCCCTCCATAATAACGGGACGTTTAAAATTCCACACCTTAGCAAAATTCTTCTCCCAGCTTTGGTAATAATCTGTCATTCCAAAGGCATCTTGACGCAGACTGTAGCCTTTATTGATCATTTTATTCAATAACTTCTCCGAATTGGGGTTCGCAGCTCCACTGCCCGAAGGGTCACCAACCAGACGATGATAATTAATCAGTAAGGGTACTTTTGTAAAATTCTTGGAATACACATCGGAAATCCAGTCAACAACTTCTTCTTTAATGACTTCAATATTTTGACCGGAAGGGTGATTAGGATCTTCATAAATTACACTATGCCCTTCCCCCCACAAACCGAGTCCATAGGCATCGACAAAAGAGGTTTTATTTAAATCGTTAAAATCCTTCGCTAGTTCTTCAATCACCTTGCTATAATATTTCCTAAAAATAGGATCTTGCAGTACTGGTGTTTTTCTATCGGGAAAAGAAGGATTAGCCAAATAATACTTAGCGCCTGCATCGAACACAAACTGCGGCGTATTTGCACCTTGGTCGCGACCGTCGACAACGATACGAAACGCGATGGGTAATCCTTTATCTTGTGCTCCTTTGATCATTTTGTAGATTGCTGTGCTAGGATCTCTCCAAGCATACACGCCATCTGCAGGATTAAAGGTTCGCCAGCTGGTACGGATATAACAGGCAGATGCATAATCAATCGCTTTGACCGTTTTACCCAAATCAGGTACATAAAATTGGGTATCCCAATAAGAAGGGTTTCCCGAAGCCGAAGCGTACATTACCCAACCATTTAAGGGATTACGAAACATAGTGCTCCTGTTGTAACTGGGTTTTACCAAGGTTCCTGATATATCTTTTTCGATATCAGCATCATTTTTCTTGCATGAAAATGCTAGAAAGCAAAGCATGACAAGACATGCTTTGAGATAGGCTTTTTTATAGGTTATATTTTTCACTTTTAGAAATGTTGAGGTTAACTTGTATTTTTTACCCGATCTCTTATCGTTTTAACGCCAGAATAGTCATATTTCTTAAATCAAGGATCAACACATTTGTGGTGGCGGGAATGGTGAAATATGAATCGCGATTACCCTTTATCGTCCCCCCGCCCATTTCGGTTACTTTTCCCAAATTGAGAGACAAAGTTTGCGCGACGCCGTCGGACGTAGGCGGAGCACTAAATGCGTAAGCCAGATTTTTGTTGTTACTGTTATCTCCGGTCACAATAAACTTAGTAGTACCAACTCTACCACCAGTATAGACCAAAATTTGCGGATCGGCCAAACTTACCTGACAATTCATTTTAACAGGCGCTCCCCAACCATTAATACTCCCATGCATCCATAAATCCGTCACGGTGGTCGTATAAGGTTGATCTCCTGTCCATATCACGGTTTTTGCGGAAAGTGCTTTCGCCGGCGAATAGATCGTAGCGGTAGCTTTCTGCATATTGACCACGACACGGTACTCACCAGCAGTTTCTATTTTCCAGGAGAATACTGTTTCTCTCATCTTTATCCCGACCGCATTACCATCGTTTATTGCTGCGCTCCCATCGGCAGTAACCACATAATTGGTCTCTCCGTTAAATTCGACAGGAATTTCAAGTTCGCCCGGCTGCAAATTCAATACATAAGCATATTGATCTAGGTTTTCCAATGTTTTTGGCAGCTCCACCTTAGTTCCGCCAACGGCGCTGCCGCTCAAGAACACTTTATCGGCATCAAAAACAACCGTCTTGATTGGATTTACTGTAATTCTTGCCGTCCTCACCTCAGGTGCTTCAAAAGTACCGCCGCCCTCCCATTGAGCAACTACCCTAAATTCCAGCGTAAAGCTCTTGTTTGCTGGTATACCCCACTTTTCATTGGCCCAATTTTGTAATTGTTCGGAAGTAAAGCTTCTGCTAAATACATTGTCGTCTTCATAGTTAAATATGGCCGTACCCGTACCGAAATTGTTCCCCACCACATCCAACATAGTGCTGTAGCTGACCAAATGATCATCTGACTGTGTCCTGGCAGGCTTCCAGTTAAATGTGACAATATCTTTGGTCATATTGACCTCGTCCAGCGTAATGTTTTCTGACGAAGGCTGAAGCTCCATCGTTTCATTGACTTTGGGTATATCCTGAATCTCCTGTTTGCACGATAACTGGCACAGTACCATGCATAAGAAAAATAAAGCTTTGTATAAATAATTGATTATTTTCATTGGTTTATGTTTTTACTAACATTTGGATAATATCATGCGCCTGACCGGCGCAACTGCTGTTTTATCATCAGATCGGGAAACTGCCGAAAATTCGAGCGCCATTCGTACAGCTTCCCGCTAACATTAATTATACCCCGGATTCTGAGGGAATGGCGCTCCTGTATTTGCATCCCTGATCACCTGCGGAATAGGCCACAGGATATTATTATCCGTAATTTTATCCTTGATCGCATTATTATACTTCTTGACACGCTCTACCAAGGTATTGGTCCGCACTAAAGTGAATCTTCTGCTTTCTTCTCCAACTAATTCGCGGATACGCTCATCGAGCAAGAAATCCATATTGATTTGAGCACCGGTGATTTCGGAGGCCCCGGCTCTTTTTCGCACCTCATTGACAGCTTGCGCAGCTTTATCAGGCATATTTTGCCCCAAATAGGATTCGGCAAGTAATAGATAGGTTTCAGCCAAACGAAATTTCATACGGTCTTTGTAGCTACCGGATAGACTTAGATTTTCTGGCCGTCCATAAAAGAATTTTGTAATCGCTGGAAATAAGCTTTTTGTCGTAAACCAAGTTTGCTCAGTAATATTAGCCTTTTTGCCATAAAGCGAGGTCTCGTTTACGTTGTTATAATACCAGTTTCGTTTAATATTATGGCCCGAATTACGGATATCATTTGCTTCAAAAATACCCGCGACATTCCCTGTTGCATTTGTTCCAGTGGTGCCAACCCACCACTTCATCGGAACCAATTGTGCGATACCACGACCGCCCAAGGTATCCGCCAAAACAAATCCCGTAATGGTCGAGTAATTCGGTATCCAAGCCCTACGGGTCCAGTCATCTGAGTTGGTTCCACCACCGATTGTATTAAACTGAAATTGCAATACCCAGATACTTTCTTTATTACCACTTTTTCTATTTTGATTATTTTCCAAAAATAAATCGCTGAATACATCACCCGGTTTACCGCTATTCACCCCATATCTACTTTTCATAAGGTTATAATAACCACTATTGATAACGGCCAACGCTGCCTTTTCCGCTTCGGCATGATTGCCCTGTAACAGATATATTTCGCTTAGCAAATGGCTTGCGGCCCATTTGGTCAGCTTACCTTCTTTAACACCGTCCGGATTCGTGGGCAGATTATCCACCGCAAACTTTAGGTCGTCTACCATGTGCCCGATCACTTCGGCTTTGGGTGTACGGGTAAAATTAAGCTGAAAGTCATACAGAATGGTTTCTACATAGGGTACATCACCATAAAGGTAAACCAAGGTACGATAAGCATAAGCACGAAAGAATCGAGCTTCGGCCTGGAAACGTGCCTTATCTTCCGGCGTATCCCAATTGGTGTTTTTTTCGGAATAAACCAGCATCAAGTTTGCAGAAGAAATAAGATTATATGCCCAATTCCAGTAAGTGCCCACAAACCGCTCTGAAGCGGTAAGCGTGAGGTTAGCAAAAGCCATCAAAGAACCATCACTATTAATTGCGTCGGCGATATCTGTCGATACTTGTAAGGCTTCGTATGGACAAGCGCCATTGTGAATAAACGCCCCACCTTCACCATAGGTATTGTATTCAGAACGCGTGAGTGCGTATAAACCAGCACTTCCCACTTCGAAACCGTAGGTACTGGTATACGTATTGGATGGTGCCAGTTCAGTTTTGAGCTCTTCCTCCAGAAACTTCTTACAGCCTCCCAAGGTGAACAATACGATAAGCCCTAAACTTGTTGTGATAATATTTTTTATTTTCATGTCCTATTCGATTAGAAATTTATATTTAAGCCAAACATATAAGAACGTGCCGTTGGATAAGAGGCCATCCAGCTATTGTCATAATTGAGCACCTCTCTGATATTAGAAATCGTATTCAGATTGTTGATGCTGGCATTTATATCAATACCATTTACACCTACCTTTTTAGCAATTTTTTGCGGTAATTTATAGCCGAAGGTGATATTTTTCACCTGCACATAGCTCACCTTTTTATAGTACCCGTGCCCCAATGGATTGAGATAGCCCGGTGAAACAATCGTCGCATTAGAATTCTCCGGTGTCCAATAATTTGCATCGTGTACATAGTTAGTAATTCCGAAAGTCCAGGCCCCCAAATTGGCCATATGATCGTCGCGCCAAACACCAAAAACACCAGTGATTAAAGCAGATGCATAAAAATTTTTGTAAGAGAATCGGTTGGCCAAAGAAGCTGTGTAACGTGGATTTTTAGATCCGATAACCACTCTGTCACTGGTCTCTATCTTGCCGTTACCATCGCGATCATACAGCTTGGCGGCCCCAGGAGCTGCCCCGTCAACAGTAATGGTTTCTCCATTTTGCCATACACCGATCATTTTATAATCGTAGAAAACTCGCAAGGGTTGACCAATAAACCAATTATTAGCAATATCATCTATGCCATCCCCCCTTAACTCGACGATTTTGTCACGATTTAGAGAAAATACAGCAGTCGTATTCCATTGGAAATTTTCGCCTTTAACATTCGCCGAATTTAAAGTGACCTCAATCCCTTTATTTTGAGTTGCACCAATATTGTCCCAAATTCGATTGTACCCATTCATAATAGGTACGGTACGGGTCATCAACAGATCTTTCGTTTTAGAAAGATAGGCATCAATAGTTCCGCCAAACCTGTTGTTAAATAGTTGAAAGTCCAGCCCAAGATTTGTCGAATAGGTCGTTTCCCATTTCAAATTAGGGTTACCGACACCATCTCCGGCCAAATATGCTGTAGTCACCGCAGCGCCATCATCGCCCCAGATATATTTTACATTGGAATATAAGCGGTCTAAAGTGCGATAGGGTGTAATTGCCTGGTTACCGTTGGCTCCATAAGAAAGGCGGATTTTCAGCATGTCAAGCCATTTGACATTATCTTTCAGAAAGCGTTCTTCCCCAATTTGCCATGCCGCTGCTGCCACAGGAAAGAATGCATATTTATTGTTGATACCAAATACCGAAGCCCCATCTGTACGTCCGGTCAAGGTCAATAAATACTTCCCTTTGTAGGCGTAATTTATTCTACCCATATACGATAGCATGGCCGACTCCGACAACGAAGCACTGTTGGAAACAAGACGGCTGGCCGAACCTATCATAAAGTATTCTGTATCATCAGTTACAAAACCAGCCCCGCTTTGTCCCGTCGACCAGCTTTTTGTTTTTTGCATACTGAATAAACCAGTCACATCAAAACGATGATCGCCGATCTGCCGCTCGTATTTAAGCAAGTTCTCCCAGGTATAATCGTTATAATTAGAATTGTTGATGGAAGCACTGCCTCCGGCCTGTGTACCCTGATCCCTGCCTTCAAAGGTATTACGCCCATAATAGGTTCCTGTAAATCCATTGCGGTAATTATAGCCAAAATTTGATCGTAAGGAAAGACCTTCTATAGGCAACAAAATATTGGCATATCCCGAAAGAAAGAAATTGTTATTATATCTATCCTGGATCGCATTGACGTTACGCATCGGATTGACGATCAATGAGTACTCCATAGGTTCAGGAACATACTTACCAGATTCGTCCTTATAACTACCATAAGGACTTTGCTTAATGGCATGCTCCAAATTTGGTGTAATACCACCGTCACTTTTTCGGGTGTATTGCAACCCAATACCAGTCGTTAGCCATTTATTAAAAGTCTGATCCACATTTGTGGTTATATTTAAACGTGACAACTTGGAATTATACACTACACCTTCTTGATCTAAAGCTGCAAGGGCAGCCATATATTTTGTGTTTTCAGTACCCCCGGAAATGCTCAATTGATGATCCGTGGTCAAAGCTTTCCGAAAGACGTAGTCTTGCCAATTATTGGTAATGCCTTTCGCATAATTACCACGCTCAGTTACACTAATAATATCGCCTGCTATAGGATCTAACAACGCACCAGTATACCCCTGCTTGATACGGGCAATGTCTTGTTGGAAGCGGATATATTCATTGGGGCCCATGACATTGATACGCTGCATTGGCTCAGCCATGCCAATCAAACCTTTATAGTTTACTTGCGCTCTACCTAGCGCTCCTCTTTTGGTTTGTATCAAAATAACACCATTCGCCGCTCGAGAACCGTAAATAGCCGATGCGGAAGCATCTTTTAGGATAGAAAGGTTTTCAACGTTATTGGGATCAATATCTGCCAAAGATCCGCTGTATGGAATACCATCCAAGATAATGAGTGGACTATTATTGGCCGAAATTGAATTTTCGCCCCTTATCAACAAGCTTTGCGATGCCCCTGGCGCAGCTTCACCGGTGGTAATGGAGAAACCGGCCACCTGTCCCACCAAGCGATCCATCAGATTGGAGGTCGATACCATACCTAGCTGCTCTTTTCCGACGACAGCCAAGCCTCCTGTTAGATCTTTTTTCTTGGCTGTACCATAACCGACCACAACGACCTGATCCAAAACATTCGTTCCAGACATTTTCACATGGATGACTCCTGATGGATTGACTTTTACTTCCTGGCTATTGAAACCAATATAGGTAAATAGTAGCGTAGCAGTGGGAGCCGCCTGGATAGTAAAATTTCCATTTGAATCGGTCTGTACACCATTTCTCGCTCCCTTAATCATGACCGAAACACCTTTAAGTGCTTCTCCCGCATCATTAGTCACCTGACCCTTGACTTGCATTTGATCTGCTGCTTGCGAATAAGCGTAATTGGATGCCACCGCCAATAGGGTAGCACTCATTATCCAGCTCCTGAGCCAGATATGTATCTTTTGTATCATTGATTTATAATGGTTAGTTTAAAATTACCTGTGTTCTTTACTTTCCCTTTCTCGTAGAGAACATATATTTGAAATAATTATGCTTCAATAGGCTTGGACTAATTTAACTTCTTGTGATAAATAATAGGTGAGGCTGCAAACACATACGCAATGCGGAAGGCAACATCTCGTTTGCCGACCTATTGACGAAATACAATATTCCGAAAAGTAATGTCATTGGTTTTTGTAAAGTTGGGATTACCCTGCGTGAGCCTGATCACGTGGTCGGGAATAATTTTCATACACATATTTTCCTTTTTAAAATTGGTTAAGACAAAACTATAATCATCACCAATTCCTAGGGTTCGTTTTTGTACGAAAATGGTTTGATTTTGTACAAAAGGCAAAAACAGGTGTTTTTGCCTTAAACAAATGAGATCGCGAGCGATTGTATCACTAATTTTTTATTTCCATTACGTGATCTAGAAGTACAGAATCGCTTTGTTGCACATCAATAGCCTCACCTTGCCCTTTGTACAGGATGTCTCTGAAACTGGCCTGGGAAATACCGCTGGCTTTTATAGGTTGATGACTGATGAAATTCCGCACAAACAAACCTTTCACATGCTCGGCATACTCAACCACTAGACCTTGTTTCGCCAAGGGACTGATGACCATATTGTCAATGAAAATATTGCTTATCCGGAGTTTACCTACAGGCATAATCCGAATAGATCGGTGTGAGATCGAATAAAAGTCCTGCCAATTTTGGAGATAAATAGTCGAAATATTGTCGATTTCACCCCTGTATATCGAGCCACTGACCACATTAACATTTTCTTCACCAGCTCCCACTCCAGTATCTGTCAAACCGATGTTAATAAAATCGTCGCCACTTTTTCCTCTACAATTTGAAATAAGAATATTCTTACAGCCAAAACGTATGCCCATCCCATCTTGGTTTAAGATCTGATGGTCAGTTCCATCCACATTCACGGCTTGCCTTACGTTAAAAGTAATATCGCTTACCTTACCATTTGTACAGCGCTCTAGCACCAATCCATGCCCATGATAATCTTTCAATGTAATGCCACTAACCTCAAAAACATCGGTATAAGCCAATATAATGGCGTGATTTCGCCAACCACCCTTTTGATTCATTCCGGGTTTGCCAGCATCAGTGCCATAAGATTGGTCAAATCTGCTGGGATTTAGCGATAGCGTTTTATTATGATCGCCGGTAGCTCTTGGATGATCAGCTCCTTCTAGAAGGACATTACCTTTCCCAATGATCTTGATGTTTTTTAATGGAGATATAGTATTGATTCCCAATCCAGAATTCGCTGAACGAATAAAATTATCCCGACATTTATCGGAAAGCTTAATGGTGCAGTTATTCAATTCGAGTTCAAAATCACCAGGAAGTAAAATGGCCTGATCAATGAGCCAAACACTTTTTTTAGCTATGGCGTCATATTTCGGTATGACTACTTTTCCAGTACTGTTTTTTGCCGCATTTATAGCCTTCTGTATTCGTTCAGACTGCGTACCAGTTTTATAATTATTGGGACTAATATACATTTCATCTACCGCTTGGTTGACTGCTGCTGTCAAATGCATAATATTACATAAGCAAATAAAATAGCTAAAGAGAAGCACTCTTTTAAAAATTATCATTTTCATCATCGTTAGGATTGGCTGTTTTTCATTTCTTCCCGCTGGAAACTTTCTTTTTAAAATCTGAAGGACTTAGTTCAAACTGCTTTTTAAAACAGACACTAAAGTACTTGGCATTGTTAAACCCGGTCTGATAAGCAACTTCCGCAATGGTCAAATCCGATTTCTCCAACAGATAAGCACTTCTTTTCAGACGCATATTCAAAATAAACTCTTTGATCGACATGCCCACAATATCATTTATTTTCTGATAGAGGATGGTTCTGCCCACATTCATGTCAGCCACAAAGTCTTCTACGGAATAACTGGCATTATCGATGTTTTCTTCAATGATCCGAATGGCCTTAACTAATAGCTCCTCATCCATGGATGTGACGGTAACATTGGACGGATCCACTTGAATATGTTTACTGTATTTTTCTTTTAATTCCTGCTGGTTTCTTAAAATGGTTTCTGTTTGTTGCAACAGATAGTCGATATGAAAAGGTTTATCAATAAATACATTGGCACCAAATTCCAACGCTTTTATTTTATTCTGATTGTCATCTCCGGTACCAGAAATCATAATAATCGGAATATGGCTAGTCTTAAAATTTTGCCTCAGGCTACGACAAACATCCAAACCACTTCGATTCGGCATGATTAGATCCGTAATAATGAGTTGTGGATAGATTTTTTCAGCTTTTATTAAGCCCTCTTCTCCGTCACTGGCAGTATATACATTATATTTTTCAGCCAGACGTTGCTCTAAATAACCCCGAAGTTGTTGGTCATCTTCAATGAGCAGGATATTATCTGTCTTTTTTATGCTTTTGCATCCCCTTTCAGGCGCAAAAATATCCGGGGTGATGATCTCATCGATTTCAGAAACCGTGTAATCATAAACATTAGATTGCATATCTCCCGAGCCGGCCTGATTTTTTAAAGGCAGGGAAATGGTAAATGAAATTTTATCGGTCTTATTGACCATCCATATTTTGCCTTCCAGCACATCTACGAGTTCCTTGACAATGGCAAGCCCAAGTCCTGAACTTTCTTCGAAAGTTGGCCGATGGGATGATAGCCTGTTGAAAGAGGTATATAGAGTTGAAATCTGCTCTTCAGAAAAACAGTCACCGGTATTTAAAATTTCAATGGAGATATATTCGACTTCCGTCATATTCAAGGATGAAAACCGTTCTTTTTCCTCCGCCGTGGTAGGATAGATACGTACCCCCACATACCCATTATCAGGTGTATATTTTAAGGCATTAGAGAATAGATTAGTCAATATTTTTTCGATAACATCATAATCAAAGGCGACATACAAGTTATCCTTAAAAGCCGAAATATTCGTTTCCACACTTTTTTTGTTGGCATAGAGCTCAAATAGGCCAAATATATCGCGTACAAAATTAATAAAATCACCAATTTGAGGATTTAGGGTAATTTTTTGACTTTCAATTTCCCTAAAGCGCAACAATTGGCTAATCATACGTTGAATTCGAGAGACATTCTTCTCTATTAAATCCATGTAAACCAAAGCAGTATCATGAGGTACAATAGTTTCTCTGAGTTGCTTAAGCGGCTGTAATACCAAAGTTAGTGGTGTTTTTAAATCGTGCGAGATATTGGTAAAGAAATCAGTGCGCGCCTGGTTCAGCTCATGCATATTCCGTTCCTTTAAACGCTGCAGCGCCAACCGCTCCTTAAACACTCTTTTATTGCTATAATATCGCATAATAAAAAAGAGCAGGGCAGAGATAAGGGCAACATAGCAACAATAAGCCCACCAGGACAAAAAAAATGGTGGATCTACGTGGATGTATAAGCGCGATATTTGATTGCCCCATTGTCCATCATTATTGGAAGCCTTGATCTCGAAAGTATAATCTCCAGCCGGAAGATTAAGAAACTGTACAGATTTTTGGTTGGCATGACTGATTTGCCAATCTTCACCAAGCCCCAGCATACGATATGCAAACTGATTCTTTTCGGCAAATAGATAACTATTCGCCGAAAACTTAATTTCGACATTAGACTGATTACTAGAAAGCCTTATCTTATCTCCCTTTTGGTTGGACAGGCTTCCAATGTCTTTGGATAAAATCGACGAGCCGTCATCGGGTTTAACCAAGGTATTGTTCACCAGAAATCCTGTAAAAAAAACTTTTGGTTTTTGCGGATTTTTATTGAGGTACGTAGGATCAAAAAGTAAAAAACCATTGGTGCCGCCAAACAGCATTTCGCCTTTGGAAGTTTTGTATGCAGCATGTATGTAAAATGAACCAATATTATCTTCCTGGTAGAATCTCGCTTTTTCAAATGCTCTGGATTTCAAATCGAAGAAAAAAAGACCATCACTGGTACTTAACCACACATTTTTCGTAACGGCATCTTCTAAAATACCGAATACCATTTTGGCCGGAAAACCATTGCTTGCACTATAATTTATATACGTTCCGTCTTTTTTAAGCACGTTTACACCTTTCCCTAAGGTCCCTAGCCATACATCGCCATTCGAAGCCACGGCATAACTGCACAGATTATTTGCAGAATAGGAAGCATCCTTGACCATATAGTGCTTTAAAACGGTTAGCGTATGAGTATTTACGACAAAAAATCCCTGATGGCTAATTAAACAGAGCTGGTTTTGCTTATTCACATATAATGCTTCTACTTCTAGATTCAACTTATTGCCTTTGGAATCCTTGATTCTAACCATTTCTATCGGACCTTGTCGGTTCTTGCGATATAAAAATGATTTGTCGGGATCTGTCATCCACCAGTTACCCTCCTGATCGTTTGCAAAATCATACACCGTCAGCAGTTGCTGGCTTTCCGGAGAGCGGAAATCGAAACTACTGAAACGCTGATTGTTTACATCATAACTACCAATTCCACCATTATAGGCAGAAATCAACAGGCTCTTGCTTGCTTCGTCAAACTTAAGCCGCTTAATCATATTGGGACTTGGCCCCCTATCCTGCGACTTTTCGGGATGAATAAACTGATCTTTTTTCCTATCCCAGTAATTTAGGCTCCCCCCCTCTGTACCGATCCATATATTTCCCAGATGATCTTCCTGAAAACTACTGACAATGGGATGATTCAGACCGCCAGGGCTCGGTTTAAAGTAACGTACTCTCGAATCGTAAAGCGAGCAATAGGCGATTTTACCGCCGTAGGTACCTATCCAAACACCCTGATCCGGATCGGGATAAATTGTCCAAATGGAGTTATTGGGCAATGAATAAATATCGTTCAGGTTCATCCGCAAGGTGCTGCTACCTTCATTGGCGGGATCATAAAGGAATAATCCTCCCTGGGTAGCCACCCAGATCACCCCAGTTTGGTCCAAGTACAGTTTTTTCGTTAAAACGAATGAATTTCCAGCAACCGCTACCGGAATTTTCTGCTTTAAATTACCTGTCAAATCTGTGACATGTATTCCTCCCCGCGGTGTTAAAAAGTAATACAGCCCACGGTATGCAACCACATCGTTCACCTGATTTGCTGTACTGCTAAAATCCGCAAACTGAACAAGGCGCTTTTTAGACATTTCTACCGTGTGTAAGATTGCATCTTGGGTTAAAAATACTTGGTCTTTGACACTCAATACATTTTGAAAAGACTTGTTTTTGGGCAACAAAAAACTTTCTATGTGTTCATTTTGTGGGTTATAGCGGAGTAAACTATTTTCAGAGAGCATGTAAACTTGACCATCATGATGTAGACAAACTGAACGAATTACTCCGGGGACAACGATATGAAAAGAAAACCGTTCGTAATTAAATTTTAACAAACCCTGTCCCGACGCTAAAAATAAATTTCCTTTTCTATCGCGAATTAAAGAACCATAGCCCCATTTCTGCTTTGGCTTCATCGCCGAAACGATATCGTTTAACTGATAAAAGCTATTGCCATCATACATGAAAAGTGCATCGGGTCCGGTATACCACATACGCCCTAAACTGTCTTTAGCAATGCTTTGAATACCGCCATAATACGAAGTTTCGGGCATGAGGTGAAACCGGTATCTTGAAAGATCAATACCGAGAACACATTGCCCCCAGAAAATAAAAAAACAAATTATTAGACTGTATTTATTCATTTGCAGATGCTTCTAAAGCTGCTTAAAGTTCAATCAGAGATTTACCGACACGAGTTGCAATCAAAATGCTCAGCGATATTATTTACAAACAGTATTCCGTTAAACTACGATTCTCATTTTATTATACAAAGAGTCACGTCCAAATTATGGCATAAGTTCTTTTTCAGCAAGTGAAATCCAAACCAATCAAAACCGCCAATTTACTTAAAAACAGGAGTAGGCGACAAATTTATCTTCGTTTGTTGCTTGTTTTTTAGCTCGAATATCACCAGTTCATTGTGGTCGGGTAATAAATATTCTGACGGGATTAACAATGATTGTTGTTTTTCTTCTTCCCAATAAGACCCTAAATATTTTTGATTTATCCAAACTTCTCCCATCCCCCACCCTGTCATATTAAGATACTTGTTTTGTGACGGATTAATTTCGAACTGACCCTGGTAAAAACCAGGGCCACTAGGGGGTGCACTTCGTTCAAAAATCAGATTCTTAAGTGGATAATTTCGTGCATCCAAGGGGATCATTTTCCAGTTGTGCAGTTCGTTTCCAGCTAAAGTAACCGCACCAAACAACCCCTTTGAATTGTCTGTAATTTCTGGCCCATAGGTGATTCGCCCGATATTCTCGACATAAAATTGAAGTATATGTGTGCCCGAACCTGTTTTAATCACCAGTTTTTTATCTTGATCCGTCAGAGTTCCCTGTAACATGCCATCCACATAGACCACCGCATAATCGCGTACATTCTCTAATGCTAGTTCTTCACTTTCGGCATCCGTAGTAATCTCGGTCTGATAAAGCACATAGCCAAATTCGACGTTCAAATCGTTAAAAGATAACGGATTTTTAGCCTCGACGGTTTTTTTATAGATCTGCGATACTCCGGCCTTCCATTCTACCATCACTTCTTGTGCCTTTAGGGATTGCCCTAACAAAAACGCTGTTAGCGTCCAGATAAATGCTCTTATCATCGTTTAACTCTTCTTTACTTGATTAAAAATGATTGAATAAAAGTCTCATCCACGGCTACTTGTGGCGAGAATTTCGCACTTTTTACATAGTTATCCATACTATACAACAATTGTTGGGTGGCCGGGCGGTTATCCATATCGGTCTTTGTATCTAATGCCATTACCAGAAGTTTTCCACCGTTCAGTTGAGCTTCGAAACCTATACCTAATTTTTGGTTGTTATCATAGCTGTCAATGACTTGTATAAACGGACGAAGTTGTTGTGGGGCATCTTGCATTTCGATTACTTTTGCATGATTGAGGATATCCCACCATTGCCAATCAGTATGGTATGAAGTAAGGAAATCTTTAAACATGGCCTGTTGATGATGGACCAGATTGCCGATCGTCATTGGTGCCCAAGCAAACATAATAGGGTTCCAAAAATGATTATGAAATAGTGATTTCCGACCTTTTATTTTGTCTGGCGAAGCATAGAGAACCACCGTTTTTCCCTTAGACAGCTGGCTTTTTGCAACATCATCATAGACATCGGTGTACAAAATCTTATCTGTAGACTGCATCAGATTTTGATGTTTGGGATATACCCAAATGTCCCAGCTATTTTTAATAGAATCATTAACTGCAAGATGAACCGTAACCTTTTGGCTACGGACATTTTTTAGGGGAATCTCAAATTCACCCACCGGCGATACATTTTCGTTGGCAATGGTTTGCTTTTTAAGTGTACCCTTTTGCAATACACTGCCTGCGGTATCCGTCAACCACCATTTAATTGTGGCATTTTCGATTACGGAATTGCTAAAGTTATACACTTCCGCTTTACCTTTAAATGTTTCCGTATTGAAGAAACTGCTTTTTTCGTACCGCAGTAATGCGACAGTGGGCGCGCAAAACTCACGGAATTTATCGGCAGTAACCAGTCCCTTTGAGTCCCAGAAAGGATCAAAAATACCGACTGGGGCGTAGCCTTGCCCCGGAAAATCGTTCATCGACAAGAGCTGGAAACCAGCGGATTTACCCGAGCGCAATAAGGCTTCGATGACGGCTTTGTATTCCAGTACCGTCAGCGCACCAGATGCCCTAAAGAAATCTTTTGCCTGATCCAACATGCCATTCTTTTGCAATAGGTCTCGAAAAACCTCAAAATTTCGGGCCTCCACGGGACTGTTTGCATATTTCTTTATCTCATCAAAATTTGGGTAGATACAACGTTGTCCCGACTCGTGCGAGATAACAGGCACATCTACATCAGATTCCATGTTCTTATCCCAGTCGGTGCCGGGTAGCCCCTCATAAACCTTCACCGCACCTTTATTGGTTTGTTGCGATACGTAATATTGATCTGACTTAACCCGTGTTCGCGCCGTAGAACCACTATACAGATGGCGCGGATCAGCTTTTCTACCTTCCGCAGTCAATTCCTCAATAAAGTCGAAATTGCCTGTAATTTCATTGCCATTGCAGTAAAGAACAAAAGAAGGGTGATTGCCATATTCTTTTAAAATAGCTTTAATTTCCCGGCGGAAAAAGTTATATCTTGCTTCGTCCGGTTCGGCATCTTTGCCCCACATAGGCATTTCCACCTCAAAATATATTCCGTGTTTGTCTGCCATGCGAAAGGCAGCAGCCGGAGGGCACCAAGAATGGAAACGTAAATGGTTCATGCCGTAGTTCTTCATCAGCATCATAATTCTTTCCCAAGAGCCATCATCAAGCGGAGCATGTCCTGTTTTTGGAAAAACCGCATTTTCTACATTACCTCGTAAATGTATCGGATGATTATTGAGCAGTATATGATTTTTTCCCTGCTTTACTTCGCGCATACCAAAGGTGGTCGATTTCTCATGCTTATAGCTATTGTTACCATCCGAAGTATTCAACTGGCAGCTAATCCGATAGAGATTTGGGTTAAACTCATCCCACAGTTTAATGCGTTTTCCTAAGGGAATATTGGCCTCTACAAAATTTACCGAATCAGTACTTACGATGGCAAGCTGATGCTTGAGACTGTAGTTTGTTCCGGCGATAGCAAAGGATACCTGACCATTTATCTGCTTTTTAGTCGTATTATTTACCTTTAACTTTACTTTTATAGACTGATCGGCTATGTTGGGATATACCTGAAAATCGTCGACGTAAACCGGATCTACGGCCATCAGCTTCATATCACCCAAGATGCCATTCCAGTTAATTTGCGTAAATTCTGTATGCGCATGATTCCATTTGTGCGTATTGTACTGAAATCGATTATCAATACAAATGGTAATGCGATGCTTCTTTCCCGGTTTTAAAAATGCACTCAAATCGTGGTTGTGCGGCACGCTGACATAATCGATGCTGCTAACTTCTTTGGTGTCTACAAAAATCGAACTCAACCAATGGGTACGTTCAAAATAGAGAAATATTTTTTTCCCTTTCCAGTCAGCAGGGATTTCGATATCACGTTGGTACCATGCCGGACCCATGTATTCATATTTTCGGGTCAGACGGTCAATATATTTATAGGGAGTTTGATACCCTATATGATAATCATCTGTAATACCCGGTAGTTTAATCGTCCCTTGTAATACGTGATTATACCGAGGCGACAGCGAGCCCCTACGAAAATCCATCACATCAGTCTGGAACCCCCAAGTACCGGATAAATCCACGACATCTTGCGCTTTCAATAACGCTGTATGCACTAAAAGCCACAGTAAACATATTAGTTTAACGTATTTGAATATACCTGTTTTGTATGTGTTCATTTTGTGTGTTACTCTTTTCTCTACTTTCATTCATTTCTATAAATTATTCTCATAATATTCCTTTATAAGATACCATGCTTTCTTTCGATAACCTTGGTCCGATACTAACCCTTTTCGATTCCATCCCCCTTGGTTAGTCGGATGAAAACGGAAAGGCGAACGGAAATCAAATAACACCCAAGGTGAAATTCCGCGTAGGTTTGGGATATGCTTAAACATTTGCAAGTTGTCTTTGTATAAAGTTGCTTGGTAATCTTCACTCCATGAACTAGCAACATCCTTTTCGCCCGTTTTTCCATAGAGGGCCTCTCCGCCGAATTCAGAGATAATCAAAGGCTGCCCTTTTGCCACATCCCATACAGCTTTATCAGGGGAAACCGGCCAATTGTGGTACCAGCCTAAATATTTATTAACCGCTACCACATCCAGCTCTTTAATGAAAGGGTCGTCCATGACAAAGATTTCTTTTTCTTTATTAAAACGAACCAGGTCAAAAGCAGCCGTAATAAGTCGCGTTGTGTCCATAGCTCGGCATGTTGCAATCAAGTGCCTGATGAAAGCATTTCTTTGTTCGGAAGGTTGGGTTTCGTTAGCTACCCCCCAAAAGGTAAGTGCACAACGGTTTTTATCACGCTCGATCATTTCACGCATCATTTTAACCGCTTTTTTCTTGGTCGATTCATTTTCAAAATCGATCCCCTGCCAGATGGGAATTTCCTCCCATAACATGAAACCCATTTTTTCTGCCATTCGCACGATATATTCATTCTGTGGATAATGTGCCAAGCGAATCATGTTACAGCCCAAAGCCTTAGCTTCAGAAAGTAACATCAACGCATCTGACTGCGAAAAAGCACGGCCCTCACGTTGAGGTATTTCCTCATGAAATGAAATCGACTTCAGAAAAATAGGCTGGCCATTCAGCAAGATATCTTCCCCCTTCACCCAAATATTGCGAAAGCCGATCTCCTCTTCTATTTCGTCAGTTTGGGTAGATATCTTGACATGATATAATTTTGGTGCAGTTGGCGACCAACGCTTGATTTCTGTTGATGTAAAAGACGTTTTTACTTCTCCCAAAGCATTCGTCTCAAGTGTTTGTTTCAATCCTAATTCTGGTATTTCGATGGTTACGGAAGAATTGGCCAACTTTTCTGAAAGTTTTACCTGAGCATTGATTTTATTGCCTTTGGTTTTGTCCAATTGGATAAAATAATCGTCAATAAAAACTTTCGGTGTACTAACTAGAAAAACATCACGGGTAATGCCGCCGTAGTTCCACCAATCAAACGCCATTGCTGGAATGGCATCTATCCGACGCGTATTATTGACCTCAACGACCAAAAAATTATCATTTTCTTTCACAGCATCTGTTATTTCAACCTGAAACGGAGTGAAGCCTCCTTCATGTTGTCCGATCTCTTTGCCATTGAGATAAATGCGACAACGGTAACTTACAGCAGTAAAATATAAAAACAGCCTATTTCCGCTTGCTTTCGCTGCATCGAACTTGCGGCCATACCAAATGGTACCCTCATAGTATTTAAGTTCGGGCATCTGGCTGTTCCAATCCGAAGGCACGTTTAAACGAATACCATTTTCGAAGGCATATTCGTAGAAATCAGTCTTATTTTCGGGCTTTTTATTGAGATAGATTTTGTTTTTTCTACCCTGGTCATACAAGTCGACAATGGCATCCCACTTACCATTTAATAACTGTGCACGCCTACCATACACATTAATCATATTTTGCTGAGCAACAAGATGAAATGCGAACAGATTAAAAAATAGAGATAATACCAAAGATAGATTGATCAGCTTTACCATAATAGATGTTATTTTTTATAGAATCTTCATTTTCTATTTTACCCGTATAACCGACAGTTTGGTCCAGCCCTGCGGAGTTAATTCTTCATTGAGTGCGAGTTGAATTGCTGGTTTACTATTTTTTGTCGTATCCACAATGGCGACAGCCCAGGTGTAAATTCCCGCAGGTAGATCTATTTTTGCTTTTAGGTTGTAATTCACACCAGCACCTTTCAACCATACAGACGGTTCGCTCTGATGATCAATAAAAATCTTCTTCACATTCCCGCTAGCATCTAACAACGCAAAAGCTACTTTATATTTGTAGTTCCACTGTGGAATATTATTTGGTAGATAACCCCAGCCCATATTCTGCCAACGGTGAGAAATTAATGCTGCAGCACCGGAACGGATATCTTGAGGTAATTTGATCTGGTCCGGATAGACACGATATCCCCCCTCTGAAGTAAACCGTTGAACCAGATCAAAGGACTTAAACCAAGACTCAGTTTCCCCGCCCGCTCTGAAATCCATCATGTTCACATGAGCTTCAGCCGACAAATCAAACTCGCCCTTCCTTACATCCTCGTCGTGTCCTTCTCTATATTTTCCACTGGGATCTGTCCAATAACGATGCTTGCCCGGAGCAATAATCCAGCCGCCCTCCATAATGATGGGCCGTTTGAAATTCCATTTCTTGGCAAAATTCTTTTCCCAGTCCTGATAATAGCCTGTCATACCAAAAGCATCTTGGCGCAAACTATAACCTTTATCAATAGCTTTATCCAATAAGCGTTCGCTGTTTGGATTTACAGCTCCCCAACTTTCGGGATGCCCAACCAAACGGTGATAGTTAATAACTAAAGGTACTTCGGTGAAGGCTTTAGCATATAAGTTGGTTACCCAATCCAAGGTCTCTTCCTTTATTTTTTCAGTACTTTCGGGAGTTGCTGTTTTCGGATCTTCATAAACTACATAATGTGCCTCGCCCCATTTTCCCAAGCCATAAGCGTCAATAAATGAAGTTTTTTCAGAGTCATTAAATTCTTGAGCTAACGCGGTTATAAATTTGCTATAGTACTTTCTGAATACCGCATCCTGCGGATAGGGAGTTTGCCTATCTGGATGGTTTTCATTTTCCAGATAATATTTAGCGCCTTGATCAAAAACAAATTTGGGTGTATTTTGACCTTGGTCGCGGCCATCAACCACAATGCGAAGCGCGATGGGCAGCCCTCTCTTTTGCGCTCCTTTCAGAAGCTTTCCTATTTTAGAACTCGGGTTATCCCAGGCATAAACACCGTCACTGGGATTCAGCGATGACCAACTTGTGCGTACATAACATGCCGAGGCGTAATCAATGACCTTTACTTTTTTACCCAATGCTGGTACAAAATATTCGATATCCCAATACGTATCATCTGCATTCCGCGGCGCATACATTACCCAGCCATTTAAAGGATTGCGCAAGACTGATTGGCCATCGTACTTTGGCTTCAATAGGATATACGCTGAGCTGTTTGAATCGCTCTCACTTTTATTTTTTTGAGAAAAGCCAGACAACGTGGATGTACAAAATAAAAGTGATAAAATACTTATTATACCATGAGAGATTATTTTTCTGTTTATCATTTCGTATCAGAATATATTATTATGTGTATTGGTTATTGGTTACTGTATTCCCCATTTACGCAGCCCACTACTACAGTTTATAACTTATTGGGCTGGTTTAATAATAAAATGATTTATTGAGGTACGGTACAAAAATAGCTATAGTGGATTTCCACTAGGGTACTGAATCGTTCAGAAATGGTTCATTTTTGTACAAAATGGCTCTAATCGTCTCATTTGAAACAGCGGTCGATGAAATTAATGTAAAGGTCCTTAGTCTCCCATATTCTTGTATGCTGAATACGTTAGAAAACTTGCTGAACCTCATAGCGCTAAGATTCGGCACAAAACATGCTAAAAAAGACGATTTCACCCCCTTCTTTTGCTGTAAATCCCCTCGAATTATACAGTTTGTTGTGACGATAATTGTATTAACATAACTCAATTTATAACCAAAATTCTTATTAATGAAAAGATGGAAGAAGATTAAATCTCGTCTAGGAATTTTTATGTTTCTAATGACGGCAACTTGTTTTGCAGCCATTGCTCAACAAGTTCGGGTACAAGGAAAGGTCTCCTCAGAAAATGACGGTACAGCTTTATCAGGCGTCACGGTGAGTGTTTTGGGAGGCACTCTTCGCGTATCTACGGACGGAAATGGTCGATATGTACTAAATACCAGTAAAACGGCAACATTAGTATTTAGTAGTGTCGGCTATGCCCGCCAGGAAATTTCCTTGATCGGAAAAAAAATAGATGCCAACAACACCATCACCTTAGATGCTCAAATCAAACTAAACGAAAATGTTATTGATGATGTTGTTGTTACGGGTTTTGGACAACGTGAAAAAAGAGCGTCTGTCGTCGGCTCGGTAACCACAATTAATCCCAAGGAATTAAAAGGACCAACAAGTAACCTGACAACGATGCTTGCGGGAAGGGTTGCTGGTATGATTGCCTTTCAACGGAGCGGTGAGCCTGGATCTGACAATGCCAATTTCTTTATTCGGGGACTTGGAAGTTTCGGAACTGGAAAACAGGACCCGCTGATTCTTATCGATAACATCGAGTCCTCACCTACCGACATGGCACGTTTGCAACCAGACGATATCGCGAGCTTTTCTGTGCTCAGGGATGCCAATGCAGCAGCCATGTACGGTGCCCGCGGGGCAAATGGTGTTGTACTGATCACAACGAAACTGGGGAAAGAAGGTGCTACAAAATTCGAATTCCGCACCGAAAGTAATATTTCTACGAATACACGCAATTTTAAATTTGCAGACAACATCCGCTATATGGAAATGGCCAACGAGGCTTATCTAACTAGACCAGCTGATGCCGCCAGCGGACAGGGACTTCCTTACTGGCAGAACAAAATTGATCACACACGAGCCGGAGACAATCCGCTACTATATCCAAATAACAATTGGATTGACCAACTCATAAAAGACTACACATTAAACCAACGCAACAACTTAAATATCAGTGGCGGTGGAGCAAAAGCGAAGTACTATCTGTCGGGCACCTATAATATCGATAATGGTATTTTGAAGATGAACGGAATCAACAATTTCAATAACAATATCAAGTTAAAAAATTATTCAGTACGTTCGAATATTGATATCAACTTTACGCCTACTACGGTTGGTATCGTACGGGTATACGCGCAATTTGACGATTACAATGGACCTATAGGTAGCACAGATGAAAACGGGAGCCGTATCAACGGCGGAGCAGCTACGTTCAGACGGGCAATATGGTCGAATCCTGTCATGTTCCCCGCGATCTACCCGTCTTCGTATATGCCTTATATGAATCATCCTTTATTTGGTAATGCACTCAACAGAAATGGTGGTTTATTTGTGAATCCGTATGCGGAAATGGTCCGTGGTTATCAAGAATTCAATACCTCTACGATAATGCCACAGATTCAAATTAATCAAAATCTGAATGCATTGATTCCAGGTTTGAGCCTTACAGCCATGACTTACCTAAAACGCTATGCCTATTTTGAAGTAAACCGAAAATATAACCCTTTCTATTACACCGCATCTGCTGATGCCTATGGCGATTTAAGCCTGCGCGTCATGAACGATGGCTCACTGGGATCGATCGGTACGGTCGGTACCGAATACCTCGATTATTCGGAATCTGCAAAAGAAGTCAACTCGATGTTTTACGCACATGCAATTGCGAGCTATAATCATGCTTTTGGCAAGCACAATGTAGGTGCCACAGTCATCGGATTAGTTCAGAATTCATTGAGTGGAAATGCCGGAAACTTGCAACTCTCGCTACCTTCACGCAATATTGGTCTATCTGGTCGCTTTTCTTACAATTTCGATGATCGTTATATTGCCGAATTCAACTTTGGTTACAACGGTTCAGAACGCTTTGCCAAAAATCGTCGTTTAGGTTTTTTTCCTTCCTTTGGGCTTAGTTACAATATATCCAACGAAGCATTTTTTGAACCTGTCAAAGAGGTCATTTCAAAACTAAAAATTCGCGCCACGCATGGTTTTGCCGGTAACGATCAGATAGGCCGTTCGCAAGATCGCTTTTTCTATTTATCTGATGTAAATATGAACGATTTTCCGATCGCATTTGGTGAGCTTTCGGGCTATAACAGACCGACCATTGCCATTCGTCGTTATGCCAATCAGGATATCACTTGGGAACGATCGCGGCAGACAAACTTAGGACTTGAACTAGGCCTCTTTAAAGACCTCGAATTAAATGTAGATGTCTACAAACAGGTACGGAGCAATATTCTCACTGGTCGATCTTATATACCGAGTACCATGGGGCTGCGGGCTCCTATTGTTGCCAATACCAATAAAGCAGAAAGTAAAGGGGTCGATCTTACGCTAAATTATAATAAGAATTTCGGCGACAGCTGGTATATTCAGGGTCGGGGCACGATGACCTATGCAGTGAGCAAAAAATTGATTGTGGATGAACCTGCTTACAAAGAGGCTAGCCGCTATACGGTAGGAACTTCAGCATCCCAAGAGTTTGGTTACATCGCTGAGCGTCTATTTGTGGATGATCAAGAAGTACTGAATTCTCCTGTACAGTTCGGAAAACCAGGGTTGGATTATCTTGGAGGAGATATCAAATACCGTGACGTCAATGGCGATGGACAGATTACAGACCTAGACCGTGTCGCGATAGGTTACCCAACGACACCTGAAATGATCTATGGATTTGGTGGTACTGTGGGTGGAAAAGGCCTAGACTTCAGCTTTTACTTTCAAGGTTCTGCACGCTCTTCTTTTTTCATAAATTCTGAGAATATCTCTCCTTTCTATTTAAATGGTGGTTCACAAAATGGCCTTTTACAGGTCATTGCTGATAGCTATTGGAGTGAGGAAAATCGCAATCTTTATGCCTTCTGGCCTCGCCTAAGTGAAAACATTATTGCAAATAATAATCAAAGAAGTACCTGGTGGATGCGCAGTGGAGCTTTCTTGAGATTGAAAACAGTCGAAGTCGGCTATACTTTTAAAGAAAGTTTGATGAAACGTATCAGAGCAAAAAACCTACGGGTTTATGCCAACGGAATGAATTTATTTGCCTTAAGCTCCTTTAAGATGTGGGATGTCGAAATGGGAGGAAAAGGAATAGGCTATCCGATTCAGTCCGTTTACAACATTGGTTTACAACTGGGCTTTTAATGTTAACTACAACCGAGAAATAATGAAAAATAAAAATATGAAAAAGACAGCAACCTATTTAGCATGCCTCTTGTTTAGTGCTTTTGGTGTTTCTGCCTGCAAAGATTATATCGACGTCGTTCCGGATAATGTGGCGACAATTGACAACGCCTTTTCCTTGCGAAATGAAGCTGAGAAATTTCTCTTCACTTGTTATGCATGGTTACCAAATAATTCGGATGCTCAAAGCAACATTGGATTTCTTGCTGGCGACGAAGTCTGGCTACCTGTCGCCCAACGTGAAATCTATCCGGCTAACAACTGGCGAATCGCGCGCGGTGGGCAAAATGTCAACCAACCTCTAGTAGACTCTTGGAGAGGTGGCTTATGGACCGCTATCCGAGATTGCAATATCTTTTTGGAAAATGTTTCTGATCTATCCAAAGTACCTGATCTCTCAGTTGATGATCGTTCGCGATGGATTGGAGAGGTATTGTTTCTAAAAGCGTACTACCATTA
The DNA here is from genome assembly GCF_002429765.1 of Sphingobacterium sp. UBA5996. Classification (NCBI taxonomy): domain Bacteria; kingdom Pseudomonadati; phylum Bacteroidota; class Sphingobacteriia; order Sphingobacteriales; family Sphingobacteriaceae; genus Sphingobacterium; species Sphingobacterium sp. UBA5996. The sequence continues at coordinate 125,755 of NZ_DJAS01000004.1, forward strand.
TTTGTTATTCCGTCAATATGGTCCAATTCCTGTGGTTGAAAATAATATATCACTTGATGCAAACCAGTCAGCTGTACGCGTAGAACAACGTCCTGTAGATGAGGTTGTCAATTATATCGTTACTTTGTTAGATTCCGCAGCGCAAAAAGCTGTCCCCTTAATTATTCCGAACAAAGCAGCAGAATTGGGCCGGGTGACTAAACCCATCATTCAGGCTGTAAAAGCTGAAGTATTGCTCACTGCGGCAAGCCCATTATTCAACGGAAATACAGATTATCAGTCCATGCGAAATAGCAAAGGTGAACAGCTTTTCAATCCTTCATACGATGCCTCAAAATGGACCAAAGCTGCGGAGGCCGCTAAAGTTGCAATTGAATCTGCCGATGCAGCGGGTATCCGCTTCTTCCCTTTCAATAAGGCTGAATATGGGCAGTTTAAGATGAGCGATGCAACAGCAAAGGTGCTAGGTATTAATTTAGCTTTCAATGAGCGCTGGTCTGCTGAACACATTTGGGCAAACCCTAATTATCAGGCATGGAATATACAGCGAGACGCGATGCCGCTGTTAACTCCAGAGGCAGTGGTCGGTACAGCAAGGCAGCACCTCAGCGCACCACTGAAAATTGCAGAAATGTTTTATACAAAAAATGGTGTACCCATCAACGAGGATAAAACATTAGACTTTAACGATAAGTCAACCTTACGTGTGGCCACCTCTGCAGATCGCTACTATATCAAAGAAGGATATACCACGGCACGTTTAAACTTTGACCGCGAGCCACGCTTTTATGCTGACTTGGGTTTTGACGGTGGTATCTGGTTTAAGTTTGATACTAAAAGCCTCTCAGACGAGGATACTTATTATGTGCAGGCAAAGTTAAATCAGCCTGCCGGCGCGAATAACCATGGATGGATCAATGAAACTGGATACTTTCTTAAAAAATTAGTCAATTGGGAACAAGCATTTAGCAGCAACGGAGTCAGTTATAAGTCCTACCCTTGGCCGAACATGCGGTTAAGCGACATCTATCTGATGTACGCAGAAGCATTAAATGAGGCAAATGGTCCTTCCAATGAAGTATACACGTATTTAGACCGCATTCGTGAACGTGCAGGAATCTCTGGAGTACTATCTTCTTGGAGTCAATTTTCTTCAAACCCTGACAAGCCGACGACAAAAGAGGGTCTTCGCGAAATTATCCAACGCGAACGCATGATCGAATTGGCCTTTGAAGGAAAACGTTATTGGGACTTAAGACGCTGGAAATTGGCCGTTAAATACTTCAACCAAAACATTACCGGATGGAGTGTAAACCAAGAGGTCAGTGCAGATTACTACCAGATAAGAACCTTATTTCAGCAGACATTTGTAGCGCCTAGAGATTATTTCTGGCCAATTGCTCAAGGCGAATTAACCGTAAATCCTTCCTTGACACAAAGTCTTGGATGGTAGCCCTTTTCAATTTTATCCTTAAAGTCATAACGAAATGAATATAAACAGAAAACTGATGCAGGCTATATTTTTCTTCTGCATCTTATTCCAAAACTGTAAAGAAGAAATTCAGGTTGCCCCTGTCGTAAACAGCGCAGCGCCAGGTCAAGTGAGTAACGTGAAGGTAGAAAACTTGGCTGGGGCCGCACGGATTACCTATACCTTACCAAAGGATCAGGATCTATTATATGTCAAAGCTGTCTACCAATTAAAATCGGGCAAAGAAATGGAGGTGAAATCCTCCTACTATAACAACTCACTGTTGGTGGAAGGTTTTGCAGATACAAATCCACATCCAATTAAACTTTATGCCGTAAATAGAAGTGAAGTCAGTTCGGCGCCGATCGAAGTCTCCGTAACTCCTTTAGAAAACCCGATCTGGAATACTTTCCGAAGTTTGGAGGCCATTCCAGCTTTTGGTGGCATTCGGATCACGGCTGAAAACGAGTCAGAAAAAAATTTAACGGTGATGGTGATGGTCGACTCGTTGGGTGAATGGGTGCCTTCTGTCGATAATATCTATACCTCCGCTAAACAGATTTCACGTACGATCCGTGGTTTTGCTCCTAATCCCAAACAATTTGCGATTACCGTGAGAGACAAGTACATGAATTTTACTGATACACTGGTCACCACCTTGACACCGCTGTTTGAACAGCCACTTCCAAAATCGAGGTATACTGCAGTTACACTACCGACGGATTCTAAACAACAATATTCTTCTACGGGACTTTCTAAAATGTGGGATGGGGACATTATTAACTGGCCCAACATATCGTTGACTGATGTCACTGTGAACGGTCCACAATGGGTTACATTTGATACCGGTACGCTGGCCAAAATGAGTAGGATTGTCATCTGGGACTATCCTGAATATACTAATAACGGCCGCATGTACTATTATGGGGGTAATGTTCGGTTTTTTGAAGTATGGGGCTCCGACAATCCTCCTTCGGACGGAAGCTGGAACAACTGGACGCGTTTGGGTACATTTGAAAGCAAAAAGCCCTCTGGATTACCTATGGGACAACAAACAGATGAAGATTACCAACTCGCCAATGCGGGTTTAAGCTTTGACTTTGATGTCAGTGCGCCAAAGGTGCGTTATCTGCGCATCAAGACTATTAAAAATTGGCAAGGATCTTCTTTTATGTCCATCGCCGAGCTACAGGTTTATGGCGATCCACGTTAAGATCACTTTTTTATTATCAATTAGACTATGATGAAAGTACCACATATTAAAACATTCTTTATCATGCCCTTGCTTAGCATGGCCATGCTTTCTTTCCTTTGCTGTTCAAAGAGTGATGATTATAAAAAGTACCTGGAAGGCGGTGAAATTTCCTACACCGGCAAAATTGATTCCGTAAAGGTCTTCTCGGGTAAAGAGCGCGTCTATATTACTGGATTATTTATGGCAGACCCCAAGGTGGAGCGTCTCAAAATATACTGGGATAATCGGCAAGATTCGACTGAGGTAAAAGTCAATCGTACAGCAGGCGTAGATACCTTAAAAATTTCGCTCAAGATAAGCGAAGGGGTACACAATTTTGAACTTATCACCTACGACGCCCAAGGCAACAAGTCGCTAAGTGTATTTAAGACTGGAGTATCTTATGGTGAACGATTTAGTTCAGGTCTTATCAACAGACCAATGTATGCTGTTGATTATTTCGCAGGAGATCAAAAAACCACCGTCAGTTGGGGGGGGATCGATCTGACCAGCGGTGCTCAGTTTACGGAAGTGGAGTACACCAATACTTCCGGTAAATTGATTACACAAAGAGACTCCATTAAACTTGGGAAAAGTATTTTAGCAGACTTTATGCCTGGCAAACCATTGCGCTACCGTACATTATTTGTTCCGGATTCCTTAAGTATAGATACATTCTACACAAATTATTCCGCAAATATATCGCCTAAGGAGGTCTATCTAAAAAACATGAACTTTCCTTTCGAAACATCCGCAATGGGCGGCGATCGCTGGGGTACACCGGCTGTATGGATAGTCAATGATGCAGTAAAAAATTTCAAGACTGCAGACGGAAAATATTATGGTGGAATTGAGATTCGCGATAAAAAAGCCTGTTTATCATTGGAAGCCGGTTGGTGGCAATGGGCTTCACCGTCACCCAACTTAGCGCCAATAGTAAATGGTAAGATCTATCAAACAACCAACTTACAGCCGGGCAAATATCGTTTTACAGTCTCAAAGATTGACAAAGGCAGCGCTGGTGTCGTTCATCTCATTGCTGCAAAAGGCAATATCTTGCCGGATCAATCCGCCTTAAACACGGCCATCGGTTTTCAAACCTTATCGGGAAGCAACGCTGTATTAGAATTTACAGTAAGCGAAGCGGGTCCCGTAACCATAGGGTTTCTCGGAAATATGAGCGGTACAGCCTCGGACGGTTCGTACTTTAAAGTTACTGGCAATATGATTTTCGAAAAATTACAATGAAATATATGAGTAGGTTAGTTTTTTATACATTACTTGCGGCCTGCAGTTTAGCAGGCTGCAAAAAGGCGGCTACAGAGAGTAATATGGTAACGCCTCCGGAAAAAACCGCCGACATCGCACTTGCTGAACTCGGTAAACTGGCTTTTTCCAATATCACCACTACCGGTGCTATGGTTACTGGAAAAGTACTCCAACCGGGTGGTGCCCTCGTGACGAGTCGTGGAATCTGCTGGAACAAAGATCCGAATCCGACAATCGACAATAATCCGATGGAAGCAACTTCCAGTAAAGGTTCTGGTGAATTTAGTGTGGCACTAACAACCCTTGCCCCCTCGCAAACATACTACATTAGACCTTACGCCAAAAATAAGGGCGGAATTGCTTACGGCGAACAACAGGTGTTGACCACTGCCGATATACAATCGGTTACCTTTGGCACTAATCCGATCTTTATTGTGGGATCATCAATGGCTTATTATGACGTCAATATAATCAGTAGCGGCGGTGGCGCCATTACCGAACGAGGGATATGCTGGAGCCTACAGGAACAACCCACCTTAAATGATCACAAAGTGACGAACGGTTCGAAAGGTACTGGAAAATTTAGAATAGGTATACTCAACCTTAATCCAAGCACGAACTATCATTTACGCGCTTATGCGATCAATGAAACCGGTGTAAGCTACGGTCCAGATATTGCGTTCCATACGATTGCTAAGGGTAAAGTAACCTATACGTTTAATAAAGCCGATAACCCTACGGCCCAACAACTTGCTGCTTATCAACGATTGCAAGTGGCCCTTGACAGTGCGGTGTGGTATGTCAATAATTATACTTCTGCTACCAAACACATTTATCTCAACTACGATCCAGGCGTGCCGACAGCCGACGCTAACAATGAGGGTTGGATGCGATTTGGTTCGGGTGAAGGGTACCAAAACATACGTACCATGTTGCATGAGATGAATCATACCTTGGGTACTGGAACGACAAGTTGGTGGTCGCAGGCCATTATAAATGGCAAATACAGTTTAGCAAACGCCAACAAAACACTAAAAATGATCACTCAAGACGAATCAGCTGTGCTAAGTGGCGATAGCATGCACTGGTGGCCTTATGGCTTAAATCAAAATTCAGAAGTCAGCTCTAGTTGGGACTATGTCTACAACTGTCTGCTCATAGAAGCTATGCGTAAAGACGGTATGACCAGTCACAGTGGACCTTATTAATAGCTAGCTGTACACAAACGAAGAGCAGAAAAACAGGATTTCTCACGAAAGTTACTGTTTTTCTGCTCTTTGATTTTTAGATAATCCGTCACATTTAGCTCTTATTATCAGGCAAATTTCCGAGGTGGCTGTATCGCTTTCGGTATTCTGAGGGCGAACAACCAAAGATTTTGGAAAAATGCTGTCTAAAATGTTTGATATCCTTAAAACCTACTTGATAAGCGGTTTCATTAATATTCGTTTTATTATTAATCAGCAACTGCGCGGCGCGGCGCATCCGGATATAGCGGATAAATTCATTGGCAGATTTACCTGAAATAGACTTTATTCGTCTATACATATTGGAATGGCTCATGCCTAGCTCCTCGGCAAGCATTTTTACCGTAAAATTTTCATTCAACAAGTGCTTTTCAACCACTGCTATAGCCCGTTGAAGAAAATCTTTAAAGGCCGTCGGAACCTGATGATCTTTCGACTGCAACGTGATCTCACTGTAAAAATAGGTATGCAATCTATTTTTGTTTTCTATCAAACTTTCCACACGTGCCACGAGTAACTCTTTATCAAAAGGTTTAACGATATAGTCATCTGCTCCAACTTCAATCCCTTTTAATTTAACATCGAAAGACGCACTTGCAGTTAACAAAATAATAGGGACATGGCTGCGTTTTGTATTGCTCTTCATATGTTTGCAGAGATCGATTCCAGAGTCTCCACCCATCATGATATCACTGATGACGATACTTGGTTCTATTTTTTCTAACACAGTTATTGCCATTTCTGCACTGTCTGCTTTAATAACCTGATATTTGTCAGAAAAGACTCCAGCAATATAGTTTAACATATCTTCATTATCATCTACAATTAGTATTTTCTCCTGCATATCATCTTCATACCACTCGTCAAGTGGTTGTCGTTTTTTTGGATAGATTGAAGGTGTATGCTCAAGCTTATCTTCTTCCGCAGAAGAAAGATATCCATAAGCAGCCTGTTGTAATTCGACAGTTGGCCCCACCGTCGCTGAGCTGACCTGATGAATCGGCAATCGTATTGTAAAAGTAGCTCCAGCTTTTGGATTTGCAGTATATTCCAATTTACCTTCGTGCAGCGTAATAAATTTTTTCACAAAAAACAGTCCGATTCCAAAACCATCTGCGCTTTGGTTGAATAGGTTAAAATTACGTTTAAAAGGTTTAAAAATTTCTTCTGTTAAATGGGTTGGATAACCCTGTCCAGAATCGATGATATCACAGATCAATTCGCTTTCTAGGCGCCTCACTTTAACAGCGACAGATCCTCCTTTGTCTGTATATTTAAGCGCATTTTGAAGTAAATTGATGAAACAGATCTCCAGTTTTTCATAATCTGCATCTACAGTTAGTTTTTCAATAGCTGTTTCAAATGAGTACGTGATATTTCGAGAACTGGCCAATTGCCTAAAGGACTCAAAGGCGTCTCGCCAAACCTGTATAATGTCAAAAACCTTACTGTCGAGTTCGTCTAAATTGCCATCGGATTTTCTAAACAAAAGAAGTTTATCCGCAAGGTTTAACAATCGCTTGGAATGACTGTAAATAGACAGTAGCTCGTCTGATTCTGTCATATTCTTTTTTGACTTGACGACAATATCCTTGATCGGATTTACAATAAGGGTCAATGGAGTCCTGATCTCGTGGACAATATGGGTAAAAAATGCCAGTTTATCTTCGAGTAATTCGTGTTCTTTATCACGTTCAAACTCAGCAGTCTTTACTTTAAAGAGCAACAATGCTTTATTCTCCCTATACCTATTATAAAAAAAGAGTACCGCAGCGAGTAGCAAAAAGTATCCTAGATATGCCCAAAAACTTCGGTACCAAGGAGGCAAAACTTCTATACCTATAATTCGTTCCGTCGGATTCCATTCGCCATTTGCATTGGTTGATCTAATATGTAATTTGTATGTTCCTTCTCTGAGATTAGAATAATAGGCTGTACGCTGTTTATTGACGTAATTCCAATCTTTGTCCCAGCCTTCCAAATAATAGGCGTAGTCGATCCTATCCGAAAAACTAAAGTCTAATGCTGCATAGGAAAACGATAATACAGCCTTATCAAATGGTATTTTTAGATGCTTCACATCATTTAAAGGAATTTGATTCTCCTGCCCACTTTGGTCATATGGTATATTATCGATACTTAATCGGGTCAATTTTAATAAAGGAAAACTGGTCTCAAATAATACATCCTTCGGTCTGATGATATTGAAACCACGGATGCCTCCAAAAATCAGCTGATCATCGCGTAATTTGATGGCAGCGTTGTAATTAAATTGGTTACTTTGGAGACCGTCTGACTGGTAGAAATTTTGAAATGTTTTTTTTCGTAAATCCATTTTGGACAGTCCGTCGAGTGAAGATATCCACATGTTACCTTGTGCATCCTGTAATCCATTTAACAAAGTATTACTAACAAGTCCATCCTTTTCAGTATAGCGCCTATAGTTCATTGTATTTAAGTTCAGATGTAAAAGTCCTCCCCCTTCGGTGCCAAGCCAAAGAAAGCTATTTTCTGTTTGTTGGATAAAACGGATGGGCGTACCTATCTGATAACTCTTGTATTTCATCGTACGCAGGTCCAGTCGAAATAAAGAATTCCAGGATCCCATCCACAATGTAGCATCTTTATCTTCGTAAAACGTTAACACGTCATTTATTGGCAAATCAAGATATTTAAACTGATCTGTGGTGGTATCTAAGCGATAGACATTTCCACTAGCAAGGGTTGAAGCCCAAAATGTACCCCTACTGTCTTTAAATAAACGCCATACAGCATTATTTGCGTAAGGCGTATTCGGATAGTAACAGCTATAATGCTTTATTTCGCCTGTTTTTGCGTTTAATTTTACAATTCCCATATCATAGGTTCCAATCCACAACTGGTCATTTTGATGCTGAATCAAGGATGTTATAAAAGAAGGTTTGCTCTGCAGAGGAGCTGAATAGGTATAATTCACCAAAGTGCCTTTCGATATACTCCATTTATATAATCCATCCCCATCAGTTCCTATCCAGATATGATCGCGATCGGCCTGTTCAAATGATAAAATAAAATCGGCCGTATTTACCCGTTGGCTATTGGGAATAAGTTTAAATGATTGAAATCTTCTTTTTACCGGATCCACAATATTGACCCCACCCCTTAGAGTGCCAATCCAAATCCGATCGTCTTTATCTTCCCATACAGCAAACACAGATCGACTGGTTAATTGTTGTTGATCAAATCCGATGTACTCTTCGAAAGTTTCTGTCGTGGGGTTAAATTTTTGAATGCCCGTACCATCTGTACATATCCACAGCTTTTTGTCTTTTCCAAAATAAAGGTTAACGATAGCTTTTCGATAAGTATCGTAACTATATCGTTCAAGCACGCCCGTTTCTATATGATAACAACTAATTTTCTGATAATTGGCAAACCAAACATCTCCAATCGTTGACACAGCCATTGTCGTCGACTGGAAATCACCTTGCTTTACAATTGAAAAACTGTTCTTTTTGCTATCATAATAAGCCAAACCAAGATGATCTATTATTGCCCAAATTCCAGCATCAGCTGCTTTGCAGATAGCCGAAACACGATAGTCGAAATCCTTTTGGCCAGCATATTGTAAAGGTATCCTATTCGCAATACTTCCATCCTTCGTTTCCTCAATTTTAAAAAGTCCTTTAGATCCGCCTTGCACAAATAACTGACCTAGCATATCCCTCTCTATCTGATGGATCGGAAAATTTAGAAGTTTATTTTCTCTTTGCGAACGCACCAACACTTGCTTACAAACTGTACGATTGGCATCTATCACTGCCAATCCACTTTTGGTCGCTACATATAACTGAGCGGAAGCACTTTCGGCGATAGCCGTTACACGATTGTCAGGAATTGTATTATTCGATAATGGATCATTTTTAAAAACTTTAAATTCATACCCATCGTAACGATTCAGGCCGTTGGATGTTCCAAACCACATAAACCCATCTTTATCCTGAAAGATAACCGTTACAAAATCGTTTGAAAGTCCTTTATCAATGCCTAAATAAGCAATGGATGATTGACACCAGACAACATGAATCGGCAAGAATAACCCGAGAAGGATCAAGTAGACAGTTTTCATAAGATGATTATAATTGTTTTAGCGACACTTAATTTACGAAAAAACTGGTGGATCGACAAATTCGAGTTACACTATTTATGATCCGATGTGCGCGCTCTTAGGTCGATGTGGTAATTGGGCGCTGGTAATGGTCTAAATACCGCTATTTTATCTTATTTTTTTGCCAATACAAATGAAAAAAGCGAGGATAAGACCTCGCTTTTTATCGACCTGTTGATAACAAAGTCCGATTTTATCGGACTCGTCCATTCATAATCCTACCTATAAACTACATTCGGGATAGGTTTATACCTACCATTAAATCCGCTGCGACAACTTCTAAGAGGTATTACTTCAATCTCTGTAAGCGTTCTTTCGCTGACGGAACAATATCATCATCCTTCTCATAGTTTTCAATAACACTTTTCAATGTACTCTTTGCCTGGAAAGTATTGCCTTTGCGCGCATAAGCATCTGCAAGCAATATAAAACTCTTGGCTACCCAATATTCTTGTGCTCCCCTATTGTTGATAACGTCAAAAGCAGTTTCCAATGCTTTATCGTATTCCTTACTATCATATTGCAGTAGCGCCACGCGGTAACGCGCCTCTGCACCAACAGCTGACTGGCTTTTCAGCGCAGCCAAGTTGAACTCTTTCAAGGCAGACGCGACGTTCTTTTCTTTCAGTAACGACCTTCCGTTGTATAAATAGGCTTTTGCAATTTCCTCCTGAGTTGCCCCCGCATAATTCTTAATCAAATTCACGTATTTGGCCACCTGTTCCATATCACCAAGTTCGAAATAACACACCATCAGGTTGGTTACCGCATACCCATAGTTCTTTTTATACTCCTCATTGAGTTCTAATTTTTTCAGGTGCACAATAGCCTCATTGTATTCCTTGAGGCCTAGATATAAAGCAGCCACTGTTAACAGGGTATTCTCCGTATACTTACTCGTCCAGTCGTTCAGTATCATATTCAGATCGTGCAGCGCTTCCTGCGGGTGGCCTATACGGTAAGAACTTACACCGCGGATATAACGCGCGAATTTCTCCTGTTTAGGTTTTGGAAATTTGTCGAAATAAGCGTTGATAGCTTCCACAGCTGCACCATACTCACCCCGGGCAAAGAGCGAATGGGCTGCCTGGAAAGCCATATTATCCTGCTCTGCAGGACTCAGATTTCCTACATTAGTACCTACGGCGTAACGAATATAGCTCGAAGCGTCTCCCTGATCAAGGTAAATATTTTCAATAAAACGCATAGCCTGCTCCGCCTCAGCAGTTCTGGCATATTTCTCCACTACTTTTTGGAACGTAACTTTAGCTGCTTCGGGTTCATCATTGTTGTACTGCACAAGCCCAATGGTCATTAGGGCGCGAGGAATATAACTACTACGGGGGTACTTTTCAATCATACCTTGCAATCCTTTGAGTGCATTATCATAATCTCCCATCGTAAAATAGGTATAAGGGATTTCAAAGGCGGCATCATCCGCATAATTAGAAGAGGGGAATTGCTTCAGCACGGAACGTAGCGTACTCATCTTCTTTTCATTATCGCCTTGCAGACCAAAGATGATACCACGTTGGAAAAAGGCATAGTCCTGATTAGGCGCTTTGCTGTTGATCAGCTGGTCATAATATTTGTTTGCCCGGCTGTAGTCGCGCAGACAAAGATACGAATCACCCAGTCGGGCGATGACGTCATACCGTATATCCTGATCTACTGTACTTCCACCGGCAGTTAGAAAGCGTTCAAAATAATCTGCCGCCAACGCAAAACGATTATTTCGATAGGCTGCATAAGCAAGTCCATAATTGGCATAATTGTATACTTCACTATTCCGAGCAGCGGGCAAACCTAGGAACCTGGAAAAGTTCTCTACTGCTTCCCCGAATTTGCGGACTTCGTACATTGCCTCAGCCTTCCAATAGGTGGCAAGTGCAGCCATCTCAGCATTTGCTGGAAACTTTTCCGATCGCATAAACATCGATATGCTGTTTTCGAAAGCGCGCTCGTTATAAAACTCCAGTCCGCGGTAGTAGGTTACCTTTTGATAGATCGCATTGACCTCTCGCCCGCGCTCTTTAAGCGATTCCAGCATACTGACGCCGGCATGGAAGTTGGTGGTCCCACGTAGAATTTCAGCGGATAGTGTTTCGGCACTTTCCTTTCCTTTTAAACCCGGATCGACAGGTTTCACTTCTTGGGCAATATATTTTTCAAGGACTCTTTGCGCAGCTTGGGTAGAATCCATTTCGAGCAGAACTTTGGCATAGTTAAACAGCGCATCGGCTTTCACCTGTCGATCGAGGTCTAATTTTGTCACTTTCACAAAGGCATCTCGGGCAGCTTGTTTGTTGCCGGTTTCCAAAGCAATGTGGCCTAAAGTCATAATTGCACCCTGATAAAAGGCGTCCGAAGATTTCATTGCCTCCAGCATACCGCTTGCTCTTTTGTATTCGCCGGCTCCATAGGCCAGGTAGCTGATGCGATAATTATCAATATTACTTTGCGATGCGTCTGGATGACGTTTCATCAATTCATGATAATACGCTTGTTTATATTTTTGCTGCGCTAAATAAGTGGTGGTAGCGATCTGACGTAATTCTGTCTCTATAGCGTCGCGATTGATACGCTTCATATCTGGGCTCCGACGTACTTTGACGGCATCGGCCAGCATAGGCCTGTAGTCGCGTACAACCTCAATGGAATCCATCGTCTGAACTTCTCCGCTACTTCTTTGCTCAATGTGTTGCGGCTTCTCTTTTCTATCTTTCTGCTGTTTTTCTACTTCCTGCGCATACCCCGTAGCCAGCAAAGCCGAAAGCGTCCCAGTAAACAGGTATTTTAGGTAATTATGACCGATTCTTTCTTTCAATATCATTATTCATCCGTATTTCTGAATTTTTCCAAACGTTCCTTTGCCGAGGAGACAATAGGGTATCCCTAATCAGTGTATTCAAAACTAAAGAATTCAAACCACATTTGGTAATTTCAAATCTGAGATACTTCATTTCAAGGATTTACAACCCGACCTGCTGCCCCATTGCCCAATCGGCAATCGTCCTTATACAATAATGGAGCCAAGAAGAAGAAATAAGAATCACATCAGTCATGTGGTGCTACAACCTATACTGCTGTTAGCAATAGGCTTATTGATACGAATGGAATGATTTTGACACTTGCCAACTGCCACTCTCATACACCAAAGTCACTAGGTCAGTCATGGTAAAGCTGTCAAATTTCAATACAATTTTTGCAATCATATAATCTGCAGATTTTTCGACGATCTTGATATGCGTTTTGCAATTCAAAATTTCACCCTGTTGTTTATGCAAACATTCAATCACCGCACGGCGTCCATAGGTATGTATAGTGGAAGTATGAATTTTTTGACTGAAATCTTGGGCAAACAATTGCTCTAGACCAAAAGATGCTCCTGCAGTAGTTACCGCAACATAATGCTGCAAGGCGAATTCTGCTGTGGAGAGATTAATAGAAATTCTTTCTGATTTTGATACTGGTTTTTCATCTGCCATGGCAACTGATGATAAGGCGATTAAAGCTGCTACTGTGAATGTTTTTACGAATCCTTTCATACTATCTTTTTGTTCAATTGTGTTAGTTTATATCCTCTTCCTTGTTGATCCGAAACTACAGATCAATATGCCGCTAACCCAAAGACTTTAGACCAAAGGTCTTTTAATCTCGGTGAATGACGGAAATGAAGAGGTGAATATAAGAACCATGTTAACTGCTGCATGCCAAATACTATACCAGTAGCTACAATAAAAACATTTGTGCCTCTCAGCACATTTAAAGGCATTTTCAAGACCCTCTACGAAAAAGAAAATGTGCGCATACGAACAGTTTCAAAATAAATTGTTCGCATGCGCACACTGCATGAAAACCTGGCAAAAGATTGATGATTACCGCCTGTTGACCAAATTGATTTATTTCGTTTTCTTAATTGGTATATCGGCTGATAGCGCAAAAAAATTGTCCGGAAGTTGCTTTGCTTCAATTTTTCGGGCAATAGACTCCATTTTGAATTGCTCATTATCAATCACAATTTTCAATGGAACAGACTTGGCTTTTGCTAAATAGTAGTTCCAATTTCGATAACTATGCATCTGATACTTAGTAAAATCAACAGGGTATTTTGATGTGTAGAAATAGGTTGTCTGCCCTCCTTGCGTCTTTAAGGTCAAGGCATCACAATCTTCCCCCAATATTTTCTCTTTATTTTTAATCAGCTCATAACTCACGATTGCATCCGACTGCACATTGGCATCAAACCAATAAAGGGTATCTGATCGGCTCGTCTTATTGTACAGTCTATTGGTCTCACTAATATAGAGCTGTACGGTGATACCAGCTCCATTTGTTAGCGATTTGTAATTTCCCGATTTGATAAAACACGTTTGCTCGTCGCCTAAAAGAAGACGCATCTGTTCGCTGGAAATCGTGGAGTTTTTACTTTGAAAGCTGTTTTGATAAATAATTTCTCCTTCAAATGCCTTTTGAGAGTATGTTTTCCCTGTGGCGGCTAGAAATAATAACGATAATAATAAATAATTGATGTTCATTTGCTTAAAAATGATATTGAGCACAAAAAGATTTGTTCAATTTACATCTTTTCTTCATGCTTCAGGGTAACTTTTCATATGCGCTACGTCTTTTTCATTATTCGTTATATAAATAGGAGTTTTAGCTATTATTTCTTGTTTGATGTATCATTGATATTTCTATGCTATTCCTTCGGAGCTTCTCTGCCAATTCTTTGTTCTTTGTTCGGGCCTTCTTTGAGCTTGGTTTGGGCTTTGTTCGCTTATTTACTGCCGTTTGCTTGCTGTTTCTCCGTTTATTCTTTGCTGTTTCGTTGGTATTTCTCTGCTTATTCTCTGCTTATTCTTTGCTGTTTCGTTGGTATTTCTTTGCTATTTCATAGGTAGAAAAGCAAAGAAACAGCAAGAGAACATCCACGAACAAGTTAACTTTGTACCTACCAAAAGCGAGTATAAGCTCCAAACTTAGCAATACAAATTAACATACACACCTATTACCCTCCCGAAACTTAGAAAGCAATTCATAAGCTCAACGGCAAAAACCAACTGTTCACAATAAAAAAAAGTCGCATCGGAAGATGCGACTCAGTAACTAGTTAATTAAAATGATCTTTTGCAACACGGGACACTACAATTATTCTACTGGCTTTACAACAAAAGAGAAGGAATAATTTTTGTAAGGCAACGTATATTCCTGAAGCGGCCATGCTCCCCAGCTATTGACTCCTCCCACTCCCATCTGTTTAAGGTCAATATTAAGCTGCGTTTGCTTCCTCTTAACCAGGTCGGCAGCATGACGCTGCTGACGCTTGAGACCATCATCCAAATCTTTGTCAAAATAATGCAAAGCACTCATGCTAAACGTCGAATCTCCCGTAAACAACAATCCACGGCCACGTTTATTTTTTATTTCCATCCATCTAACGTCCGTCTTATTACCTGTCTCCTGTGGCATTACATAGGGAAAATACTGCTGATCCACCGTCTGTTTATAAATTCCCACAGGTGATGAAAAATTACGGTCAATGTAGTTTTCCTGCGGTCCCCTTCCATAGTAATTGATGGTTTCAAAGCCTGAAGGCAGGATCCATTGCATACCGAAACGTGGAAGAACAGCTACCTTTTTTGTGGTATCAGCAAGGAATGACTGAGAAATACGCATTTCACCCGATTGATTAATGCAATATTTCATTTCCAACTGTCCATACACTTGTGGCATTTTATAGGTAGCATCCACATACGCTAGATTATTGACAACTGTTGATTTAATTTCAATCAATTCAATAGAATCTGAAACCTGCTTCCAAGACTTCAATTTTTCCGGTGTATTTGCCCCAAAGTCATTATCATTCGGTGCACGCCAGAAATTACTCTTAAATGTGGTATGCTCATCAACAAAAGCCTGCCCTTTAAATTTATATCTCGTTAGCCATCCTGACTTAAGATCAAACTCAATTAGCAGATCCTTGGCCGACACGATGAGATTTCCATCTTTTCGCTCCGTATTGATTTTTCCTTGTGCTAAAACGGCGGTCTTAGGCCGAAAAACACCTCCTAAAAATAACTGTTCAGTTGCTATAATATGCCCAGTTGGAAGTAAGGCCTCGGCTTTTTTCAGTCGATATGTTAGATTCAGAAACTTTTCGCCAGATTCTACGCTTTGATAAGGAATAGATAGCACCGCAGATTGTTGCGGCGACACATTCAAATTCTTGATTAGCCCAGATTCAGTTTTTTTCCCATCAACTATAATTTCCCATTGAAGTTCAACATTTTCAAGCCCTCTAAAAAAGCGCTCGTTGTAAATTGATATCTTTTTTTCACCCAATAAACTAGTATGAATATCCTGATATACTTTTTTCATTTCCCATGCATGGGGATAGGGAGTTCTGTTCGCGTAAAAAATTCCTTTAGAAGCATAATTCCAGTCCGTGATAGCTTCTTTAGGTTCGTAATCTCCGCCATAGGTATATACCGTATCTCCTTTAGCATTGACTTTAATAAAACATTGATCCACAAAATCCCAGATATATCCACCTTGAAATATCCCTTTGTTTGCCCGAATGATATCCCAATAATCCTTGAAATTTCCCAACGAATTTCCCATGGCATGTGCATATTCACATTGAATAAAAGGCCTTTCCGGCTTAGGGTTACGGGCTGCATAATTTTTCATCGCAGATGGACTGGCATACATAGGCACCACTAAATCTGTATTCCAGTCAAATCTTAATTCGCCATAATTATTCACGGCCCTTTCGTATTGTACCGGACGGCTGGTATCGAGCTCTTTCATTCGGAGGTAAGCCCGGTAGAAGTTATACCCATTTCCGGCTTCATTGCCCATGCTCCAAATAATGACACTTGGATGATTCCGATCTCGCTGAATAAGACGTTCAACACGTGCCACATGCGCTTTTTCCCAGCTCGGCCTATTGGCCATGGTATAGGACAGATCATAGCCCATACCATGTGATTCGATATTAGCTTCGTCGATCACATACAGACCGTATTGATCACAGAGCTGCAACCAATACTCGGCATTAGGATAGTGGCTGGTACGAACGGCATTGATATTGAATTTCTTCATAAGTTGTATATCCCGCAACATACTCTCTTTTGAGATCACATGCCCTGAGACGGGATCTGTCTCATGTCTATTTATTCCTTTAATAAGAATAGGTTGTCCATTCACCAGCAACTGCCCACCTCTAATCTCAATAGTACGAAAACCGAACCGCAGTGGAATGACCTCGATTGTTTTGTCCTGATGGTCTATAAGCTTAACAACTACCTGATATAAATTCGGTACCTCAGCAGACCACAGTGCAGGACTATCTACTGTCTGCTCAACATTTATTTCCTGTCCCGAAACTTTGACAGCTTTACTTGATATCACCCGGCCATTCTGCTGCAGCGTGATCTCTGCCTTTAAATTCTCCTGATTAATCCGGTTAAAAATGAGTTTGGTTTTTAAGACTCCTTTATCAAAAGAAGCATTGAGTGTTGGTGATAGTTGAATATCACGCACATGTAGCGGTTGTCGCATCAGCAAATAACAGTCACGCGTGATTCCGCTTAAACGCCACATATCCTGATCTTCCAAATAATTGGCTACCCCCCAACGCATAACACGCATGGTAATCAGATTTTTTCCTTTTCTTAAATACTTCGTTATGTCAAACTCAGATGGTAATTTACTATCCTCGCCATATCCAACATATTCGCCATTTACCCAAACAGATAAATTAGATTTAGCAGCTCCAATATGTAGAATAACAGGCTTCCCCTGCCAATCCGCAGGAATAACTACCTCGCGGCGGTACACCGCAGTAGGATTAAAATCCATCGGTACAATGGGAGGATTCGGCTTCCCGATCAAATAGGTAAACTCAAAACCTGAAGTAGTATACATCGGAAAACCGTATCCATTGAGTTCCCAATTAGCGGGCACCTGAAAATTGTCCCAATGACGATCGTCATAAGTTAATGATTCAAATTGAGCTGGCAACTGAGACGGGCTATTAACCCATTTGAATTTCCACGAACCATTCAAACTTAAATAAGAAGAGGATTCACGCCAATCGTAGTTGCTAATTTGATCTGTATTCGGAAAGGTTACAAAATCGGTATGCATGGGCAGTCGATTTTCTTCAGTAATCGTTTCATCCAACCAAGGGATCCCTTTTCGGATAACCGTATCTTGCTGTTCTTTTTTGTTTTGCTCATGCGTCAAAGTCACACTGGACTGCGCATAGCCCAACACGGTGACAATACTAGACAGAAAAATAAGCGTGAATTTAGTCACTATTTGCATTTCTTATATTTTTAGGGATAACAAATTAATTCGAAACGGCAGATTTGTCTGGCCTAATCGAACTTGAATAGATTGATGCGGCCAAACTAATGAAATACACTTAAATCCCACTGGTCTCTCCAATTTATCTGTACTTTTTCATGCCGAAGATCAATAGGTAGCCAGATATACCTGCTATCCATAAGCTCTTTGGGCTTCCATCGGTCGGCCATAAAAATAAAGGAATCTTTTTTTCCTGCTACGGGAAGTACAAATGTCGACTGACCGTCAAAAGTCAAGGCTGAATTTGGTCCCCGCATCGGATCACCGAGTGATTTCCAAGGACCAAAAAGATTCTTGGCGACATGGAGCTCGGCACGATTCGGTGCCCAACCCGTGCATCCGCTAGTGATCAGGTAATACCGATCATTGTATTTGAATAATGCTGGAGCCTCCCTATGATTCCGAAATAGTAAAGAATCCTTCGCTGTTACATGGAGGTAATCATCCGTTAACTGTACCATGCGTAAAGCATAATTTTCGTCGGATGAATACACTTGGTACGCCTTCCCATCGGTATCCACAAATAAACTCATATCGCGTGACATATTGTTATTTGGCCTGAAACTATGGACAAACTGAAACGGTCCAAGAGGTGAGTCACTTACTGCAACAGCCGCCCTGGCCGCAGCATAGCCCTGACCTTTCAATTCGAGATGGAACCACATGACATATTTTTTCAGTTGCTCCTGATAGATAACTTTAGGTCTTTCCATAATACAGCCCCAGGCAATATCACTTGTAGAATCTGCGCTAGGCGTTAGCGCCAATCCTTCAAACTTCCAGTGATGCAAATCATTGGATGAATACACATTGACTCCCTGAGATGTTGTTCCACCACGTTTCTCTCCATACCAATAGTATTTTCCATTCTGATGAAGTACGCCGCCGCCGTGTGCATTGATCACATCACCGCTGTCGTCTGTCCATCTTTCCCCTGGTTTAAAACTACTCACTTGAGCAGATTTCACTTTTTGATAGACCCGTACATAATCAATTTCATATTTTGCCGGAAGTAATTTATGATCTATCGCACCGCCATTTGTACCGCCTAGAGCCAAATTTAACAGCAGATAATGCGGTTGGGTAAATGGGTTAAAGCCTGTACCATCCCGATTAACCAATTGGTCCATCGTAACGCGAAGCATCTCAATATCGTCCACATACAGCGCAATAGCATCTTCGTCCCAGATCATTCGCCAAATATGAAACTGATCAGCCCAAGCTTTTCCCCCAAGATCTTTAACTGCCCTAGTCTGACCGAACCAATGGGCTTTCCACCGCTGATCAGTACCTGTCGCGATATTCGCCAATATTTTGCCACGGTAATACTCCATAATATCTATTTCGCCATTGGACGGCCACTCTTTGGTCGTTCCTAATGTCCAGAAAGCAGGCCAAAGCCCAGCGCCAACAGGTATACGTGCCCGAATTTCAAAAATTCCGTATCTCCAGCTTTGCTTTCCTAAGGTATTTATTGAAGCTGAAGTATACCTTATCTGCTTTCGGCTGCTAATCCAATCTTTACTGTCTTGAATAAAACCCGGATGCTTGCGTTGTTCTTTTTTTGCTTCAATAATCAATAGGCCATTACGACAGAAAGCATTTTCCTTTTGATACCATTGTTCTTCGCGGTTACGTTTGAAACCTTCTTCGTAGCTCCACTTGTTTGTATCTAGCGTGCCTTGATAATCGAACTCATCCGACCAGACTAAGTCATACTCCTGTGGGATGGGTTTTTGGCTGTATGCGGCAAAACAGCTTAAAAGCAAAATAAGACAGACAGATATAGGTGTTTTCATGATTTATTTAAGTCTCTTTGAGCGAATAGTTATTGATTATTCGCAAACAAAAATATCACCCTTTTTCTATCTAGACAAGGGGGATATTGAGTCAAAAAGAGGGATATATTCGTATTTATGTAATAATACGATGACACAAACACGATTTAGCTTTTCGAATTCCCAATTAGATCACAAACTCATTCCTAGAGTAAATGCTACCCCTTTAGATTCTAGATCCACATTTCCATACCCAATTCCCGTCAAAGGCATTTTAACAAATGGTTTCACGCCGATATTAATTTTATCGTTGATTTTCTTCTCAATAGAAACCGAAAAATCCGCGACACCAAAGATATGCTGGTTCTCGCCATTCACTTCATAGACGGCACTGTTTTGAGATCCGCTATAGCTCCCCCCACCTTCATAATCGAAAGTGTATTTTTCCTTCAGCATAAAATAACTTGAAAGCCCTGCGCTCACATTAAATTTGACGTTTTTACTTTTAAGTACGGTGTAACTTGCTGTCAAGGGAACATCAAGAACATCACAAACGGCACTTACATTGCTGGGCAACTGAGCCATCTCCGGTGGATTTGATGGTGTATAAAACTTATATGCTGATTTATAATTCTTCTTAGCATAAGTCGCTCCCACAGAAACATGAAATCCTTTTGCGAGCGGATAGGAATAAGCCAAGCCGACATTTTCACTAAGGGAAGATTTCCCTGCTCCACGTACGCTTGTAAGATCTGGCCCAACGAGGAAACTAACAACCGACCGTTCCTCTTCCTTCCTCATGGCACCTATGGTTTCTTTAGGTTGATAAATAGCTGCCAAGCGCTCCCCTATCCCTTCAATCGGTTCTTCTTTTAAGTTGAAACTAGGTAATCTACGATGACTATATTCTATAGGAGGAATAGTAAATATTGTTTCCTGTTTTCCATCCTGTATCCTTGTCAAATTTATATCGGCGACCTGCATTAAAAGAATATCCTGCAGTATTCTATTTTCACTTGGTACCGCTAAACCACTATTCATACCTGTATGCGGCTGAAATGCAACCCCACCTAAATCTTGTTCAGGTTCATGTCGCAAATTTTCCTCACGATGAATAGTTCCATTTTCCAACCCTTCTTTTTCAGACAAAATATTGGCTTCATTGATTTCATTCAGCACATCGTTAGACTTAAGTACTTGGTCATTCCAGATAAAAAAAGCTATTAAAACTGCTGCAACTGTGGTCGCTAATGTTATTAAAAGTACAATCTTTCTTTTCTTTAAGCGATTTGACTGATTCAACCGTGATTCTATATTTTGCCAATGTGCTTCATCAAACTCAAAATGAACATCATTTAGGCCGTCTTTAAAAATTTCATCAATCTTATTTTTATCCTTTTCCATCATGCTTTCTCTTGAGTTTTACCAAATTTTACACCTTGAACTTCCATTATTTGTACAAGTCGCCCGCGTGCTTTATGTAAATTAGATTTTGATGTTCCAATAGCAATACCCAGCATGCCACTAATTTCCTCATGTCCATAACCATCTATTGCGTAGAGGTTGAACACCGTTCTGTATGCCGGTGGAAGCTGCTGTACCATCGCCAATAGGTCTTCATAGTTTAACTTTTGAGTGATGCTATCATCTTCCACAATAGCGTGCTCATACAAGGATACATCAAGTAGGAAGCCCTGTTTAATGTTTGCGCGGTAAAAATCAATTGCAGTATTCGTCATGATTTTTTTGATCCATATGGAAAAAGGCTTCTGAAAATCATATTTACCAATATTTTTAAAAACCTTAAAAAAACCTTCATTTAAAATACTTAGTGCATCTTCTCTGTTATTAGCGTAGCGCAGACATATACCTAAAGACATCGCATAGTAAATGGTATAAAGATCTTTCTGAGCTCTCCGGTCCTCATCAATACATCCTTTAATAATATGGATAGATTTTTCGTCAACTTCTGTTATCGCCACTCGATATTGCTTCTTTCTTTTGATAAATATAGTATTAAGTCTAATACGAACGGATTGTAAGAAAGGTTGCCTGCAAAAAATATTTTTTTTTGAATCAATTTCAAAGCAACCTTTCTTTTGAAATGATCGTAATATCAACAGATTATTTCAAAAAAGGCACTCATATGAAAGTAACAAAAAAACACGTAAAGCTAGTCTTTCTCGGTCTATTGACCTTAACAATGTTTTCTGCATGTTCAAAAAACGATGCAGCTCCTGACAATGTAGAAAATAAAAATAGGGGTATACAAATATCTGCCAATGCCCAGTTTGGTAATATCCTGACCGATGCAAACGGTAGAACACTGTACTTTTTCTCCAATGATACAAAAGGCATCTCTACCTGTAATGGTAATTGTTTGGCAACTTGGCCAGTTTACCATAGTAACGAAACAAGTACGGATGTAAAAATTGATAAAAGCCTGATGGGTGAAATCACACGCGAAGATGGTTCCAAGCAAAGTACATTTAAAGGCTGGCCGCTTTATTACTATGCAGGCGATGGTCAATCTGGTCAGGTGAAAGGGGATGCTATAAATAAAATATGGTATGTAGCCAAACCCGATTATTTACTTATGGTTGCCAATGCCCAACTCGTCGGACACGACGGTAAAAACTATTTAGGTGATTATACCGAAGGAATAGCAAAAACAATGTATCTAACAGATGATACAGGTAGAACACTGTATGCCTTTAAGCCTGATAAATTCAACAAAAACAATTATACTGCCGCAGATTTCAGCAATGATCCGATCTGGCCAATTTTCCAAAAAGAAACAGGAGCCCTTCCTTCGCTTATTCGTACAACTGATATCGCCGTAATTAGCGTCTATGGAAAGAAACAATTGACTTTCAAAGGATGGCCCTTATATTACTTCGGTCAGGATATACAACATGGAGACAATAAAGGAATAAGTTTCCCACGTGTTGGTGTTTGGCCGATCGTAAATGACAATACAACCGTTGCTCCTGCAAACTAAATCTATACTAACGATTCAAACATATGGCACAAAAACATAATACAGCGATTCCTTGCCTCATAGCATATTATCACTTCGTCATTTCGCTCTTAACCATATCAGCTCTCACTTTCTCCGCCTGTACGAAAAAGCAGGCGCAGGAACTTACGACCAATCCAGATAACGGTACTGAAACGGTGACAGCCGAGAATGTATCGTATACGAATTTTTCTAAAGCTTTTTTCGAAAGCAAATGTAGTTCATGCCACGGAACAGGACGTTCGGCTAGCGGACGATGGACATTTAATGGCTATACTTCCGTAAAAGAAAACATTGCAAGAATTAATAACGCTGTACTGGTCACCAAATCCATGCCGATAGGCGGGGCGCTAACTTCAAAAGAAATAGAAATGCTCGACGCATGGATAAAGAGAAATTCACCTGAAAATTAATGATATCAATATGAAAAAAATTAACATTTACATGGTGCTCTTCATGATGCTTATCAGCGTGGGGACATTTGCTCAACAAAAGACCTACCTTGTTTCAAAAGAAAACAGCATTACCTTTTTTAGTAGCGCCCCTTTAGAGAACATTGAAGCTAAAAGTACATTAGGAGCTTCGGCTATAAACCTTCAAACCGGAGAAATCATTTTTAGAGTAAAAAATACATCTTTTCAATTTGACAAAAAGCTGATGCAGGAGCATTTCAATGAAAACTACATGGAAAGTGACAAATATCCCCTATCAGAATTTAAAGGCAAAGTCGAAAATGCGGACAAATTAACAAAAGACGGTAATTATACGCTCAACGTAACAGGAACACTTCAGGTTCATGGAGTTACCAAATCGTACAGCACAAAGGTCGAGTGTACCGTAAAAAATGGAACGATAAGGGCTATTTCAAATTTTCAAGTAAGACTTGCAGATCACAAAATAACAATTCCATCGATCGTTGGAAAAAAGATTGCTGAAGTCGTCAAAATAACCATTGATGCGACCTACAAACCCTAAAAATTCGAATGCATTTCAAATGAAAAAAACGCTACTTATACTCTTGTGCTTAACTTCTGCAACATCATATGCCCAGGAAGACCTAGAGAAATTGATTCATATCGATACACCGAAAAATGAAAAAGTCACAGCAACCTTTAAATCCGGCAACCTGATCAATCTTAAAACTACAGAGACTATTCATCGAAATGAAATGGACTTTCGAGTAGATCACCGTTTTGGTGATATCGCGGGCAGTGCAGGCGGTGGGAAAAATTTCTTTGGTCTGGATAATTCTACAGACATCCGTATAGGATTTGATTATGGACTCTTAGATAATCTAAATATCGGAATTGCCCGCGCGAAAGGCGCGACAGAAGTTAGACAACTCTTTGAGGGCAATCTAAAATACCGATTTATCGACCAAACAGTAGATAATAGTGTCCCTATTTCCGTAGCTCTTTTTGCAAGCACTACCCTATCTGCAATGGAGGCAAGTACAGATAAAGCTTCGGCTGCAAGCTTTGATACCTTCAGTGACCGATTAAGTTATGTAACGCAACTCATTATTGCTCGAAAATTCAGTTCAAATCTATCGCTCGTTTTGGTACCGTCCTATCTTCACCGCAACTATACCGCACATAATGATCAAAATGATTTGTTTGCACTTGGAATTGGTGGACGGGCGAAAGTCAGTAATCGGGTCGCGTTAGTGGCGGACTATACATTACCTTTCCGAAAATCATCAAATAAAAAATACCGTGAAGATCTAAGTGGGCAGCGTTATTATAATGCCTTAGGGATAGGTATTGAAATGGATACTGGTGGACATATATTCCATCTAAATTTCACAAATGCGACGGCAATTCAAGAATCTCAGTTTATCAGCGAAACAAATAGCTCCTGGGCTAAGGGACAATTCCGCTGGGGATTCAGCATCGCGAGACGTTTCAACTTCAATAAAAAATGACAGTTAAAAACCTGAATTAAAGATCATTAAAGACAATAATACGCTCGGTAAATTAAAAATTCAAAAGCTAAAAAACAGATAAGCATCTACCTTTTCTAATGAGCACATTGAAAAAAAATTCCCCAACAGGTTTTATACCTGTGGGGAATTTTACTATTACACAATATTAACTCTACAAGTCATTTAACCAAGTATTAACCTCGTCTTGTGTTTTTCCGGTCTTCTTTTGAAGTTTACCGACTAACTCGTCTTCTTTGCCTTCTGCGTACATCAGATCATCATCTGTAAGGTCTGCATATTGTTGTTTTACCTTGCCTTTGATCTCATTCCAACGGCCTTTCCATGTTAAATCACTCATAATTATTCTCCTTTCATTAGTTATTAATAGAACAGTATTAATCAAATAATCGTTTTAAAAATTTATTTTTAAAGTCGTAATCGTTATACCAGCACTTTTTATCCTGGTATTATTATTTTCGGTTACAATTAGCGGTCCAAGCCTTTCCGTCTTTTGTGTAGCCAATTGTTAATTTTCCAGCATCAATACGAATAACTCCTGTACCTGCCGAACCAATATTGATTAAGACATTATCCTTTCTCTCAAAATCTACTCCATTAAGATTAGGAATACCATTTCCGAAAGCAAAATTATAAGTATCGCCAGCTTTTGTTACCGTAACTGTCCCTTCCGCAGCTGCAACATCATTATCATTGTTGTTTAAATCATCAAAAGAGATTGTACCTTCGTATTTTCCAATAAAAAGATCATTGTCTGCCGGATCATCATCTTTGCTACATGCCGTAAAACCTACTAATACCGTAAAAATAAGCATACCTAGTCCCAGTGTTTGAATTAATTTTTTCATACGTCAAATGTGTTAATGTAAATATTCTATTTTATTATAGCGGGGTAAAATTCAAACTTTATGCCAGTCCAATTTCACTTCATAAACATCCGTATCAAATTACTAAGAAGAGGTATAAATACCTTATTAGGGTATTTATACCAACTACCAAGACGATTTTAGCTGGCTTAACATCTTAATAACTGATTGTATGAGATCGGATTTTGTGACTTTCAGGGTATAATCAGTTTTCAGTTCTGAAGCATAAGAACGTAGGCAAAATATTGCTGAAAAAACTTGGAGCGAAAGCCCTTTATCGCTAAATTCATTTATCCCAAGCCTACACTATGGAAATCAGTTATACGATTAATGTCCGAAGATTTGAAGATTACTTTGACTTATGGAGTTCCAAAGTTTATCAATATGCACTTCATAAAACCAAATCATCTTATCTGGCCGAAGAAACTGTACAGCGTGTATTTATCAAACTCTGGAAAAATATGAGTGACAAAAATATCGATGCCACCATAGAATCCCAGATTTTCTGTATCACCCGAACAGTGGTGATCGATCTGGTCAAGGCAGAATATAACCGAAAGAAACTTCTGGATCACGATCAGACATTTGTCTTACGCCATAGCCCCCAGGATGATTTTTATGCCAAACAACTTACATCAACCCTCCATAAAATTGTCGATAAATTACCAAAGAAACGCAAGGAGATTTTTATGTTAAGTAGATTTTCCAATCTTTCGCATAAGGAAATTGCAGAAAAAATGGCCATATCGACGAAAACCGTAGAAAATCAACTAACGCTAGCCCTAAAAACCATTCGGAAGGCTTTACTGTTCTGCATGCTGATGCAAATTATTTTTTAGCTTCTTTGGGGGATAACTCATTTTGGATCGTAATCTTATTAGATGAAGATTACAAAAGAATTGATCGACAATTACCTAAGCGGTAAAGCCAATGCGGAAGAAATTTCGGCCATAGAAAACGCGCTAGCTAATAACGAGTTTTATTGGGAGGATCTTATGCCGGAGACGGAATGGCAAGAATATGAGGTGGATTCGGATTTTAAAAACCAAAAAGAAATAAAAGCGCATATTTTCAAACAAGTAGCGCAAAAAGCCAAGTATCGTTTCAATTGGTTAAAATATGCTGCCATTATTATCTTCGTTGGAATCGGAGCTTGGATAGGATTTACCCAGATAGATCCTCCGAAACCTCATACCACCTATCTTAGTTCCAAAAAAATTGAAGCATCTCCGCAGGAGAAACCCGACAATTTGTATTATATCAATTCAGGTAATACTGTTCAACACATTGAAGTTCCAGATGGATCTACGATCGAACTATTCCCCAATTCTGAAGTGAAATTTAGTTCCGATTTCGCGGACACTACTTCACGCGACATCCAATTGAAAGGTAAAGCCAGATTTACCGTAGCAAAAAATAAGGCAAAGCCATTTCGCGTTCATACGGCAGATTTGACAACAACCGCGCTTGGCACTGTTTTCAGTGTAGAAGAAGGTGTTAGCGCGATTACAAAAATAAAACTCTATGAAGGCCGTATTGAAGTCAAAAACAATACAAGTTCCGGAAATAAAAAACCCTTAAACCTGCATTTTTTACCCAATGAAGAAATCAGCATTGACCGCAAGCAGCAACAGATCGTTGCCGAAACCCGAATCAATGCTTCTCAATCCAGCAAAAGGGGATCATATCTAAAAACAAGTGGACAACTGATCTTTAAAAACCTCCCTTTGCACGCTGTACTTCATATCATCAGTCATAATTATGCGGTTAAACTAAACTTTGAACCTAAAGATATACAAGATAAATACTATAGTGGAACGTATAAAAATACGGCATCCGCATACCTCAACATGCTAGCTGATATCCAAGCACTTCATAGGATAACCATTCATGTACAAACCGAATAAAATTCACTCAATTAACCCACAAATTATGCACAATTATTTACCTTCCAAGCATAGTATACTGACTATGCTACTGTTGAGATCCAACATTCGAGCCGACGTAAACTGGGCATTACGTCTAGGCCTCATGGGGCTTTTGTCAACAAGCTATTTTCTTGCTGACGCCCAACAAAATGCGACCATTAACGGAGTAATCAAAGATGAAACAGGAAAGCCCATCCCCTCGGCGACGGTTACCATACGTAATGCGACGAGCGGATTGACAAAAACAACAAGCAGCAGACCAGACGGAACCTTTTCGCTCGACCAGATTCCCGCTGGACAGGGCTACCAAATCAGCGTATCTTCCATTGGTTTTAAGAGCAAAGAACTGGTGGATTACACCATTACGGACAGGGACAAACTAGCGATCAAAATCAGTTTGGAATCGAGCGCGCAAAATCTACAGGAAGTTGTCGTCACCGCGCTTGGTATCAAACGCGAAAAAAAAGCACTTGGTTATACAGTCGCTGAACTCAAAGGCGACGAGCTGACGCAGGGTAAGGAAACCAATGTAGCAAATGCCTTATCGGGTAAAGTTGCCGGCGTACAGGTGAGCCGCGCCGCATCCGGTGCCGGGGGTTCGTCCAAGGTCGTGATCCGGGGTAACAACTCCCTTATCGGTAATAGCCAGCCCCTGTATGTGGTGGATGGAGTACCGATAGACAACCAAAATATTTCGTCTCCAAATCAGTCAGGGGGAACAGATTATGGTGACGGAATTGGAAACATTAATCCCGAAGATATCGAAACGATGTCGGTATTGAAAGGCCCAAATGCGGCCGCACTTTATGGACAAAGAGGAAGTAATGGTGTTATTTTGATCACAACCAAATCGGGCAAAGCCGGAAAAACCCGATTTAACTATGGGACAGATTTTTCATTAGGTAATGGGTTAGTTTTACCTGATTTTCAAAATGTCTACGGCCAGGGACTGAACGGAACATTTACACATTTTAGAAAAGATGACGGCACCATTGTCTCCATGAGTGAAGCGCTGAAAAATGGTTACAGTGGTATACCTAAAATGAGTGCCGGACGTGATCGTACAACGCGAGCAAGCTGGGGAGCGAAGATGGAAGGCCAGACTTATGAAGACGCTTATGGCAACATCTTACAGTTAACACCAAAGCCAGATACCTACTCATCTTTTTTTCAAACGGAGAAACAGTTTACCAACAACCTTAGTATCGACGGCGGAACAGACAAAGTCAACTATCGCTTCTCGTTCGCTAATACCGATGTGAAAGGATACATTCCTACAAATACGCTCAAAAGAAACAATTTTGGTCTGCGCACCCAAGCCAAAATAACCGACAAATTTCATATCGACATCAAGGCGAACTATATCGCCCAAAAGGGGCAAAACCGGCCAA
Source organism: Sphingobacterium sp. UBA5996 (assembly GCF_002429765.1). Lineage (NCBI taxonomy): Bacteria > Pseudomonadati > Bacteroidota > Sphingobacteriia > Sphingobacteriales > Sphingobacteriaceae > Sphingobacterium > Sphingobacterium sp. UBA5996. Next base: position 154,423 of record NZ_DJAS01000004.1, read on the forward strand.
CACTGGCTGATGCGGCAGACAATCCGGCCTACCTATTTATCAGCCAGCCGCGAAGCCTAGGCAACGACATCCTGGCACAGTATAAATGGACCGCACAGGAGATCAGTAGACAACTCGGATTTTCGGGATTGACGGAAGGATTGGAAAAAACATATGCCACCAATAGTTCCACAGCAAATCCGTTCTGGACCATTCATGAAAATCACAATGAAGATCGCCGCGATCGCATTATTGGCTTGCTCCGTCTGAGTTACGACTTTGCCTCTTGGCTAAAGGTAACAGCGACTGGAGGTACCGATTTCTATACTGATCAAAGGTTTCGCTACCGTCCAATCAATACCTACCAAAGCTTAAACCGAAAGGGAGATATTCGAGAAGAAGTCATCAGAGCCCGCGAAGACAATTTTGATATCCTAGCAAGTTCCAACTTTAAGTTGACCGACGATATTAAACTCAGTGCCAACTTAGGTGCCAGTCACCAAAATAGATATTTACGTATGACAGGAAATTCAGGGAATCAGTTTATTGTACCCAACCTCTTTGTCATCAACAACACCACCACAAACAGTTACATATTTGACTTGATCCAGTCCAAGATTAATTCGGCTTATCTATCGGGTCAATTCAGTTACAAAGACTATTGGTTTGTTGATTTCTCTGCCCGTAACGACTGGTCTTCGACCCTGTCAAAGGAAAACAATTCGTTTTTCTACCCGAGTGTAAGTTCCAGTTTAGTTCTCTCGGATGCCTTCAAATGGCAATCTGACGCACTGTCTTTCGCCAAAATCAGAGCTTCATGGGCACAGGCAGGAAGTTCAGGAAACCCCTATCAATTGACAGGAGCATACAGTCTCAACCAATACACCCACGGCGGTGTACCAATGGCTTCGTATACAGAAATCATACCGGATCCAAATCTGAAAAACGAATTGACTACATCAATCGAAGCTGGAGCAGATCTGCGATTTCTGAAAAACAGACTTTCGTTCTCCTTCACCTACTATCAGGCCAAAACAAAGAATCAGATTCTGGACGTACCAATCGCCCCTTCCAGTCTCTATGTAAAAAACAGGATCAACGCAGGGGAAATTAGCAACAGAGGTATTGAATTTGTCTTGGGAGCAACACCAATCAAAAGCGAATCGGGTTTTGAATGGAATACCACCTTCAATTACAACCGCAACCGAAATAAAGTAGAATCACTCTATCCGGGGGTAGAAAGCTTCTTGCTTGCTACAGACCGCGGGATAAATGTGGTTGCGGAGGTCGGAAAACCATTTGGCCAGCTCATTGGGACACAATTTGCGTGGATCAAAGATGATCAGGGAAATAGGTTGATTGACCCGATCACTGGGCTCCCCTTACGCACAGCTGGACGTGTAGAAACCGATCTTGGAAATGCACAACCCGATTGGTTGGGAGGTTTTGCCAATACAGTTAAATATAAAGGTTTCAACCTCTACGCGCTTGTCGATATCCGTCAGGGCGGTGTGATCTTCTCCCAGTCGAACCGCGAACAGATTATCTATGGGACTTCAACGAAGACCCTAGAAGGACGAGATGGAACTTACGTTGCGGCAGGGATGCTCGGCCAAAAAGATGGGGCAGGAAACTGGACAAGTACCGGAACACAAAACAGTAAGCAAGTTGCCGCACAAGATTACTGGAACATGGTAGCCAGTGATAAAGAAGTCATGGTCTCTGAAGAAATGATCAATGATATGAGCTATGTCGCCATGCGCGAGATCAGTCTTTCTTATTCTTTCCCTAAAAAGCTGATGCCACATAAACTTGTTAATTCCCTAAAATTAGGCGTCTATGGCCGAAACCTATTTTATTTTCAACGGAAAACTGATGGATTTTCACCAGAAGCCTCTGCCTTCAATGTTAACAACAGCTCCATCGGTATTGAATCAACTTCACTTCCTATGATGCGCACATTCGGTATTAACCTCACAGTTGGTCTGTAAACCCTTTATTATGAAAACGAAACTATTTAAAAATACATTCATCTTCGGACTTATTTCTGTAGCAGGACTAGGAGCCTGTACCAAAGATTTCGAACGAATCAATACGCCTCCCACATCTGTCACCACTGTAGATCCATCTTTACTCATAGCACGTATCCTACGTGATGGCACTTTTCAGGAATCTGGGGAACTACCCAACAACAAGTTTGGCTCTTGGATCCAACATTGGGCTGGAGGTCCGGTAGTGCCTGTTTCTCGATATTTTGAAGGACCCGAAAATCTGATCTGGTCGCAGCACTACACCTTACTTCGCAACATCGTTCAGATCAAACAGGAATTGAGCGGCAAGGAAGACAATGCAGCAGGAAGAAGTAAGCTGGCTATTGCCGAACTTTACGAAGCATATCTCTATCAGCGCCTTACTGACTTGTTTGGGGACATCCCTTACTCCGAGATCACACAATCCAATAAGGAAATCAATCGCACGCCCAAATTTGACAAACAAGAAGAGATCTATCCGGCACTCATTCAAAAGGTCGATGCAGCTATGGCAAGGCTGACCAGCGGCGACCTGTCTTACGGCTCCTCAGATTTCTTTTACAAAGGCAGCATTGACAAATGGAAAAAATTTGGCAATTCACTCAAACTAAAGCTCGGCATGCGCATGCGGTACGCCAATCCTTCTTTGGCCCAGAAAACGGTTACCGAAGCCATGACTTCTGCTATCGGTCTATTCTCCAGCAACAGTGATAATGCCGCAGTACCGACCTACAACGATGCTCAGGCTGAAAACCAGAACCCGATTTTACGTCAAATGACTACCGGAAGTGCCGATCTACGTTATTTGGCGAATACTCTGGTTGACAAACTCAAAGAATACAATGATCCAAGGCTTCGTTTACTTGCAGAGCCTGTCAATTTCAATGGTACAGCAACATACCAGGGTATTGGCGTTGCGTTAACGGATAATCAGTTGTCACAATTGATTCGTGCCAACTATTCCACAGCCAATAAATCAACGTGGTTTAGTCTCACCTTTGCACCGATCCCAAGCTATGCCTTTACGTATTCGGATATCTGTTTTTACAAAGCTGAAGCTGCGCTGCTGGGCTGGGGAGCTACACCTGCAAATGCACAAGCATTTTTTACAGAAGGTGTCAAAGCTGCGCTGGCATTACCGCCATATAATATTTCGTCTATTCCTTTAGCATACGAATCTGTGATCAATTTAAGTGGTTTGACAGACGAACAGAAAATGGAAAAAATAGCGACGCAAAAATGGATTCACCTTTTTGGCAGGGACATGGAAGCTTTCGCGGAATGGCGACGTACCGGATACCCCAGCTTAACCCCTGGCCCAAATCCAGGTTCAACCAACGGACAGATACCACGCAGGGCAATATACTCCAGTGAAGAGGCTGAGTTGAACGCAACACATGTAAAGGAAGCGGCAGCCAGAATGACGAATGGAGATTCTTTCTTGTCTAAAGTTTGGTGGGACAAAAAATAATACAAATATATCAATGGGGCTGCCCAATTGGACAGCCCCTCTCGTTACCGATTTAAAGCATAGGTAGTACAGCAGTTTTTTAGATAAATTTTCAAAACGATAGACTTAGTTCTTTACACAATGATTATATTATGTTTGCACCGAAATAACGACATTATTAAATAAACATAATCCATCAATACACTGTAAGACTCAATATAATGATTAATTTAAAACCCCTTATTCAGCAAGACGTATCACCATTTTATGAATGGATCAATGATGACATTTCGATAAAATATTCACTTTCTGTATTCCAATCCATGCACTCAAAGGATCAGATCGATGCTTGGTTTTTAACTGTTGTCAATGATCTAAAAAATTTTAATCGTGGAATTTTCTTAAACGGGGATACAAATAAATTGATTGGATATGCTGGCATTTGTAATATTTCAAAGCCAAACAGATCCGGAGAATATTTTATTTTCATCGGAGATCGTCAACATTGGGGTAAAGGGATAGGATCTCAAGTTACCAAATTACTTCTCGCTATTGGATTTGAAACATTAGGACTTAATAGAATTATGCTTACCGTATCCGAGCCAAATTATGCAGCGATTAAAGCGTATGAAAACGCTGGATTTAAAATGGAGGGGAGGATGCGCAAAGCCTGCTTTCGGGATAACCAATTTCACGATAAGCTATTGATGTCAATTTTAAAGGATGAATGGTTTGATCGAAGAGACCTAATAAAAAATGAAGATAATTAATATAGTTTGTCTGCTACTTGGAATAGTAGGTCTTTGGATACAACTTCTTAAAAGCATTGTAGACGGCTTGATGTATCACTGTAGAATGCAATTCATCGGGCATATAATCAAACACAAAATCAATCTTTTCTTCGCTCCTCAGTACGTCAGATAATGCTAGGGCCTCATTATACATGCTAATGTCCTCTTCTTTGTTCGGCACGCCAAGGTAAACCCTTACATTTTTTTTCAAATTATGTTGCAAAAGCTTTTTTGAATTTTTCAATAAAACCTCCTCTCCCCACCATAAACTTGGGCTTATAATAATATAATCATCAAATAGTTCGGGGTGCTTTAATAAAATTTCTGTAGAAAAAAGTCCTGCCAGTGACTCCCCTATTAACGTCTGCTTTCCATTCGTACGATAATTACGAGTGAGGTAAGGTATCAATTCATTTTTTAAGAATGCTATATATTTTTCAGAACCGCCGTACGAAGAAAAGCTCGCTTTCTGAAAACCCTCCCGCTCTATAAAATCAGTATTTTCGACAGGGAAGGTAAAGTCTCTCCTTCTTTTATTTCCTCCTATTCCAACAACAATACTTTGAGGAAATCTATCGATCCAAGGTTGCGTCACGAAACGTACAATCCCGGAGATATGAAAAAAATCTTCATCTATACCACCATCGAGCACATATACAATCGGATATCGGACAGAATCATTTGGGTTATAATTATCAGGAAGATAGATATTGATCGTTCGATCTTCACTCAAAACCTTTGAATGCAATATTTCTGACTTACCGATCGATAATAGCGTCGCTTTTTGTGCAAAACAAGTTGAATAATAAATAAAGATAAAGAAGAAAACAAGTATTCTATTTGCTACCATATTGGATACATTTCGCTTAGAAACAATACAATTGAATAATATACAAAATTACTATTTTTAGTATATAGCTCATTTGCCAATTCGATAAAAACGATATATTATTGACACCGCCCGGACAATACACATGACACAAATAACCACAACATTTGTTAAATTTGATAGACATCATATTCCAGTGTGTTTTATGAAAAAAATAGGTTTTTTATCGTTTGGACATTGGTCCAAACATCCCGCATATAGTACGCAGACAGCAAGTGACACCTTGCTGCAATCGATAGATTTAGCTGTAGCTGCAGAGGAAATAGGCATAGATGGAGCTTATTTTCGCGTACACCATTTTGCAAATCAGCTGGCATCCCCGTTTCCTTTACTCGCGGCCATTGGAGCCAAAACCTCTAACATTGAAATCGGCACTGGTGTAATCGACATGCGCTATGAAAATCCGCTTTATATGGTGGAAGATGCCGGCGCTGCAGATTTAATTGCTGGAGGCAGATTGCAGCTGGGAATCAGCAGAGGTTCCCCAGAGCAAGTAATTGATGGCTGGCGCTATTTTGGTTACAACCTAGGCGAAGATGAAACCGACGCTGATATGGGAAGGAAGAAAGCTTTGGCGTTTTTGGAAAAACTTAACGGCATCGGTTTTGCCGAGCCAAATCCCTATCCGATGTTCCCAAACCCACCGGGCCTACTCAGGCTTGAACCCTATTCAGATGGCTTAAGGGATCGTGTGTGGTGGGGAGCAGCGTCCAATTCAACAGCCGTATGGGCTGCGTATAATAAAATGCACCTTCAAAGCTCTACCTTGAAATATGATGAAAATGGTAAGCCTTTTCATATTCAGCAGGCCGAACAAATCCGCTTATACAAAGAGGCGTGGAAGGAAGCTGGACATGCCGGCGAGCCCCGGGTATCCGTTAGCAGATCCATCTTTGCGTTGGTCAACGATTTGGATCGCTACTATTTCGGGCAGGCGGCGGATAAAAAAGATAAGATAGGAATGATCGAAACAGACCGGCGGGCGATTTTTGGAAGAAGCTATGCGGCCGAGCCAGATCAACTTATAAAGGAACTAGCGCAAGATGAAGCCATCCAAGAAGCCGACACATTACTCTTAACCATTCCAAATACGTTAGGAGTAGACTATAACATTCATATCCTTTCGGCTATTTTGAAATATGTCGCGCCTGAACTCGGCTGGCGTTAACTTTTCTGAACTCATGATAAAGAATATTCGGTACAAAACAAAAATTGCTGTAATAGGTGCGGGACAAGCTGGGCTTTCCGCTGCATATCATTTAAAAAGAATGGGACTGACAATCGGGAAAGACTTTATTATCTTAGATGAAGCCCCTAGCCCAGGTGGGGCCTGGCAATTCCGTTGGGATTCGCTCACCTTAAGCACTATTAATAAAATACACGATTTGCCTGGTATGTCGTTCGAAGAAACGCTATCCACAAGCGACACGGAGGTCCAAGCAAACACTGCCGTCCCCCATTATTTTGAGCTTTATGAGAAGAAATTTGCGCTTAAGGTATATCGGCCAGTTAAAGTAGACAAAGTCTATGCACACCATAATCGTTTTCACATCGACACAAATAACGAGCTTTTCTCAGCTCTAGGCATTATAAACGCTACAGGTACATGGGAAAACCCATACATTCCGGACTATCCCGGCGCAGCTTTATTTCAGGGAGAACAACTTCATACAAAGGATTTTAAAACTGCAGACTATTTTATGATTGTTGTTGGAGGCGGCATTTCTGCCATTCAATTACTGGACCAAATCTCCCAAATAACGACAACGACCTGGGTTACACGTCGACCACCTTTGTTCAGAGAAGGACCTTTCGATGATATGGCAGGTCATCATGCTGTTGCGATGGTGGAAGAGCGTGTAAGGCAAGGACTACCGCCTTTGTCTGTAGTGGCGGTGACAGGCCTTCCCTATACTAGTGAAATTCAAAAGATGGAACAGCGTGGAGTTCTTAAACGTTTTCCGATGTTTAAGGAAATAACAGAAAAGGGAATCAAATGGGACAACGGAATAGAGCAAAAAGCAGATGTAATTCTTTGGAATACGGGCTTCAAAAGCTCATTGAGCCATCTCGATGCCGTTCTGCCAAAAGAAGTCCAAGGCGGAATCCAAATGACAGGCAGACTCGCTACCATGGTAGCCAAAGAGCCCAGAATTCACCTCGTGGGTTATGGCCCATCAGCATCCACTATTGGCGCAAACCGAGCCGGAAGTGCCGCGGCCAGAGAATTGCTAAGTACGCTTTTAAACGTCGGGCACAGTCCAAATATATAGAGAGACAACAAACTAAACTGGCAGATCAATGCAGAGCGCAGTAATGGGATAGCAAGCTAGCATTTAATCAAAGTTATTCACCACGGTAACAAATCCTCAAAATATTAATTGTCAACAGCTAACTAAACCAAAAAACCCTATAGACTTTCTATAAGGACTAACCATCAATCGATTTGTACACATACCTTCATTTTCAAACGAAAAATAATTATGTGAATGCGAATTTAAATTCATTCCTTACGAATTTAAATCTACCTTAAGATATATTTATCCATGCATTACTTTTATACAAAATAATAAAGAGAACCCTACTGAATGAAAGCTAAAGCTAGGAGGAATGGAGTGGACAATATTGAATCATCAAACCTTCCTACATCATATATATAGTGCTATTCAGTATGGCTAAGCGGACTAATAACAATGTATTCAATTAATAGATTTTTATCATGAAAACAAAACATTTATTTTCAGCATTATTGTTAACATCTTGTAGCTTAACACTATTTACATCTTGTAATGGCGACTCTGTCGATACGGTAAAAGCTATTGAATCTAACTACGACAACCAAGACAAGACCATTGCGTTAGTTGGAGAATTTGATGCACCGTCTTTCACCTTTTCATCTGGCAAATCGAAAACGATGGAAATGAATTTTGTTGTTAAATCTCATGCTTTCAGTTCAGAAAAATTTACAGTAATCAATGTGATTTTACCTGTTGGCACAGAAAAGAATAGTGTGTTATTTGATATCCCTGCGGACCAAAAAAATTATACGCTCAAGAACTTCTATGTATTTGACGACAATGGAGAGAAAATCAATCTAGATTCGCATACAACATTTAAAATGAAAGGTACAGTACGTTACAGCGAATTAGAGAAGCCAGAAAATGAGCGAGAAAAGGACAACTTTAATTATAAAATAACCGACGTTAGTTTTGTCAAAAATTAAAAATGATAGCCGCTATAATCCAAAAGATAAGCTCATTTTATCAATCGAAAACATAAGCAACCTAAACTTAATAACGGTCTTCTATTTGAATTGAACGCTACGGGCAGGCTTGAATAATGAGCAACCTATATCCTTGCTATGCTAACGGTCTATCCGGATGCATGTATATATACTAGAAGCGCCAAAATAGCACACAGCAACATGACCGTAGACGTTCAATTTAAGATCAAATATAGAAATTAAAACTAACATAATTAGCTTTAATTTCTATATTTTTTAGCAATGAAATATAAAACGTCCATCCACCTTAAAATCCAAAAAATACCTTAAAACTAATGCACTTATAAAGAGCGACTAATATCTACAACGTTGAAAATTTGGTCAACGTCATCCAAACTTACATCAAAATCAGGATATCTTTTTTTATCCGAGTTAAGTGATCTAAGCGTAAGAATTCCGTTGTTTACATTGTGATGAGCGATTTCTTTTATAATAACACCCTCAAACTTATGCACTATTACCCAATAACGATATTTATGTGTATGAAATTTGGATTGCCATAACTCTGGCTTTATCAAACGCCCCGTAACAATATCGCCATCCAATACACTTGCATCCGTACCATCGGTCATACTGTCACCACTAACTTGAAAAGAACGATAAGCTCCCTTATGAAACTCATTGACTGTAATAAAATGGGCAGGTAAGTCGTCCATATATTCGGGATCGGAAAAGCCCGATAAATAACCGGCTTTCGCTTTCTCAGTAACAAGTTTTGTCTGCATCAAATATCTTCCAGGGGAAACTTCAAAAAATATATTGTTCTTGTTTTCATCGATAAACTTAATATCGTCCGAAAAGTACCCTATTGATTTTCCATTTCCCACACTGACCATCGCCATAGTGTCAGACTGAACTGGAGCGACAGTCGCTAGCCTATCCCCTTTTCCATACAACAGCCAGTCATATTGAACATGCGGAAAAGCCTTCTGAATTCGTGTTTTCATCGTAAGCCCAATAGGATACTCACCTTTTTTAATACGCGAATAGACCTGCTCGCGGACACCTAATAACGACGCAAATTCACGGTTTGTGACACGCATTTCCAGGCGCAAAACTTCAAAATTATTATTTGAATAAGTCTCCATAGTTGATACTGTACTTAAGAAATGTTACACAAAAACATAACATTCTGACACAAAGTTACACAACTTATCAAACCTAAACAAACAGAACAATTAAAAAAAATAAAAACAATTGATTATAAGACTATTAGAACTAAACAAATAAGTTTATTATTTTTCAATAACATGAAAATTTATCAAAAAAAAACACCTAATGATTAACAATTTAGTTTAACTTTGTTTAACAAATAAATTGATTAGCGGCTAATATACAGATGTTAATAAGCCGCGCAAATAAAATAAGATTTTAAGAACAGAGGCAACACTATATTTAACACGTAAAAAATAGCTCACAACACATGAACACATTATATTATTCATTTATGATGAGTTTCTTAAAGGAAAACCATCCCGAAATACTAAAATCCATTGATAAGATTTATGAACCTGATCTTTCTAAAATCAGTAAAGTGATAGACTGCTATTGCAAATTCGCAGGCATCCCAATTCAACAAATCATGGGAGAATATATCAATTATAGCGATATTCAGCATCGTTACAAAGCTATAGCGGTTGTTTTACGCATTTTTCAACCTGAAAAATTAACTAATCTAAAAACAAAGGTTAAAAGCACCATTTATAAAGAATTAGGACCGTGTTTGAAAATAAATAATGACATTTTACAGAAATCCATCATCTGCGCATGCAACCAATTTGATCTTTACCGGGACTTCAAAATGGAGATCAAGCAGATTGCCAATTATTACCTTATTGATGCGCGTTTCAATAAAGACTATTGATTTATTTCACGTCCATCTTAAACTTATTGATAAAATTCGTCTTCTTCTTATTGAACCATATAGATAGTCCTTGATAAAAAATACTCAAGGACTATTCTTTGGATGTAGATTCAAACAACTTATTCATTGCCTGTACTAAGTTTTGCTTTTTTGATCTGCTTTAATTCCATTTGTAACTTATTGTAAAGTATCATGAGGTCATCATATTTTTTTTGCAAATCGGCTAATGTCCTTATGCACGCCATACGTTCATCATTTGCTAGACGTAGCGCTTCATTAAGATCTTCAATAATCGCGCGAAGTTGCTCAATATCCTTCGCTAATCTATTCGAATATCCTTCCCATTTCTCGATCACCTTTCCAGCATTTTCAACATTTGTAGCTTCCACTTGAGCTTGCTCTTTGGGCTTTCCGACGAAATATCCTCCAACAGCAGTAGCCACGGGTATAATCAACTTTTCCAAAATTTCAAGTAAGTCCATTCCAATCCCCTTTTATTAATGATTTAAATTTCTCCCAGGGAAACTGTCGCCCTGGATCCTCTTTTCTTCCGGGAGCGATATCTGAATGCCCCAAAATATCCCGAATCGGATAGTGACCGATAAGTGCCTGACACACTTCAAGCGCAATACTGATTTGCTTTTCGGTATAGATTTCATGACCTTTATTCTGTAACTCTATACCTATACTATAGGTATTCAACCCCTTTAGCCCCGCCCATGTACTAGAACCTGCATGCCAGCATCTGACATTAAACGGGGCCATTTGGGTTACAACACCAGTACGACTTATATGCAGATGCGCAGACACTTTACTTCGCGAATCTGTCAACCAGTCTATAGCACTAGTCGAGTTGGGCGCACCATCATAATGCATGATGATATAAACAGGTTTGATAATACCACCTTTATTGGGCGTATCTCTATATGAAACACCTAACAGCTTGTTTTCTTTAATTTCCATAGCTTTTATCCTTATTAATTAGTTCTTTTATGTTTGTATTTAGATTACTCCGAGCTTTCATAAGCATCGAATCAAATGTGATCAATGAAAGCATTTTAGCTTTCTCTACACTACAAATTTAAAGGCAGTCAGCTATTAAAACACGGAATAACAGATTAATGTAGTCGGTACGTTGCACTTACCGACTATTTTGGAAAAACACCGTAACAATAAATGGTGTGTGCTAATAACGATCACATTGTTAAAGTCTCATACCGGAGTGTAATCTGGCCATCAAACATTTCCTTCTCTCCTTTGTTATTTGTTTGTTATAGCATAGGATGAGTTATACCGTTAAGGCTAGGAAGTTGGTTCGCCTAGCCTTTTTTGATAATTATAAGCAGAATAACGCCAGTGCCCGCTAATTATATTCAGTTAATATTCCATAACCCATATCGTGCTAATTAAAGCATGACTATCGGTGAAAGCATTATGCAAGAAAGCTCACCTAAAAACACTAGCGGACAATATTCTTGCATTTAATGAATATAAACATGTCAAGATCTCCAGATTAAGAGCCAACAAGATCCGCACTAAAAAAAACGTACACTATATTCCTTCAGGATTTAATTTATTATTTTAGTATTGGATTGACCTGTATGCTACAGGTGATCAAATAACAAATTATGCGATTATTAGGCATCGTCTTCAAGGTTATACGTGGATGGCGCTTGATTTATATAATGATGAATAAGTTTACTTTACTCGTTGGGAATGACATCAATAATATCTCACCCGGAATCAGCTGGAGCGATTTATTAACTAATATTAAAGAGAAATATAAGGTCAGTTCATTAGAAAATGGACTCAAACCCTTCCCCATGTTATATGAGGAAATATTCCTTGGCGCAATCAAAAAGCAGCACATTAACGAGAGGGAACTTAAAAGTTATATCTCCGATTGTGTTTCGCAGATCAAGCAAAACGAAATACACCAGTTAATTCGGGAGATACCAATCGAAAACATCATAACCACAAATTATGATTTTAGTTTAGAAGGTCAAATCAGCACACGTAATACTGGTTTAATCCGCGAAACAACCTACAGCATCTTTCGCAGGCATGAAAGTGAGCATAAAACCTATTGGCATATTCATGGTGACTGTCTAAATCCCTCTTCCATTAATCTCGGTTATGAGCATTATTGTGGTCAATTGCAAAAAATGAGGGATTATGTCGTTAATGGAACAAATTACAGTTCAGAAACTGTCTACAAAGATTCCTTGATGAAAAGGTTGAATCAGAAAAAAGGAACCAAGCTACAATCGTGGATTGATCTATTTTTTACGCAAGATATCCACATCTTTGGTCTCTCTCTAGATCTTGTGGAAATCGATCTTTGGTGGCTATTAACGTATCGTGCACGTAATAAGTATTATAAACGGAGTAGCTTTATTAAAAATCAATTATTTTATTATACATCAAAAAAATGGTATTCGCTTTCCAAGGATAAGATGCAGTTACTTCAGGCACATGATGTCGAGATTATTGTAATTGACGAAGCCGATAAGACTAAATATTATAAAAAAGTATTAGCAGCAGTGAGAAAAAGATACGAGCTTTCCAGTAGAGAATAACAAACAATAGAAACATAGAATAATATTTTCAGATTGATTTTGAGAAATAAAAAAAATAAATCACTTTTGCTTTTAGTTCCTGCAATTTAAAGGAACCGTAAGGCCATAACATCTTAACCGTCGATATTTATTTTTAAGAACTCTCTATGTCGTTTCAAAGAATTGCCTATTTCTTTTTGGGCCTAACATTATTTGTTAGTTGTAAGAGAGATATTCACCCAGGTATTGTACCGCCCGATCCTGAGATCACAGAAAGAGATAAACTACCAGTCCCAGCAGATTTTACAACTGATATTGCTAGTATAAAAATTAGTGCAATTGCCAATGCAAATGAACCTGGTGAAGAGCGACCATCTTTGGTACGCGATATTTCTGGAAATAACGCGAGTTATTGCCATCCCGATGTGGAGTATTTTCCAAAGGGTTTCAACGGATACAAATATTGGATGGTATTCACGCCTTATTTCGGAATCATAGGCTCAGACAGAACAGCCTCACTTTACGAAAACCCGACTATAGTTGCATCCAACGACGGAAAAGAATGGATTACACCAGCTGGGATGATCAATCCTATTCAACGCCGACCACCATTAGAGGAGTCTTTCATCCAAAAAGATGGTAGTCCAAATCAAGGCTATTGGTCTGATGTTGATTGGAATTTCAACGGAAAGGAATTTGAGCTCTATTATAGGGGATGCTTTTTCTCCAGCAAAATTCTGAAAAGATGGGGCGCAAAAAGCGACAATAATAATAGGAAATTAAACGAAGAAGCTGAACGTGTTATTGTAAGGCAAACATCGAAAAATGGGATTGACTGGACTCCCCTGGAACTCGTTTATAATAGTAATGAACCCGCAGCCTTTCAAGACAACCACATCCTATCTCCAACCTTTGTAAAAAATTCCGCCAATGTAACAACAAGCTACGAAGTAGATTTCATGCCGAGTTATAAAACTCCTATTATAACGAATATCCTATCGCGTGTTTCTACAAATGGATTAGACTTTACCACTTATCGGAATAGCAAAAAGATTGAATTTATCAACAAACCTTGGCTCGAGTTTAGTAAGGGATATTCAACTTGGCATTTACAAGGCTCTTATATCGATGGATATTATTTCTTATGTCTGGCAATCGGAAATGTAGACCGATTCACCTCAGATATGAATTACCTAGCATATTCAAAGGATGGCATACACTTTCGGGTCTTTGAAAAACCTTTAGCTTCCGCTAATGTATACCGCTCTTCTGTATTCCCAAAGATAGCTTCCTCAAAAAATATTGAGTTCGGTGCCGTTATTGGCTACAAGTCTGGTGCATTTGGCTATCGTGAGTTCACGATCGATAAAAAGGTATTGGAAAATGGTCTCAAATAAAGTCCATTAAATAGCGCCATAGAAACCAACGAAAGATATCAAAGCATCTTTGGTTTTCCCTACTTCATACGGATTGCAATCTTTATTTTTACTATTTGACTTTAACACACTAAAAATGGCAATAAAAGATATTGAAATTATAAAAACCGAGATATTATCAGATAATTGGTACACGCTAAAGAAAGTAACCTATCAATACAGCAAACCCGACGGTACAGTACAGCAACAAAGTAGGGAAGCTTATGACCGTGGTAATGGCGCGGTTATTCTGCTTTATAACATCAGTTCCCAGACCGTAATATTGACCAGACAATTTCGAATACCAACTTACATCAATGGCAACGAATCGGGTATGCTGATAGAAGCATGCGCAGGATTACTTGACCAAGATTCACCGCAAGATTGCATCCGTAGAGAAACAGAAGAAGAAACGGGCTACCAGATCAAGGAAGCACAAAAGATATTTGAGGCCTACATGTCCCCCGGGTCAGTAACCGAGATATTGCATTTTTTTATAGCAGAGTATACAACCAACATGAAAGTTAGCGATGGAGGGGGACTGGAGGAAGAAGAAGAGCATATAGAGATCCTTGAAATTAAAATTCAGGATGCTTTACATATGATTGATACAGGAGAAATCAAAGATGGAAAAACTATTATGTTGCTGCAATATATTAAACTGAAAAATATCTTGTAGGCATACAACAGGTTTATAGCCATTTCAAGCAAAATAGCCAATTTCAGCAAAAATAAACTTGGAGCACTCGAAATCTGTGGTAGTTGCCACATAGTAAGGACTTCCATTTTCAAGTACGCTTTAAAGTAAAATAAGCAAGAACAGAACGAAATTATATCTCGTCCAGTCCTTGCTTATTCCATATGAAAAACTCCTAGCGTTTACCCGAATTATTTACGATTTTATCAGCTAATGACTTGAGCTGGACCATATCATCATACTCAAGGTTTAACGTTTGAAAAATCTGCATAGGAATGCAACTCGCTTTTTCTTTCAGCAGCAATCCTTGCTTCGTTAGTTTGATTTTTACCACCCGCTCATCAGATTTGCTTCGTGTCCGGGTGAGCAAGGCTTTGGCCTCGAGACGTTTCAACAGTGGTGTAAGTGTTCCATTATCTAAAAATAGCTTACTTCCTAATTGATTTACCGTTTGCTCATCATTTTCCCATAATGCCATCATGGTGATATATTGTGGGTAGGTCAAGTCGATCTCTTCAAGAATAGCTCGGTATTGCTGCATAATTTCCCTATGCAGCACGTAAACTGAAAAGCAAAGCTGTTTATCTAATTTTAATAAGTCGTCCATCCTACAAAGATATCGAGTTTTCAAGTGATTGAGCGAGCAGCGCCCATCTATTTATATTCAACGACAAAATCCGCTTTGGATACTCTAACTTTTTTCATCGTTGAGATCCAATCTCGGGAGGAGTCTGCTACACCGACATACATTAATGATACACTTTTTAAACCGAGCTTTTCCAGTTCCAATACTTCATCCACCATATGATTATCAAAGCCTTCCGCAGGAGTAGAATCGACGCGAAGTTCAGCCGCTTGGGCTAGCGCCAAGCCTAAAGCAATATAAGTTTGTCTTGCTGTATGCGCAAAATTTCTTTCGGCAGCTTCATTTAGATAAATCGACTTTAACTTATCGGTGTACGAACCAAAGCGTCCTCGAGGTAGATCGCGTTCGTCTGTTGTATAATCATACACCTGATCGATACGCTCAGCGGTATAACGATCCCATGCAGCGAAAATCAAAACGTGCGAACATTCCCGCATACACTCTGGATTTAGTGCTCCCTTAGCCAACTCCTCTTTTAATGCCTGGTTCTCAACGACAAGCACTTTAAATGGTTGCAGGCCTGAAGACGTAGGGGCTAAACGAGCAGCTTCCACAATCTTATCGATATCTTCCTGACTAACTTTTTTTTCAGGGTCATACGCCTTTACAGCATGACGCCATTTTAAATCTTCTATTAATGACATATAATTATATATTTATTTGGAGAGAATAACAGCTAATATCGCCAACAATGCTGGCAGCCCCTGTACAATGAATATCTTTTTGCTCGATGTAATTGCGCCAAAAATTCCAGCCACAAGAACACATCCTAGAAAAAACAGTCGTACATTTTCACTCCATACCGGATCAGTGATAAAAAACGACCAGGCCAAGCCTGCAACCAAAAAACCATTATACAAGCCTTGATTTGCAGCAAGCCCCTTAGTAGGTTTGAAGAGCTCAGCCGGAAGGGCTTTTCCGAAACTGCGTTTTCCAGCCGTTTCCCAAGCAAACATTTCCATCCATACAATGTACACATGTTCTAAAAGTACAAGTGCTGTAAGCACATTGGCCAAATTGTTCATCTATTATTCGTTAGTTGATACTGTCAATTTAACTTCTATATTCCCTCTGGTTGCATTTGAATAAGGACAGACTTGATGCGCCTTTTCAATCAATTCCTGTGCAACTTCAACGCTCACACCAGGAATATTTGCATGTAGTTCAGCAGCGAGACCGAAACCACCATTTTCCTGTTGTCCTATACTGACATGAGCAGTTACAGATGTCTCTCCTGTTTTAACCTTTTCTGATCTGATCACCAAATTCAAAGCACTATCAAAGCATGCCGCATACCCTGCTGCGAAAAGCATTTCCGGATTAGCATAATCGTCATTGGCCCCGCCAAGACCTTTAGGCATACGAACAGCTAAGTCCAATACACCATTTTCACTTTTTACCTGACCGTTTCGTCCGCCTTTTGCTGTCGCACCGATGTTATATAACGTTTTCATATTTTAATTTGTTTTAATTTGACCATACAAATGTACATTAAGAAATTATATTGTGCAAAATATAATATTGTAATTTACATTGAAATGAGAATCATTATCAATGGAACTACCACCTGAATTGAAAAACAATTTTAGGTAATAAACGTTATAATTTGAATCTTACAAGGATCCAGTTGCATCTTTCCTTTCTATCCAGAAGACAAGATAGCGATGGCACGCATTGAGGTGTCCGGTGGAATGAATATTTAATATCTAGGTTTCGCAACAAAACTCAATCTGTTTTGCATAAAGACAGTAATTTCGCTAAGTTTGAAATCCATGATAGCAACATATTTCCGCTCTATTGGTCTCTTTGAGGAAGAAGAGATCAATCAAATTGTCGATCTTTTCGAATACAGAAAGTTGAATAAAAACGACTTTTTCATTAAAGAAAATCAGCGCTGTCGTGAGGTTGCATTCATACAGTCAGGGATTTTCCGCTCCTTTTATAGTAGCGTCAATAAAGAGGATATTACGTATTGTTTCCGCTTTCCGAATACTTGGATAGCGGCCTACTCCTCGTTCATTACGGGCGGACCAAGTGTAGAGAGCATGCAAGCGATTACGCCTGTTGAACTATGGGTGATCAAAAAAAATATCATTAACAAACTTGCTACAAACAACCTAAAATGGACAACGTACCTTAAAATGATTGCTGAAGAACAATATCTTGAGCTCGAAAAACGTGTGTTTCAACTGCAAAAAGAAACCGCATCACAACGTTATGCCAATTTACTTAAAGATCATCCTGAATTTATCCAACAACTTCCTTTACACTATCTTGCTTCTTATTTAGGCATTACACAACGCCATTTAAGTCGTATTCGCAGCGAAATTTCTTTTTAGACATTTGTCCTATAACAACGGTATTCGTATGACTATTTTTGTGCTATAATACAAGGTCATGAACAAAAAAATACTCATCATCAATGGACACCCAAATCGGGAGTCTTTCAATTTTGCCATTGCAAATGCTTATCAAAAAGGTGCAGAAGCGTCCGGAGCGGTTATACGAACGATCCATATCGTCGACCTAGACTTCAATCCAAATCTTCAATTTGGTTATCGCAAACGGACTGAACTTGAACAAGACCTACAGCTTGCCTGGGAAGACATCCTATGGGCCGATCATCTAGTCTGGGTACATCCCGTTTGGTGGGGTGGGCTCCCCGCCATTATGAAGGGATTTATTGATCGACTCTTTTTACCTGGGATGGCATTTCAATACCGTGAAAACTCGCTTTTTTGGGACAAATTATTAAAAGGTAAATCCGCTCGAATCATTACTACACTTGATCAGCCGAGTTGGTATTACACGCTGATATATGGTAGTCCCAGCGTTAATCAACTAAAAAAATCAACATTGCAATTTTGTGGAATATCACCCGTAAAAGTCACCTACATAGGCATTATCAAAACTTCGGATTCAATTCAGCGTGACAAATGGCTACATAAAGTGCAGCAGCTCGGTTACAGGCAGGCATAAAATCAATCCGATGATTTCGCCGAATCTTAAAAGATAGGGTGGTGATTAATTTTTATCCAACCGCACGTTCGGATCCATTTCAGCTTACCAACGGTACTGCATTCTAGCCGTAAATACATCATCTTTAAGATCTGCTGAAAAGTTTGGCAGACTTGTCGCTTCATTGGTGACATGTTCATTATAGACCGTAAACTTGAGTCTATTGCTAAATTGATAAGCGAGTCCATAGCCAAGTGTACTAAACTTGACATCACCATCAGCCGTAAAATTACCGGCCATGCCAATCGTCGAACCACTTGCTTTGGTATTTGGGTCATATACATCGTATGCAACCATTGCAGTAAATCCTGTACACCCAATTTCCTGTGTTAACCAAAGGTAGTAACCGTTGAATTTACGTTGATAAAGGTCGGTTGTCGGTTGTGCTGTAAAACTTCTACTTGCATAAGGGCCTTTGATATCTACACCACCTGCAACGCCGGGCTGATCTCCAGCAACATATTCTGTTTTAAAACTAGACTTACCGAAGCTGTTATCAAGCTCGAGTTGTAAGTTTGCGCCATAATAATTTCTACCGATGGCTTTACCCTCATTTTCTTCGCTGGTATGCGCACTATATCCATTATTGTTCGCCGTATAGTAAGTTTTGGTATCGTTACGGACAGATCCCTTATAAAACGAACCACCGAATCCAAGATGGATTTTTTTATTCGCAAGACTATCGAATTTAAAAGCTAGATTACCGATCAGATCTTTTTTTGAATCATAATCTTTAGCGGAATGCCCACTGCCATTAACCAATGCTAAATCGAGGTTCAGAAATTTAGCTTTACCTCCCGGATGGTAGCTAACCATCCCCCCTAGGTCACGTTCTCGAGGCATCAACGTTTGAAATACCCGTGCTCTTTCAGGGAAATCCCGATATCCTGAAGAATATACGATGGAGTATCCAAAAGGTCTATTAAAAAGACCAGCAGTCAAACTCAGGCCTTTCTGGCTAGGGTGTCGTAACTGGATAAATGCATCCATTAGCTGTACCCCATCCTGGGTTGCATCCAACTGGAATACAATACTGGAGTAAGTGTCTACACGGTCAATTTTAAGACGCCCCCTGCGGATCATAAACCTATTGTCCGAATTCTTTGAAAAATCACCTCCCGAAAAGGAAGTTATTCCGGGGGACTGCGCCTTTTGAAACTGTGTCTGAAGGTATCCCGTGATTTTGATATCATGTGGGTCGTAGCTAGAAGGCGCATTATTATTTTGCGCAAGCGCTGCAACAGGACTTATTAGAGCTAAGAGTAAAAGTGCTTTTTTCATGAGAATTTTAAATAAATTGTCTTTTCGCTTGTGATGACACGATACGAATAGAATCATTTTTCCTTCTTCTACCACATCATCTTTTTAATGGCGTAAAAATAGATTCCCAATATTAAGTTAATATTAATAAATTGTTAGTCTATTAATTTATATACATAAAATTAATGATTTGGTAATAAACGACCTACTTTTAAAAGCCATGGGATTGAATATTTCCACGTCATACGTATTATCTTCAAAATAAAATGGCCGGTACAAGTTGTATCGGCCATTTTATCGTAAAGATTAGCAGCTAAAACTATTCTAATCCCTTATTGTAATCACTTTCGCGAAGTGGAATAGACCACGTCCATTTATTTTTATCTTGAGGATTGATGATAACCGCCAATGATGTCAAGAAATTACCTCCATTTGCAAACGCATTGCGAACAATAGGATCTCCTCATCGCTTCATATCAAACCAGTCAAATCCTCCCCCCAAAAATTCAATCGCACGATACAGTTTAATTTCCTTTAATAATGCAACACCAGTTTTTGTACAGTTGTAATTAGCATCTCTGCCAGATGTAGCATTTAAAACGTTCAAAGTTGATTGGATCTCGGAAGCTGGCTTATTCTGAAAGTATTTTGCTTCCGCCTCTATTAGATACATCTCAGCAGCTCTAAAATGATTTAGATTTCCAACTCCTGGTAAGTCTTTAGCTTTAAACTTGAAATTCATATAAGCATACGGAACGGCTGTCGATTGCAAATCTGGGAATGTCTGAAAAGCTCTAGCTTTCATAGCAGCACCGGCAATACCCGTTGCAGTCGTATATGCATCGTTTTTAGGATCAAGAAACAGATCTCTTCTGATATCTGTTTTCGGAATCTCATTAAATAATTCACGGCTAATACATTTTGGAGTTGTTCTTGCTGCACTAGCGCTAGAATTATAAGCTATATATGATTGAAATGAATAAAAGAACAAAGTTTCATCTGCTGCACCATAACTGCTCCAAATCCACTCACCGTTAGGGTCGTAAAATCCACTTTTGTATTCAGCATTAGTCATCAGCTTATAATTTGCACGAGCAAGAACAGCATACTTTTCTGCACTAGCATAATCTTCCTTATTTAAGGCTGCTCTCGCAAAGACAGTATATGCAACATCTTTATTTACCTGAAAGTTTTTTCCCGATTCGCGATTTAATCCAGCCTTTTCATATAATCCGATCGCTTCATTCAGATCCTTGTAGATTAAATCATAGGTCTGCCCCAAAGTTGATAACGGCATATCACCAGTAGAAACATCCGTTCTTAACACTAAACCTCCCGTTTGACCATTATTAGAATCGCTCCACCGATTTCCATAGATTTGAGCCAACATCATGAAGCTATATGCCCTAAAAGTTAGCGCCTGCGCTTTGATAAATTGCTTTTCCGAATCTGGACCTTCTGCTGCATCTATATTTAATATGATCTCATTTGCATTTACGATAAGTTTATAGTAATAATACCACGGGTAGTATAAATAAATACTTGTAAGGTTTTGATTGTAATTCGCATTAATGATATCAGCCCATCCGCTAAGATTAACAAAAAAATTGTTGCCGGGATAATTACCGTAGTACATCTTGATTGTTCCCTCACCATTGAATCCCTGACTGCTCAGATACTGTTGTGTCATCATAATATATAAAAAAGGCGATTAATTAAAACGTAAATTTTAATTAATCGCCTTAAAACACCACTTAAATGACTTATTTTGTAGCCTATTAAGTTAATTTTGGGATTCATATTGAAACTTTTTCAATGCTTTCCCTATAATTTTACCTCAATTATTATAAATCAAACCAAACCTTATCATAGTATTTGGGCTGAGGGTTTGGAATATTCGGATTAGCCGCAGTTTCATCAGTAGATAATGGAAATCGCCTAAACAAAGGCCCTGATGTAGCACCTTTTGGAACCTCCATCTTTGGAACTTCATTCCCATCAGTACCTGATCTTCTCCATTGAACAAAGGCTTCCATCGGTCTGTCCATCAGATCAACCCATTGTTGAATATGAATTTCTTTTAAAGGATCAGAAAGAGCATTTAATGCTGGCAACGAATTAAGATACGTTGCTATAGCCGTCTGGTCAGCTTCATAAAAATTCATAGCTGCCTGAAGAGCTTTTCTGTAGAGATCATTTGCCTTTGTCAAATCTTTAGTAACACCAAGACCGCGAGCATAAACTTCTGCTTCCAAAAATAGCATTTCTTGATAAGACAGTAATAAAGATGGTGCGTCTTTCCTATACAAATACTTTGATATTAAAGAAGTCTTACTATCTGCATCAACATTCGCTAAAACACCAACATATGTTTTGGAATCCGGCCCTAAATCGAAATATTTTGGCAATCGAGGATCATTATTTGGAACCATTATGTCAGTAACCAACTTATTTGCGTAAGTGAATGGATTCTCACCTAAAAATAATCGATATTTTGGATTTTCATTATTAACTGTTGTTGTATAAGGCACCTTCCAGGTATCTGATGCAGAATTTATCATTGCATCTGGCGTAGATACTAATTTTCCAATCGCATCAGCTTTTGAAGGGTCTTTATCCACCATCACCATTAGTGTTTTAAACTTAAGCGAATTTGCCAGTTTTTTCCATTGATTCAAATTTCCCTTATAGAAGACATCATAATCAGCTATTTTAAGTGAACTATTTAAATCAATTTGTGCATTCGCTTCATCTAAAAGCTTTATAATATTCTCTAAAACATCTTTTTGAGCATCATATTTTGGATATGGGAAACTCTCTGGATTCCATGCTTCCGTATACGGTACGTCCCCATAAAGTGTAGTAGCTTCAAACATTAATTGAGCTAATATAATCTTACACTGAGCTGCGGCATTGTTTTGGACTGGGCTAGATGATTCAGCAATTTGTATAGCTTGTTTAAGATTATTTCCTGAAGTGCTGTAATATACCTTCCAGGTATTTCCGACAAAATTAGGGCTAATATTATATAAATTGGAAGATCCCCAGTTATCAGAAAAATCTCCTCCTGACGCTAGTGTTTGCCCCAGAAATCCCAACGCGATATAATTATCGCCACTATTTTTACTTACATCCCAAGCTGTAACAGCATATCCAAATAAAAGTTTAGGCTCAACTTTTGTTGCTGTCAAAGGATTACTATTTATATCTAAATATTTATTACACGAAACTATGCCTGAGGCAGAAATTAATAACAAAGCCCCCGCCAGTATTTTATTTTTAAATTTCATAATGTCAATGATTAAAAGTTTAATCTTAAATTCATACCAAATGATCTTGTTGAAGGAATACTATTGAATTCGACTCCTTCTCCAACACTTCCTGAACCAAAGAAATTCAACTCAGGATCCACATGAGGAACATGGCTCTTTATCAGCCATAGATTTCTTCCCTCAACGCCAATTTCTGCACCCTTTATAAATTTAGATTTCAAAATACTTGAAGGCAAGGCATAAGCAAATCTAACCTCTCTTAACTTAACAAAGCCTGCATCAAATACATTGGAAACAGTATTTGTCGTACTTGCCTCCCAAACCCAATAGTCTTGAGCACTAATCTCTTTCGTATTTGGAATATACGATCCATTCGACAAAACTACGCCAGGAGTTACAATCTTATCGCGATTGGAAGTTTCCGCTGCCAAACCACTTCCCCTTAAATTAGCGACTGTACCCGAGAAAAATTTCCCTCCTTTACGAATATCAATTAAAGTACTTAGAGATAATCCTTTATAGCTAAATGTATTATTAATACCCATTGTCCAATCCGGATAAATACTTCCTAGTCGCTGATTTGCCACCGCTGTTTTCAATCCCGTTTTGCTATCAATAATAATTTGCCCGTCATCTGTTCTTGCCCAATCACTTCCGTAAAGACCAAAACTTTCACCTACACTAGCTTTAATTTGAAGACCATTGTAACCGCTAGCTAAACTATACTGAGTTAATCCTGGAGCTAACTCATTGACTTTTTGTTTATTTTTCGCAAAGTTAAAATCTACACTCCAATTAAAATCTGCCGTCCTAACAGGTACTACATTCAAGCCAATTTCCACCCCTGTATTTTGGATCTCCCCAACGTTTATATATTTTGAAAAATAACCTGTTGAAATCGCTACATCAATAGGAATTAACTGATTTCTAGTGACATTATTATAGTAAGAAAAATCTAACCCAATTCTATTTTTCAAAAACTTCAACTCTAACCCCGTTTCAAAAGAATTTTGTTTTTGAGGTTTTAAATTTGCGTTCGGCAATATTTTCGGTGCTGTAAAAGCTGTTTCTATTGGCCCAGCAGGGAAAACTGTTGCAGTTGACGAAACATATTGCAAAAAGACTGTAGAAGTTGGAGTATATTGATAGTCTAAATTATAAGCAGCCAAATCACTACCTACTGAAGCCCAGCTTGCCCTTAGTTTTCCATAATCCAACCAATCTAAACCTTTATTTTTAAGTAATTCAGAGAAAATAAATGACCCACCCACAGAAGGATAAAAATATGATCTATTCGCAACTGGCAGAGTTGAAGTCCAATCATTTCTACCTGTCACATCCAAATATAAAAAGTCCTTATAACTTACACTTAAGTTACCATAAGCTCCTAAAAGTCTTCTTTTACTATATCCTAAAGTAGGAGTTTTACTGGAAGCATTGGTATAGTTCCACAATTGGTCAATAGTAAGACCTACAGCCTCTACGTTCGTACTTTGGGTAGTACGTTCATTAATATTACCACCAACTATTAACTTAAATTTAAAATTTTCTATTAAATTATTTTGTTCAATTGTAGCAATTAAATCGTCATTAAACTGTTTACTCAACAAATCATAGTTTATGAATCTTCCAGTCATAAATCCTGCTGTTCCTTTACGTACGTGTTGAGATCTTTTCTCTGTATAGACGTCTGCACCAAAATTATTACTGATAGTAACCCAATCAACTGGCTTGTAAGTTAAAGTATATGTTCCTAAAAAACGATCAACCGTATTTCCATTTCTATTGTAATTCATTACCCAAAAAGGGTTGTTACCATTTCGATTCGGACTCAGGAAAATTTGTTCACCAGTATCTGGATTTTCAAAATTGTTTTTTAGCAAGTCAATGTCGACTGTTCTCGGCAAACCAAAAATAGTTGAAATAATTGCATTCGTATTATTTGAGCTTTGCGCTGGTCTACCATCTGATTTTAAATTTGTATATGATCCAGTAAATCTAGAAGATAGTTTAGGATTAAAGTCTTTACCAGCATTGATAGATAGAGTATACCGATCCAGTTTTGATTCAGGAATAATTCCTCTTTCGTTTGCACTAGAAAAACTGATTCTATAGTCCGAATTATCTCCGCCACCAGCAAAAGCAATATTGTTCATTAAAGAAGTTCCAGTTTGGAAATAATCTTTAACATTATTAGGGTATGCCTGAAGTGTAACGTCTTCACCTAAGAAATTTTTAAATTTTTGTCCACTCACTTCGGATATATTCGGTCCCCAACCATTTGTTTGTGTCAAAGCATATACTCCTTGATTTCCTTGAGCATATTCATTTTGAAATTTCGGTAAAACCAAGGGATTATCAAAACGTAGGGAAGAATTTACGCTAATAGAACTGCTCCCTTTCGCACCTCTCTTAGTCGTGATAATAATTGCTCCATCTTTCGCACGTGCTCCATATAATGCCGTTGCTGCCGCACCTTTCAGTACAGTCATTGACTCAATATCATCTGGACTCAAATCTCCCATTCTATTTCCAAAATCCACATTACTAGCAGTCGTTCCACCTACGGACGTAGCGTCGCTTACAGTTAGACCATCGATAACATATAATGGAAATCCACCATCCAAAGAATTCACACCGCGAATAACGACTTTAGTTGATCCCCCAATTGTTCCTGATTGAGCATTAACCCTTACCCCTGCTGCTTTACCTGCTAACGAATTCAATACATTTGATGATCGAGCCTTTGTTAACTCTTCAGACTTAATTGTCGAAGCTGCGTAACCCAATGATCTTTGCTCTCTTTTAATACCCATCGCAGTTACAACAACTTCTTCTAATGCGTTATCCATATTATCCAAAGTGACATTAAATGCAGATTGTGCCTCTTTTACGATCAAGGTTTTATCGGCGTATCCAACTGAACGGAATACAATCATTTTACCTGTTGGAACAGATAGCGAATAATTACCATTCGTATCTGTTTGTGTGGCGACGTTAGATCCTTGCACAGCAATTGTGACGCCCACCAATGGCTTGCCATCAGCACTAGTAACACGACCGCTTACTTTTTTCTCTTGCGCAAATGCAACAGACGTAAGAATCATACTACCCACGAAAAAACTGAGTAATTTGTGTTTCATATGTTTATGTTTATTAAAAATGTTTATTCTTGATAATATGCTTTGGTTAGCTATATACTTTCCAATAATTTATATATGCGTTATAGTTAGTAACGTTTTACCTTGGATTGCATCCACAGGTTAAAAAACGTTAAATACAAAATTATAACTTTTTTTAACATTTGCAATGCTAGCATAATTTTAAAATAACAATTAATTCACAATAAAATATAAATATCTGAAAAACAGACTTTTATTTTTTTCAGGTAAATCATTTTTACGTAACACTTTTACATTAAATACGAAAACTATTTACATCAAACCTTATCTGTTTATGTTAAATAATATATCAAATTTCCAATTTCACTGTGAGATGGCCTCCCCTATTATCTTTAGGGTAAAAACTTATTACACTTCTATTCATAACACAATACGCATAAAGATCGTAGTATAGCGCACACCTTTTTCCAATCACCTTCACACCGGACATCGACATTCAGTTCAGCTAAAAAAGTATCAGAGTCAATAAAATGACGAATAGTATAATAAGTCAACTCAAAATCCTTAGTGAGAATTTCTCTTTCTTCCTGCGCGCTGTTCTATTACTTAACTATCATTCTGCTTAAAAAAAACTTATGGAAAGTAAACTTAGGCTCGCGCTATATTCAATCTTGTGTGATCGTTGTGGTAAACTATAGCCAACCAACACATCACCAATAGGTGACCAAGTCCTACCTTTTTCCCAACGCTGCTCGAATTTTCTTCGGGCAGGCTTCGAATCTCCCTCAGATTAAATTCGAGGAACAGCTATGGAAAATACGAGGCTAATTCTATCAAAGGCAGAAGTTATTAGGGAATTGGTGGAGAAAAAGTCGCCACAAAGCGGTACCTCTATCCCTAAGTCAGGTGGACTTTGACAGCGCTTAAATTTTCTTTGGTACATGTTCGAGGCATGTTTGCCTCCCTTCGACTGGGCTTTAGCAGGAATTTGAGCATACTTCTATTTGCGTGATCGCCTTGAACAGAAATTTCCCACAAGCATCGGCAGCGAATTTCTTTTCAAACACTGATTGAAGAACGTGTCAAAAACACTACAAAGATATTGGAATCGTATAACTCACAGCCACAGGCTCTCCTTGCAGTCTACCCGGCTTCCAAGGTCCAACAGCCTGAATCGCTGTTGTAATCGCGCTACTGACCTTGATAGGAATATCCTGATCATATTTAAATTTACTGAGTATACCATCTTTGTTGACAACAAATGTCACGTTAATAAGCCTAGACTTCAATTGAGTAATTAAATTGTCCGATATATCGATCTGCCGATAAACGGCTTCCATAAACTGCTTCAATTTAAGCGGAAGAATCGGTGCAGATTCCTTCGTATCAGCATCGTATAAAATAACCTCTCCATTGGCACGGAATCGTTTCCCACTTTGGAGAATTCCACCTAAATACTGTTCTTCATAACGGCTCCCCATATTCCAACCTTCCCATTTACCCTCTCTTTCATTATCCTTTAGCTCTCCTTCAAAATAAGTACCATCCGAATAATCCAGTCGAAGGAAT
This sequence comes from Sphingobacterium sp. UBA5996, assembly GCF_002429765.1. Lineage (NCBI taxonomy): Bacteria > Pseudomonadati > Bacteroidota > Sphingobacteriia > Sphingobacteriales > Sphingobacteriaceae > Sphingobacterium > Sphingobacterium sp. UBA5996. The sequence goes on from NZ_DJAS01000004.1 coordinate 182,266, forward strand.
CCATTTCCCCTCTTCAATAGGTAATTTCCCAAGGAATCCATATACAACAAGTGATATGGTTTTGTCATTCTCGAACCCGTAAACGGATTTTGTGCAGTGTCAATATGCGTCACGAGCATTTTCAATTTTCCTGTTGGATAATAATAGTATGAAGAATCCGTAGGCACACCGTCTGCATCAAATTTCTCTAAGCTTTTCAACTGTCCATTTGGATAGTATACTGTCGACTCCCCGACATACTTCCACCCAAAAAAACCAACTGTGCTATCCCGGCTATAAGCGAAGGATTTTATGGAATCAGTCTCCGTATAATAGCTAACAATATTAAACAATCTATTCAAATCATTTCCTACAGGAACAATACATTGATAGGAATAAGACGCTAGTTTTGTGTTAACAGGATTCCCTGATTGATCAAAGTAATTCACTATCGTATCGCTAATAAACAATCCCCCCCTTGCTTTCGAAGAAAATGTTTCTGTAATAGCTCCTATCAAAATGAGCACAATTAAAAATAGAGTCGATCTTTTCATAAAAATTTAGTAGCATTAAGAGGCGCAAAAATACATTTTTTCAAACAAACGCTTGCAAAACAAGAGCGGCAATTTCGAATGAAATTGCCGCTCTTCAAGTATTATAGAATTTAAAAGATTACTTAACGTCCCACCAAACCGGTACTGTAATCGCTTTTGTACCTGGATAGTTTAAGTTAGTTGTCAATTCCGTATTCGGATACAACAAACGCTGCGGCATTTCACCATTAGCCAAAATGGATGCTTTTGATTGAATCAAGAATGTAGGATATCCTGTTCTTCTGTATTCAGTCCATGCTTCAAAATTTTGGAAACCATTCATTGCATAATATTTCTGCGTAATGATTGCTTCTAATTGTTTTGAGGCATCTGTTGGAAATTTACCAGCAGCAGCTAAATATTCAGTTAATCCTTCCGCACCTAAGTAGTTAAATGACGCAGTAACACCTTCATTATACAGTGTAGCAACACTTCCTGTCCCCCATCCTTTCAAAGCAGCCTCGGCTTGTAAGAATTTGCTTTCAGCAATAGAGAATAATTTTACAGGAGCAGTTGCCGAAGCCGTATTTTTAGCATTTGCCCCAGTTACTGGTGAAGGAGCGGAGACTAATTTTGTGTTTTGTCCTCGGAAGTCCCCCTGTTCTAAGTAAGCTACTGTATCTTGCAAGGTTACATTATCAGCTTTTAACAGTCTATTATACAATGCAAATGATCTTTTATCCTTATTTGCTGCAAATGCTTTTACAGCAGTTCCACTCGCAACTACATTTTGAACATATTTTAAACCAACCATTTCTGTATAGAAAGGATTTTGGTTACCACCTGTTGTCGTAAATGTGATGGAAACATCCTCATTTAAAAATGTCGGATTTGTCGCATACAATGCTTTAATACCTGCTTGAGCGGTCGCAGCATCTACGTTTGAAATACGTAAATAAGCTTTCAATTTCAAGGTATTTGCGAATGCAATCCAAGATGCCTTATCGCCTCCAAAAAGCATATCTTGTTCTCCCGGTGTAGTACCAAGATTACCTTTCAATAACTCAACACCTTTATCAATACTTTCGAAAATACTGTTGTATACCTCTTTCTGTGTTTGATATTTTGGACTTAAGTTCGTTGCTCCTTGCAGCGCTTCATCTAACGGAATATCTCCAAAAGCATCAGTCGCTACTTGCAATGTATATGCTTTCAACAAATACGCCATACCAATTGTATAGTTGTTTGCACCACGCTCCGAATTAATGATGATTTCAGCATTGTTGAGTGCACTCCTATAGATAGTTGACCAAATACGATCCGTTGCTGTATTTTTGAGGTTATACTGATCAATAGTTTGATACTGCGACGATGATGGAGCCTGTGTCCAATACTGCGCCCACAAACCACCATATACTTGAAGCTGATTACCTACGATCTGGCTTAACGAAGCTTCAACTGTAGGCAGTAACAGGTTTGGTTCTACTTTTTCTGGGTTATTTGGATTTTCATTAACATCCAAATATTTATTACAACTTGTAAATGCTACGGATCCAACCAATGCAGCAAAAACAAACTTTTTAATATTCTTGTTCATTTTATTATTCTTTATAGTTTAGAAGGATACCTTCACATTGATACCATAGTTACGCAAAGACGGCTGAGCGGTATAGTCAAAACCTTGTGCATTTCCAGCACCAGCAGAATTTACTTCTGGATCTGCATATTTATTTTCGCTTGGCGTCCAGATAAACAGGTTATTACCAAATACACCGACAGTTACATCACCAAAAGGCGTATTTTTTAGCATATCTTTTTTGAATTTATAAGAGATAGCCAAGTTGCGCAACTTCACATAAGAAGCATCTACAACATTCATACCCGGTTCCAAATATGGATAGTAATCCACTTTGTCATAAGTTGCTGTCGTATTTACAACAGAATTACCATTTGCATCTAAGTAAACTGAGTTAGGGAAGATTTGACCAAAACGCTCACCTCCTGTTTCTGCAGATGTACCTGTAAATGCCATGATATCTTTAGTACGTGAATAGAATACACCTCCATGTTTCATATCAAACAATGCAGTTAATGACCAGCCTTTGTAATTGACAGTCGTTCCTAATGAGGCTTGAAATTTAGGATTATAACTTCCTAAATATTTTGCTTCCGAAGTAGGTACTGGTAAGCCTGTTTCTTGGTCAACGATAGTTCTACCTTGTGCATCAGTGGCATTGGTTACAGCATAAAATTCACCGTAAGGGCGTCCTTTAGCGGCAACGATAGACATACCTGAGAAACCACCTAAAGAAACTTGATCAATACCATCCATCAATTCAACAACTTTATTGTTGTTTTTAGTAAAAGTACCCATCAATTCCCAGCTAAAGTTTTCTGTTTTCACTGGTGTCCCACGCAACGCAAGTTCAACACCCGAGTTTTTAATCTTGCCGGCATTAACAACATTGAATCCGTAACCTGTCGAATTTGCAATAGGAATTGCTAAGATTTGATTTTTCGAGTTGTTATTGTAGTAACTAAAATCAACAGTTAAACGATTTCTAAAGAAACCCAATTCTGCACCAACTTCAGCTGATGTAGTGATTTCTGGTTTCAACTCTGCATTTCCTAGAGTCGATCCAGACATGAATGCAGACACATTACCAAATGGGAAAGTTGTCGTTCCAAATCCACCATTGATCTCGCCTCTAGAAAATGTTGTCAACAATTGGTATGGATCTGTATCCGACCCAACTTTAGCATAGTTAGCACGCAATTTACCGTAAGAAAGGATTCTCTTCGCATCTTGGCTTAACAACTCAGAGAATACAAATGAACCACTCACACTTGGGTAAAAGAATGAATTGTTTTTCTTAGGTAATGTAGAAGACCAGTCGTTACGTGCTGTCGCTTGTAAGTATAGGAAGTTTTTATACGACAAATTCAAATCTGCATAAAGTCCGACCAAACGACGTTTTGACCATGAGTCTTGGATTAAGTTCAATGGTCCATTGGAGTTCGCTAAATTATAAAAACCGGGCTGTACCAAACCTCCACTTTCGTTAGTTGCTGTACTTAGATTAGAAACATTACGTTGACGAATGTTGTTACCCAACATTAATGATCCTTTAAAATCTTGATTAAAGTCATGGGTAGCAGTAACCATGAAATCATGAATGATCTCTGTTACATTGTATTGATCGATACGATACTCACCATTGTCAATTAGATCGTTAGCTGTCGAATAATTACCTGAAGTTTTATCAATTGGTGTAAAATTATATTTTGGAGATTCAGAGCGTCTGCGGTCAGTATAATGATCTACCCCTACACGCTCTTTGAAATCCAGCCATTCAAATGGCTTATAACCGACGTTAAAATTACCCAGAATGCGATTTACATTATTATAATTGTTGTAATTTGCCAATGTCCAATAGGGATTCATAGAATAAGCTCCATAATAGCCATACTCATTACTATGGTTTAGACCATTTGCATCGACATAACCATATCCATTATATGGATTGCTTAAATCTTTCATGTCAGCAACAGGAATATCACGAGGAGTTTGTAACAAGTTATTGTATACAGACGAATTTCCCTGTCCCCCGCCTACGTTGTTCGAGTTAATCTGACTATAGTTAGCTGAAATTCCTGCATAAAATTTATTAGAGAATTCAGTTTGACCATTGAATCGAACACCATATTTGTTGTAGTTATCTTTGCTCCCAGGGTAAACTCCGTTTGAGTTCAAAGAATTTAGGCCCAAATAGAAGGAAGACTTTTCACTACCACCCGAGAAACCTAAATTATTATCTGTTGCAAATCCAGTATTAAAAAAATCCCTAACGTTATCTTTAACAGCAGAATATGGCTTTGTTTGTCTTATGCCATTTACAGCTTGTCCCCATTCCTGTGTTTTCCCAGTAAAAGGAGCTCCCCAAGACCAGTTTTCCTTTGGATCATTGACAAAAACCAGGTCTCCATTTTTAGTATAGCCAGAGTAACCTTGACCATATTCGTTCTGAAACTCAGGTAATTTTAAAATAGAAGAAAAGGTATTTGTTGTATTGAAAGTAATATCTGTTTTTCCGCCGCCTCTTTTACCTGTTTTAGTAGTAATGATCAAAGCTCCATTGGATGCACGCGATCCATATAATGCTGCTGCAGCCGGACCTTTCAATATGGTCATCGATGCAATATCATCAGGGTTGATATCATTACCGCGGTTACCAAAATCTACACTTGATAATGATGAACCACCACCGATTACACTGGAGTTGTCAATAGGAACACCGTCGACAACAATTAAGGCTTGGTTATTCCCTGAGATAGACGAACCGCCACGCAAAACGACACGAGATGAACTACCTGGAGAATTTGAGGTTGATGTAATATTCACACCTGCAACTTTACCAGCTAGCGCATTGATAGCACTTGAATTTTGACCTGACCGCAATTCCTCGTTGTTCAAGGTCGGTGCTGAATAACCTAATGTTCTCTTTTCTCTTTTGATAGCATTGGCAGTTACCACCACCTCTTCAAGCGCATTGTCATGATTATCTAAAGAAACATTGAACACCGTGTTGTTGTTATTCACAATAATGGTTTTATCGTCAAAACCAACGGAACGGAATACAACAACTTTGCCTGCAGGTACATTCAATGAATAATTACCATTAGTATCGGTCTGTGTAGCCTGATTAGTACCTTGTACAACTACTGTTACCCCTGGTATAGCTTTACCGTCAGCAGATGTAACACGACCACTAATCTTTTTTTCCTGAGCGAATGCGACCGAAGTCAGAATCATTCCGCCAACAAGAAAACTTAGTAATGTTTGTTTCATGTTTTAGTTAGTTAATTTTATTATTTTTTCTAATCCTATATATTGATATAAATTATATCCGTTCACACAACTGTCCAAACATAAATTGTCTAGACAATAAAACCGCAACCTATCAAATAGACCATTGCAGTTCATTTTTTAACAGTTGAAAATATTATTGAAAAGCAGCCCTAGGTAGATGCAGGGCAATTCTTAGATAAATATCCAGCTGTAAATTTGCTCTTTTCAGCATTTACAGTAAATAATAGTTAGTGCGATTTTTATTAGCGGTGTCAAATATAGAAACCGCAAGTTGTTTTTACAAGTTTTTTAACATAATCCATCTAAATCAGTAAATACCGCAATAATTGGAAGTCAAATTTGCAAATTGTTACAAAAGAATCATTTTAGAATAAAAACTAATCAAAGTAACCTCAAACAGAATTTTATACGGAATCCAATATATTTAACAAAACATTAACAATGCCACAAGAAATCTTTGAGACATCATTCTTTTCATCGCGGCATCAAAAAGAGCATTAATTTATAATGATTCTAAACATATATCGGTAGAATGATAACCAAACTTTCATAACTTTATATGGATCCGCAACATGAAAGAGAACAAAAAATTTCGTCTGGTCGATAGCACTTTAAAATCAAAAAAAAGACGCTCTACCTTCTCAGGCTGAGCGTCTTTCATTTTGTATGAAATAAGTCCAGAGACGACTTATTTATTGATATTTAATCAATATACTCAAACTTAGTGTAAGGCACCAAAACTGCCGGAATCTTAATTCCTTTTTCAGTTTGATTATTCTCTAATATCGCAGCTACAATACGTGGCAAAGCCAATGCAGATCCATTTAGAGTATGTGCCAGCTGCATCTTGCCTTCCGAATTTTTAAAGCGCACTTTCAAACGATTCGCTTGGTAAGTTTCAAAATTGGAGACGGAAGAAACTTCCAACCAACGCTTCTGCGCAGAACTATACACTTCCATATCATAAGTCAATGCAGAAGTAAAACTCATATCTCCACCACATAAACGTAATACACGATAAGGCAACTCTAATTTCTGCAACAGTCCTTGTACATATAAACTCATCTCTTCCAGCACTTCATACGACCTTTCGGGATGTACGATCTGCACCGTCTCTACTTTGTCAAATTGATGCAAACGATTTAATCCACGTACATGTGCTCCGTAAGAACCCGCTTCCCGACGGAAACATGGTGTATAAGCGCAATGTTTTATTGGAAACTGGGGCTCTTTTACAATTTCGTCTCTATAAATATTAGTAACCGGAACCTCAGCTGTAGGGATCAAATAGAGATTGTCATTACCAACATAGTACATCTGTCCTTCTTTATCCGGCAATTGCCCCGTGGCAAATGCAGAATCTTCATTCACCAAAATTGGCACCTGAACTTCTTCGTATCCTTCTTCGGCAGCCTGATCCAAAAAGAAATTGATCAATGCACGCTGCAATTTAGCGCCTTTGCCTTTATAGATGGGAAAACCGGCTCCAGCAACTTTTACGCCAAGCTCTAAATCAACAATACCGTATTTGTTCAACAATTCCCAATGGGGCAATGCCTCCTCTGGCAACGCAGGGATTTCGCCATGGGTCAAAACAACTTCGTTATCGTCTGCACTTACACCGGCCGGAACGGATTGATGTGGTAAATTGGGCAATTGTACGATCTTCTCATTCAATTCTGCCTCAATTGTACCTAATTGATCTAAAAGTTGCTTTACTTGTTCTTTATATCCCGAGGATTTGGATTTGACGGTTTCAGCTTCTTCTTTTTTTCCTTGCCGCATCAGATCTCCAATCTGCTTCGCTGCCGCATTAGCCTCTGCCGAAAGTGCGTCTGATTCCGATTGGATCATACGGCGTTCTTCATCTAAACTGATGATTTCGTCGACCAATCCAATTTCCTTGAAATGCTTGACAGCTAATCTTTCGATCACCGTATCCCTGTTCTCACGGATATAATTTAATTGCAACATAATATAAATGTGTTATTTAAAATAGTGAACAAACTTAGATAAATTTGCCTTTATTTACAAGCTATTTTATTCCCAAAACACCTTTAGAAAGGCTTTTTGAACCTATATTATGCGCTTTACTAAGCAATACTCACCTCATCACACAAATAAACATCCTGAATGGCGTGAAGCAGCGCTACACCTTCCTGCATCGGTTTTTGAAAGGCTTTGCGACCAGATATCAAACCAGTTCCGCCAGCGCGCTTATTGATAACTGCTGTTTTTACGGCTTCTTGGATGTCATTCTGTCCCGAAGCCCCGCCAGAATTGATCAAGCCCGCCCTGCCGGCAAAGCAATTGAGTACTTGGTAGCGGCATAGGTCAATAGGATGGTCGGAAGAAAGCTGTGTATACATACGTTCATCCAACTTCCCATAACTGCTTTTACCCATATTCAACGCTTTGAATCCGCCATTTAATTCGGGTAATTTTTGCTTAATAATATCGGCTTTGATGGTTACCCCTAAGTGATTGGCCTGTCCGGTCAGATCTGCTGCTAAGTGGTAATCTTTATCTCCGACCTTGAAAGCCGAATTACGCAAATAACACCATAATACCGTCGCCATCCCCAAAGAATGTGCTTCCTCAAATGCTTTTGCTACTTCAATAATCTGCCGATCTGATTCTTCAGATCCAAAATATATGGTTGCCCCTACCGCAACAGCACCCATATTCCAGGCTTCGCGAATTGTTCCGTACAAGATTTGGTCTGCGCGATTGGGATAAGTCAACAATTCATTATGATTGATTTTAACCAAAAACGGAATCTTGTGTGCATACTTTCGGGCAACAGCTCCTAATACACCAAAAGTAGAAGCCACAGCGTTGCAATTTCCTTCCAAAGCTAGCTTAACAATATTCTCTGGATCAAAATACTGTGGATTTGGCGCAAAAGACGCTCCGGCACTGTGTTCAATACCTTGGTCCACGGGCAATATTGACAGATACCCCGTATTGGCTAAACGGCCCGTTCCAAAAAGTTGCCCCAAACTTCTTAAAACTTGTGGACTACGATCACTTGAATTGTATACTTGGTCAATAAATGTTGACTGCGGAAGATGAAGCATTGTTTTGGAAACTGCAGGTTGATCAAAATCTAACAAATAACTCGCTTCAGTACCTAGATGGGCCTGTATTTTTTCGATGTATTGCATAATTTATTTAAAATAACGTGATGGAGTTTACTCTAATCTTTAAAATAAAACTTCAAAAAGCACAGAATGTTTTAGCGCATGTTATATAGTAAAAAAAACTTAACTTTGACCATGTTATATTTAGTTCCAACACCTATTGGCAATCTGGAGGACATGACGTTCCGTGCGGTCAATGTCCTAAAAGAAGTGGACCTCATCTTAGCAGAGGATACAAGGACCAGTGCTCCGCTTTTAAAACATTTTGGAATCGACAAAAAAGTATTTGCGCACCATCAGCACAATGAACATAAAGCGGTCTCGGAAATCATTAAATTCTTAAAAGAGGGACAAAACATTGCTTTGATTTCAGACGCTGGAACACCGGCTATCTCGGATCCGGGATTCTTACTGGTACGCGAGGCCATCAAAGAAGGACTGGAGGTACAGTGCTTGCCCGGAGCAACTGCTTTCGTGCCAGCGCTTGTCAATTCGGGGCTTCCCAACGACCGCTTTTGTTTTGAAGGTTTTCTGCCGGTGAAAAAAGGAAGACAAACGCGCTTAAAAACCTTAGCAGAAGAAAAACGAACGATGATCTTTTATGAGTCACCGCATCGTATACTAAAAACAATAGAAGAATTTATCACAATTTTTGGAGCTGAAAGACAAGCTTCGATATCTCGGGAATTGAGCAAACTCTACGAAGAGAATGTGCGCGGAACATTAACTGATTTAAAATTACACTTTGAAAACAATCCGATTAAAGGAGAATTTGTATTTTGTGTAGCAGGATTGGAATAAATTTTAATAATCTTTATGTAATTAAAAAGTATTTGACATGAACATGGAACAATTTGCACAGGATGGGCAGGACATAAAAATCATCGAAAAATTGGTTACTAAAGTCCAGGATATGCTTACTCCAGGAGAAAAAATAGATTATATCGCAGTTCAAAAGAAACCTGCAGTGACTATATTACCGGATAGTATTACCATCAGTAATAAGCGCATATTTATGTGCGAGTTCACTAAATTGGGCTTGGCTACTGATTTCGAAATTTTCGGCTGGCAAGATATCAAAGATATTGCTTTCAAAGAGGAAATCTTCGGTTCGAAAGTGACTGTTATTCCTTTTACTGGGGAGAATTTGAGCATAGACTATATCCCTAAAGTTCAGGCCAGAAAATTGTATCAATATATTAAAGCGGCACTTGAAAATTATAAAAAAGCTGAGTTGGCCGCTGAAAAGGAGAAAATAGTTATTGCTCCAACTGTCGCAAAAGAAGTGGTTATCGAACGGCCAGAAAGTAATATACCGGTTCAGCCAGCGGTTACTTCGCCTGCCCCATCCGCACCACAATCTTATGGTTCGGCTCAGCCAACTTCGTCAGCGCCAGTTCAGGCACAGCAACCGATCGGATCCACCCCTACTGTTCCTTCAGTTTCGGCAGCTCCTATCTCACCTGCTGCGGCAAAGGAAGAGGAGGACGATGAAATTACCTTAAAGCTCAAAAAATTAAAAACGCTCTTCGATAAACAATTAATTACCCAAGAGGAATACGAGAGTAAAAAGAGAGAAGTTTTATCCAGTTTATAATTATAAATGGAAGAAAATATATTGTGAAAAATAACTATCTACTGGCACTTTTAAGTGCCTTTTTATTGTGGTTGGGCTGGCCTCCGATACCCTATTCCAGTCCCTTGTTATTTATTGGGTTTGTTCCTTTGCTGATTGCTGTAGAGAACATTATCCGCAATGAAACATTCCAAAAGAAAGGCCGAAAAGTATTCCTTACCGCGGGCCTAACTGCGGTAGTTTGGAACACAGCCTCGATTTATTGGGTATATAATTCTATATCGGCAGTTATGCCATCCTTTGCAGCTGTAATTATAAGTCTGATACCTTTTTGCTTAGGCGCAACATTAATGGCGGTGGCTTTCTGGCTATATGGGCAACTACGACGCAAAACAAACGTAATGCTATCCCTTTTCGGATTGATGGGATTTTGGATAAGCTACGAATTTCTACATGAATCCTGGGATTTAGCTTTCCCCTGGATGACATTAGGAAATGGTTTCGCCAGTTTCCACCAATTGGTGCAATGGTATGAAATCACGGGAGTCTACGGTGGAACCATATGGATCTGGCTGGTCAACATCTTGGTATTTACACTTTACTTAAATCGGAAGGGATTTTATCCGATCAAACGTAAAATAGTTCCAATTGCTGTATTAACTGCAGTGTTACTAATCCCCAGCACCTACTCGCTGATACGTTACGTTAACTATGAAGAATATCAGAATCCCGCACAAATCGTCGTTGTTCAGCCCAATATTGACCCTTACATTAAATTCAATATAAGCCCTGAAGAGCAATTAAACACATTATTCTCCTTATCAAATTCGGTCGCTAAACCCAATACCGAGTTTTTTATCTGGCCTGAAACTGCGCTATCGCAGAACGGCGATTTCGATGAGGAGAACTTTAGGGAAACCTATTCTTACCAACGCATCTTAAAATTTTTAGATCAGTATAAAAATGGCAATGTACTTTCAGGTATTGAAAGCTATCAGCTGTACAACGATGCCAAAACGCCAACTGCACGCGAAATAGCTCCTCATGTTTATCAAGATAATTTCAATGCCGCGACATTGATCGATTATTCTTCCAAACTACAGTTTTATCATAAGTCCAAGCTCGTTCCGGGGGTAGAACAAATGCCTTTTGGTGCAGCCATGAACATCTTAAAACCGCTATTTAAAGCATTCGGCGGCACTACGGGAGGCTATGGAAAACAGGCCGAACCATCGGTCTTTTATGCGCAAAGTGGCATTGGTGCCGCACCGGTCATCTGTTACGAATCCATTTGGGGCAATTACGTTGCTAAGTATGTCAAAAAAGGAGCACAGTTTATTGCGATCATCACCAATGATGGCTGGTGGGGAAATACTTCGGGCAAAGACCAACATTTACAGTATGCTAAACTACGTGCGATTGAGAACAGACGATGGGTGGCTCGCTCTGCCAACACAGGGATTTCTGGCTTTATTAATCAACGGGGAGATATTGTGCAACAGACCAAATGGTGGCAGCCTGCGGCCCTCAATCAGGAAATTAATTTAAATGAAGAAATTACTTTCTATACGCAAGCAGGTGATATTGCCGCTTATTTGGGTTTGGCGATCGCATTAGGAGGAATTTTGATCCTCATCGTGGTCAGACGAAAAAAGGAACTCAGAACAGAAAAATTCCCATCCCATACTCTCCAGGGCAAAAGGATCTAATTCTTAGAAACCGCAGTACTCAGGCATCTACCAGCGATAATTAGGAAATTAAAATGATAAAAATAAGTGATTTGATACCTGTAATTTACTTGAGAGATTTGTAATTTTGCGGCATGCAAGTATATTTTGATAATGCTGCGACTACAGCCTTAGATCCTGAAGTAATAAAAGTAATGATCGATGTGATGGAAAATAACTTTGGTAATCCATCCTCAATCCATAGTCACGGACGACAAGTAAAGACAATTGTAGAAAAAGCACGTAAAACGATTGCCAATTTGTTTCATGTGTCTCCTGCAGAGATATTTTTTACATCGGGTGGAACGGAAGCAGACAATATGGCTATCGTGAGGTCGATAACCGACTTTGGGATAACCCATGCCATTACCTCACCTATTGAGCACCATGCCGTATTACACACCTTAGAGGAACTGCAAAAAGCAGGTAAAGTGCACCTTGACCTGCTGGAGGTTGACGAAAAAGGCAATTTAAATATCAACCAGCTGGAAGAGCTTTTAAATAGTAACCCACGTACTTTTGTCTCCATTATGCATGCCAATAATGAAATTGGAAATCTCAACGATATTCACCGTATCGCCGAGTTATGCCAAAAGTACAATGCTATATTTCATTCCGATACTGTGCAGACTATGGGGCATTATCCACATGATCTTACTCAACTTAAAATAGACTTCGTCACAGGAGCTGCTCATAAATTCCATGGCCCGAAAGGGGTCGGCTTTCTTTATATAAACGCCAATAACAAGATCAAACCTTTAATCTATGGCGGAGCACAAGAACGAAATATGCGTGGCGGAACAGAAAATGTATATGGTATAGCAGGACTTGCCAAAGCGCTGGAACTTGCCTATGAAAACATGGATGAACATCATACTTATATTCAGGGGCTCAAATCTTATATGATTGACGAGTTGCTGAAAGCAATCCCAGACATTGGCTTTAATGGCGTTATCGAACCAGACAAATCATTGTACACCGTATTGAATGTTTCTTTCCCTTGCAGTAACCTTGCCGATATGCTCCTTTTCAATTTGGATATTGCAGGCATATCATGCTCTGGAGGCAGTGCATGCAGCTCAGGGACCGACATAGGCTCTCATGTATTGAATGCGATCAAATCGAGCGCTGAACGCCCCTCGGTGCGTTTTTCATTTTGTAAAAATAATACCAGGGAGGAAATCGACTTTGTCGTAAAAACGTTAAAGGAACTTTGTACAAAAAACCAATAGTACTTCCCGATAAAGCTTGAAAAGTTGCTCCCAAATGAAAATAAAGCATCGATCATATGTTCGAATGTTTTAAAGACTAAAATAAACTCAAAAACAAAAAAGCCGGAGGTACAAACTGCCGGCTTTCTTATTTTTACATCATTTATATAAAGTGAACTCAATTTTTCGTCAGAACATAGTATTTGGATATATCTCCAGTAATGTCATTTCCTGAGAGATCCAGCTGACTGAGCATCCTATTTCCAAGTTTGAATTTATAATCTACACCATCTAAGGTAATAATATTGCCATCCAATTTCCACTTTCCTTCCCGAACAAACACATCCTCACTTTTATTTAGATATTTAGATGAATATTGATAAGTATTGTCAGCATGTAAAGAAATGAGTGTTTCAATCCCATCACAATCCGCACAAGGCATTACGCCCTTGTACTCACCAATCACTACTTCCGCCTTATCTCTTCCTTTAAGATCCTGTAAATTATCTTTGTAGACGGCTACACTTTGTTTGGGATTATCACATCCCACCATTCCAACTATCAACCACAAACCCACAATCCAAATATACCTTTTCATCACATTCTAAATTCAAAAAAATCAGCATCTAACAGTTACACCAATAAACTCATAACAAATTAAATACCAAAAAATTAGAAAAGATTAAAAATCATCATCATCATCCTCTGCCAAAACTGCCAATGCGCCCTGCAACTCGCCCAAGGCATGGAAATTACGACTCTTGCGGGCGATATCGATTCCAGCTCGGTACGTAGCAATCGCCGAATCCTGTCTACTTAATTTTTCGTACAATTTACCCAAATGATAGTAGGTTCCTACATAATCTGGATTCGACTGTACTAAATCCTCGAATCTCGACATAGCCTCCTGCTCATTCCCCTGCTTGAGATATTCAGCTGCAATCGCATATTTCAAAAAAGGATCCGCTGGGCTCTCTTTCAAAAATTCATTCAATTGGTCCAATCGTGTTGACATATTTTTTTATTTCAAACTTAGACAAATTGAACTTTATATCCAATATAATACGTATACCTAGTGATAACAATCCACATCCCTATATGATAGAAAAAAAACCAACACTCTTCTAACCCTTGAGAAATCTATACTTATCCAAAAATTACTATGCTAGCATACAAAATGACAATTTGCTGACGAAACAAATCTGTTGTCAGAAATCACTTGTTCAAAAAGAAAAATTACAAAAACAGCAACAAAAGCATTAAATATCTTGTTACATCAAAAAAAATTATCTGAAAATGCTTGAAAATTTTAAAAATATTCAATATCGGTCAACTGCTATCTCAAGGGATTTTGGTTGATCTGAAACTTTATAATTAAATGAAAATATAGTAAGTTTGGGTAAAACCAATCGTATATGAAAATATTAGTTTGTATAAGTAATGTCCCTGACACTACATCCAAAATCACTTTTACAAATGACAACACTGCATTTAATACAGCTGGTGTACAATTCATTATAAACCCTTATGATGAAATTGCTTTATCTAAAGCAGTGGAATTGGCCGAAGGTGGAAAAGGAACCGTAACTGTCATCAATGTGGGGGATGCATCGACAGATGCAACCATTCGAAAAGCATTGGCAATTGGCGCAGATAACGCTGTACGGATAGATGCCGTTCCCCGCGATGCTTGGTTTGTTGCGAATCAAATAGCAGCGTATGCCAAAGACAATGCATTTGACTTAATTTTAACTGGTCGTGAATCTATCGATTATAATGGTGCTCAGGTGGCGGCAATTATAGGAGAATTGCTGCATATCCCTTCTGTTTCCATAGCCAAAAAAGTCGAGGTTGCAAGTGATATGGTGACTGTTGAACGTGAAATTGAGGGTGGGAAAGAAGTGTTAACAGCCAAGTTACCACTCGTCATAGGTACAGCCGAAGGTGTTGCTGAGCCTAAAATACCCAATATGCGTGGTATTATGAGTGCACGAAGCAAACCGCTGGACGTGGTGGAACCGTTCTCCGTAGAACTTCTAGCTCATATTGTCAACTATGAGACACCAGCTCCACGAGGTACGGTCAAACTTGTTGACGCTACCGAGGTAGAAAAATTAGTTTCTCTTCTTCATGATGAAGCTAAAGTTATTTAATCTTTAAACGCTAAAACACTATGTCAATACTTGTATATGTAGAAAATACCGATGGAAAATTCAAAAAATCTGCTTTTGAAGTTGTTTCGTACGCCAAATCCATCGCCGATGACATACAGACTGATGTTGTTGCAATTTCAATCGGGAATGTTGCCGAAGACGAACTCGCCGCTTTGGGCAAATATGGTGCTTCGAAAGTATTAAATGTCAATCAGGAACAACTTGCTTCTTTCGTAAACCAAGCTTATGCTAGTATTATCGCAGAAGCTGTAAAAAGCACGGGTTCAAAATTGCTTGTCTTATCCAATTCATTTTCTGGAAAAGGACTCGCTCCGCGTATTGCGGCGAAATTGCAGGCCGGGTTAGCCGATGGCGCGCTCGAATTACCCCACATTACGGATGACAAACTTACAGTCAAAAAAACAGCATTCTCCAATAAAGCTTTTGCTACACTCGAGGTCAGCTCAGAGATCAAGGTCATTGCGTTAAACCCCAATGCGTACGAAACTAAAGATGTTGATGGAAAGGCTATAGTTGAAACCTTTGCGCCGAGTATTGACCAACTAGATCTTTCAACCGTGGTTAAGGAGATTGTGCGCGCAACAGACAAAGTCTCTTTACCGGAAGCTGAAATTGTGGTTTCTGCAGGCCGCGGGCTCAAAGGCCCCGAAAACTGGGGAATGATTGAAGAACTTGCGGATGTGCTAGGTGCAGCTACCGCATGTTCGAAACCTGTATCCGATGCCGGCTGGCGCCCCCATTCGGAACACGTGGGACAAACAGGTATTGTAGTGAGCCCTAATCTCTATATTGCAATTGGTATCTCCGGTGCAATTCAACATTTAGCCGGGGTGAGCTCCTCGAAAACCATCGTTGTCATCAATAAAGATCCGGAAGCTCCATTTTTCAAAGTGGCCGATTATGGAATTGTAGGAGATGCTTTCGACATCGTTCCAAAATTGACGCAAGCACTGAAGGCTTATAGAGGTATTTAAACCTTTTATCCCATATATTCTCCCCATTTATTGAAAATGAATGGGGAGTTTTTTATTGGTTATAATTGCATATAAAAGCAAATTTATCTAAGTTTGTAAACCGGTTTGAAATTAAAATGAAGAAAATCAGATTAGATATCGTTGGTTTATCCTATAGTCAAACCCAATCAGGGGCTTATGCCCTGGTATTAGGTGAAGTGGAAGGCAACAGAAGATTACCCATCATCATCGGCAGTCACGAGGCTCAAGCTATTGCTATTCGGATAGAAAAAATGATTCCTAGTCGCCCGCTGACACACGACCTATTTCAATCCTTTGCAGATTCATTTGGAATTCAGCTTATTGAAGTGCTTATCTACAATCTAATTGAAGGCATATTTTATGCTAAAATTATCTGTTCCGACGGCAACAAAATAGTAGAGATTGACGCGCGCACTTCTGATGCTGTTGCACTCGCTGTACGGTTTGAAGCCCCCATATATGCCTACGAATTTATTATGTCCTCTGCAGGAATTATTATTGAAGGGCATGAGTTCGCATTTTTGGAAAATCTGGACAAATCCAACAAAGTTCAGGACCCAAGTGTTGTTGAGGTCGAAGAAAAAACACCGTCAAAGTCCCCACAGAATCCTTTCTCGGCATTGACAAATGAGCAATTGGAACAAGCACTTAATCAGGCATTGACCGAAGAAAACTACGAACGGGCTGCGTTGATTAGGGATGAGATTTCCAAAAGAAAATAACGCCTTTCATTAGAGCGAAACAAAATTTTAAATAACATCATTTATGTCTATTAAATTAAGATTGACCATCATGAGCTTCTTTCAGTTCTTTGTCTGGGGAGCATGGTTGATTACAATAGCTAACTATTGGTTTGGCACAAAGCAATGGGATGGTACGCAATTTGGAGCCATTTTTGCGACAATGGGAATCGCATCTCTATTTATGCCTACACTGATGGGAATCATTGCCGATCGGTGGATAAATGCCGAAAGATTATATTTTATTCTTCACTTATGTTATGCAGGTGTTTTATTCTATTTACCTCAGGTAAATGATCCAAACACCTTTTTTTATGCAATGCTTGCGGCGATGTGTTTTTATATGCCAACGTTGGCGCTATCGAATTCCATCGCTTATACTGCACTAAATGAAAACAACTACGACCTGGTCAAAGCGTTTCCCCCTATCCGGGTTTTTGGCACGATCGGTTTTATCGTCGCGATGTGGATCACCAATTTAACGGGTAGCAAAGCAACGGCCTTTCAATTCTATATCGCCGGCACTGCAGCGTTGGCTTTAAGCCTTTACGCGTTTACGTTACCAAAATGTCCACCGAAAAAATTACAACAGGAAAATGCTTCTTGGACACAATTATTAGGTCTGGAAGCGTTTAAGCTTTTTGGAAATTATAAAATGGCCTTATTTTTTATTTTTTCCATGTTCTTAGGCGCAGCACTCCAATTGACCAACGCCTACGGTGACGTATTTTTGGATGAATTTAAATTCTACCCTAAATTTGCCGAATCTTTCGTTGTGAAATATTCGACAATCATTATGTCAATTTCACAGATATCCGAAACCCTCTTTATTCTCGCTATTCCATTCTTCCTCAAAAGATTCGGAATAAAAAAAGTAATGTTGATTTCTATGTTTGCCTGGGTATTACGTTTTGGATTATTCTCATTTGGGGATCCTGCTGGTGGACTTTGGATGATTGTACTATCCTGCATCGTATATGGCATGGCCTTTGATTTTTTTAATATTTCAGGTTCACTGTTTGTCGAAACCTCGACAACCTCCAGTATACGCAGTTCTGCCCAAGGTTTATTTATGATGATGACAAATGGTTTTGGCGCCGTTGTAGGCAGTTTTGCCTCTGGATGGATCATTGACCAATACTTTACCAAAAGTTTTCAGCATAGCAAAGATTTAGCCCAATACCTGGACACAACAGTGAATAACACCCACTTTCTACATTTTTTAAAGGAAAAAAATATTTCGATCTTACCTGACGGTGTTTTAAGTGGCAATCTTATGCTAAAAGACTGGCATGATATCTGGCTTGCATTTGCGCTTTACACCTTTGTTATCGCAATCCTTTTTGCTTTATTCTTTAGACATAAACACGAGCGTTAACCGCTAAGCTTAAAAAAAAAAAGCCGCAGTTAGCGGCTTTTTTTTTGTAAAAGACAAATCGGATGTATGGATGGTATTTTACTGTTAAAGATTTTTTTTACCACATGGGCAGTCAGTGATAACAAAGTTTAAACGAATTTTACCACGACGGGGTTAAAAACAGTGAAAGGTAACCTGGGGAGATTACCTTCACTTTAAAAACAAACTAAATTTTCAGACGTGTTTCACAACAGATCTACACATTAACCCTAACTCTTTATGAATCAAAAATTACTCTATACAAATATAGGAGACATATGTTAAGTGTATCTTAAGCTATCTTTAAACTTAAAACAACGCTAAAAAAGTTTTTATCTCACCTCTATCGTTTTCGTTGCCGCATGTACTCTATTGAAAAGATCGATCGCCTGAACCTCAATCTGATATTTCCCTGCTTTAAGTTTTGGCAGATTAGCGGCCCACAAATGGCTTGATTTTTCAGGGTTGGAAGGTCTACGGGTGTTCTTCAATTCAGTTGCTGTATCATATTTAGCCAATGAATTTAGAAATGCCGGATCGTTTTCATTTACAAAGTCCATCTCTTTCCATTCCCCCTGATTGATTCTAAACCTGACCTTATCGCCCTCCTTTCCAATAAAGAAATTAGCGTATATCGGATATCTTTTGGTGTACTTTTCCGGAATAACCGAAGCACCGTATAAGTCGATCTGATACGATGCCGGCTTATCGACAACCTTGTAATCGAAACTGTATTGATTATCCTCAATTTTCAAAATAGCATATCCTTTTGGTGTACCATCCCGCATCGTAGAAACAGGAATCCCTTTCTCATTCAACTCGCCAGAGTACCAATCACCCGATGTAGTGCCTACGTTATATTCGTGATGTGCCTTTTCTTGTTTCCATCCGTCTTTTTGCCCATAAAAATACTGACGTTGAAAGTGTGTATGTGCTGATAAAGACAAGGTATGCTTAAATGGAGCCAAAATATCGAAAAGACGTTGTCTATCTTCATTTCGAAAGACATCTGAGTTTTGATGGTATAAAGGAATATGGAACGCCAATACAATCAGTTTATCTTTGGCAACGTTTTTTAAGTCATTTTCTACAAAATCTAACTGATCTTTACGGAATCCACCTAAATACCCTTTTCCTGTGCGTGGATTCGGATAAATAATATTGTCCAGAATAATAAAATGTGCGTTTCCATAGTTGAATGCATAGTTGTTGGGACCAAAAGTTTTCTCAAACGATTCATCGGAAAGACTATCCACTTTTGCATCATAATTCATATCATGGTTTCCCATGACATTATACCACGGCAATCCCATGGTAGAAATCACCGACTTATATTTTGGCTGTAGGGAAAGATCATCGCCCACCAAGTCGCCTAAGCTGATGCCAAATTTTGCAATTGTCTTATCCGAAATTTCATTGATCACCCCGTTTTTGAAATAGGCCAGTTCTTCCTCCGTGTAGGCCTGTGGATCACCGAAAACGAAGGCCGAAAAGTTTGGATCTTCTTCTTGCTGATACAAAGCAAAATTCACCGCAGCCGGGATCTTCCCTGTAGCAACGACGGCAGGGTATTTTGAAACTGGACTGCCGTTCAATTTATGGATATAATAGAATTTTGGATGATTATTTTCATCCAAAGGCAAGGCATAACCTGACGGTTTGACGACGAAAATGATATTGTCATTCCCAATGGGTAATTGATAATTACCATCTTTATCTGTGGTAGTTACCTCACGTCCGTTACTAACAGAAACAGACACAATACCTTTTTCATTTTTATCTAATTTTCCGTTTTTGTTTACGTCCAAATAAACTTTTCCTTTTGCAAAATCTTGTGCGTGCGCAGCATGGACGAATGCCCACGAAATTGCTAATGCCAAAAATGTTCTCATATGTTATTTTGTTTGGCGCTAAAGTATTCCATTCAGGTTATAGGAGTATAAAGAGAATATCAAGAATTCATCAAGAAACGAAGGGTTTATCATCAAACCAACTTACTAATTAACACATATTTAATACTAAAGTAATAGGGATATTATTCGTACTTTATACGCATTCATCCGAATGAGGTCCCTATCAGATCGCTGTTAGTTCCGTTTAAAGTACCTGTTATTTCAGGTTGTATTAGTAGACTGACCTTTGTTCTTCCTCCGAAGTCTTACATAAATGTTCCGAGAAAAAAGAGTGGATACAAAAAAAGAGAAACCAATTGCTTAATTTCTCCTTTTACCATTATTGTCTATTTCTTAACTATCTTGCCTGCGCGGTCGCCAACATGCGGTTGACTTCATCAATCATAGACTTTGCCGCGTCATGCATGCGCGGATTGCCTGCAAAATCGGCATCTAAAGTTACATGTTTGGATTTATCTTTATAGTTGAATTCCAGATAAAAACGTGGAACCTTAGAATTTGTCGAATCCTGCTGCCATTCGGGACCTGTCATATCTGTATCCAGATTCCAAAACCCCAGCTCCATGGCTTTGCGATGGAGATACAATAGATCGTCTTTTGTAAATTTTACAGTATCGGTAATTAAAGAATCTTTTTTGTCTAAATATTTATAGATACGCGTTTTAGAATTGTATTCGTTGACCATGTGGTTCGGCTCGCCGTATTTGAATTCTATGGATTCAAAATCAGCAAAACGAAAAGGGGCATTTTTGATCATATTACTATAGTAATAAACACAATACATCAAAAACGGCACAATAATACAAAGGCCCAAAAAAATCTTCTTACTCTTTATTGTCATTGCTATAAATTTTGACAAAAATAAGGATTTATATAGGGTATAAAAGTTTATATCAAGATATGACATAAAACCTACATGAGTTACTGCGATCTAGATATTAGGAGAGCCTGCATCAACAAAGGTCTTGGCATACCAGCTATCGGAAAGATCAGATATAATAACACCCTTGCGAGTTGACACATGCACAAACTTATTATTATGAAGGTATACACCAACATGATCTATCCCGTTACGCCCGAACGAAAAAAATACGAGATCCCCTTCTTGAAGTTTATCGACCTTTTTTCGCTTTACTACTCCTTCCATGTCACGGGAAGTGCGCGGCAAATTTCCTTTATATACTTCCATGTAGAGCAGATTTACAAAGCCCGAACAATCCACACCGGATTTGTTCTGTCCACCCATACGATGCGGTATTCCCATCCAGTCATCGATAAAAAAGTAAAGGTTTGGATTTAGCTTTTGGGCACTCACATTAAGTAAGTCGGCATAACTGTCAAGCCGAGATCCCGAAAAGGATCTTCCTCGCGCTGAACTAGCATCTGTCAAAACGCCCCCCTTAGCAGGATGAGAATTAGCGATAAGTACTTTTTTCTTTGTTGAACAACTGCTCAAAAATAGAACTACACCCAAAAAGAAGACGAAATAAAATCTGACAATCATGCTGTTCAATTTACGTTGTTGCCTAACAAACTTAACTAAATTGCTGTTTATATGCAATACGTTTACCGTGTTGCCAAAAACATTTTGCGGTAATAACCACTTTTATAACCCCCATCTAACACCATCGACTATTGGCGAATTTTCACCAATGAGGTATCAGCTACATCTATTCCACTGCGATCCCCCTTCGAAAGATTACTTTTCTCGCTAAGAACGTCAGATCAGGAAAAGAATTGTTCAGAAATCGTAACTTTGACGCCTAATTTATTTGAGAATGGAAAAATTAAAAGGTGCATTAGCTGTCTTTTTAGGTGCAAGTAGTTTCGGAATACTATCAACGTTTGTAAAAAAAGCTTACGGTAAAGGACTGACATTAGGCGAAGTAACGGGAATCCAGGTCTTGTTTGGCATGCTTATACTGTGGCTTATTTATATTACCATTAAACTCTTTTCGGCAAAGTCGTTTCAATCTTCAAACAAGAAATCTTCCTGGGTCAAAATATTAATCAGCGGTACTTCTACCGGTCTGGTGAGTGTTCTCTATTATAAATGTGTTCAGCTCGTTCCCGCTTCATTAGCTATAGTCTTGCTAATGCAATATATCTGGATCGGTGTGCTTATTGAGTTTATCTTTTTCAAGACAAAACCTTCAAAGAACAATCTGATCGGCATTGGAATTGTACTTATTGCAACATTATTAGCGACTGGGCTCATTGAAAAAGGATTACAACAACTCAATTTAACCGGTGTGTTATTCGGTCTTTTGGCGGCGACTGCCTATTCGGTCTTCATGATTGTAAATGGGCGTGTCGGCAATGACTACCACCCCATTCAAAAAAGTGCTATTATGGTAACAGGTTCTTGTATCCTGATCTTCACTTTATTTCCACCGACTTATTTATTCAATGGTCAATTTGATGATAATTTTTTATATTTTGGATTGATACTTTCTTTATTTGGTACAGTCATTCCGCCATTATTGTTTGCCTATGGTTTACCTAAAACTGGATTTTCCTTAGGAGGAATATTGAGTTCGGCCGAACTGCCTGTGGCGACCTGTATGTCATTTTTCATCCTTCATGAAAGTGTATCGACTATTCAATGGCTTGGGGTGCTTTTGATCTTGGGTACCGTTATCTGGTTAAATGCAGCAAAGAGTAGTACACATTAGAGTTAAAGATCACCTTTCGGTCAGCTTTCTGCAATCAATTTGAGGATATCTATCCGAATACAGCAATTAAACCTTCGCAGTGTAGTAGACACCGACGGCAACAAAAGCGAATGAAAGTTGTTTCTGGCAATGACAGCAAATAACTTTCATACAAAAGAGGCAATCTTATTAGAGAAGATTGCCTCTTTTGTATGTTATAAATCTTTATTGAACTAATGTATCAATGTCTCTGGAACTTCTTCCACCTCGACTTCACAGGAGTCCGTTACTTCCATATATTTTACCGGCACGACCTCATTCACCAGTAAGGGATCGTATAAAGTCCGCACTTTAACATAATTTTTAGAGAAACCATGCATGTAACCGTCTTTCTCATCAGCCTCAAACAATACGTCTCCGATTTCTCCTAATTGAGATTCATAGAAAGCACGACGCTTCTTCTCGGAAAGGATATGCAACATTTTGCTCCGATCACTACGTTGAGCTCCTGGTACAGCGCCCTCCATTTGTGCGGCAATCGTATTCTCTCTTTCAGAATATGTAAACACATGCAAATACGAAATCTCCATATCGTTCAAGAAATTATACGTATCGATAAAATCCTCACGTGTCTCTCCCGGAAATCCAACAATGACGTCAACGCCTATACAGCAATTGGGCATCAGAGATTTGATAAACGCGACGCGCTCTGTATAGAGCTCCCTTTTGTATCTTCTGCGCATCAAACTCAGAATTTTATTGCTTCCAGACTGTAAAGGCATATGAAAATGTGGAACGAAACGTTTTGATTGCGCTACAAACTCAATAATATCATTGGAAAGCAGATTGGGTTCTATTGAGGAGATACGAATTCTATCAATACCTTCGACATCATCCAATGCTTTTACCAGATCAAGGAAGCGGTCTTCTCGCTTACCATCGCGGATACCAAAATCGCCAATGTTTACCCCTGTTAACACAATTTCTTTAACCCCGGAAGCTGCAATTTCTTCCGCCTGTCGTACAATTTCTTCAATCTTACCGGAGCGGCTTCCGCCGCGCGCTAGGGGGATCGTACAAAATGTACATGAGTAATCACATCCGTCCTGTACTTTTAGGAAAGTACGCGTACGATCACCAATCGAATAAGCAGATACAAATTGATTGGTCTCATCAATCGGACCATTATAAACGATTGTCTTTTCCTGTTTGGTCAAATCATTGATATGCTCAATAATATTAAACTTTTCAGCAGCACCCAAAACCATATCTACACCAGGGATCTCGGCGATCTCTTTTGGTTTTAGCTGCGCATAACAACCAACAATCGTAATATAAGCATTGGGAGAGTGCTTTAAAGCTTCCTTAACCACTTTTCTACACTTCTTGTCAGCATTATCCGTTACCGAACATGTATTGATTACATAAACGTCAGCACGACTATTGAACGCTGTGGTATCATAGCCCGCTTCTTTAAATAAACGACCAATGGATGATGTCTCCGAATAATTCAGTTTACACCCAAGTGTATAAAAAGCTACTTTTTTATTCTCCATAATATTTTGCAAAATTACATTTTTTTTCACTAACCCCTCTTATCATTTTGAGTTTTGACTTTCTCGTTATAAGGATTTTCATTAGTTTTGACTATCTTGAAAGGCTTAATGCATCAACAGCTTATCAGAGGCTGACGAAATCAAATTCGAACACCATGCATTCAAATATCTCCCGATTGAGAATCAGACATATAAAATAGGGCTAATCGTTCCCACACAGTTCGATAATAGCATTGATATTTAATATTTAACAATTACTTTTTTACAGATGAAACAATATTTAGATTTACTCAGACATGTATATACGAATGGTGTTGTAAAGACAGATCGTACTGGCACAGGTACCAAAAGTGTCTTTGGATATCAGATGCGTTTCAACCTTCAAGAAGGTTTTCCTCTAGTAACGACAAAAAAATTACACCTTCGATCCATTATCCATGAGTTAATCTGGTTCTTAAAAGGCGAGACCAATATTCAGTATCTCAAAGAAAATGGCGTAAGCATTTGGGACGAATGGGCTGACGAACAAGGAAATTTGGGCCCGGTATACGGATCGCAATGGCGTTCTTGGCCAACACCTGATGGCCGTCATATTGATCAAATCGCACAAGTAATTAATCAGCTTAAAAATTCGCCGGATTCCCGTCGTATTATTGTATCGGCATGGAATGTCGCTGAAATCGAACATATGGCATTGCCACCTTGCCATGCCTTTTTTCAATTTTATGTCGCTCCAGCGCAACCTGAAAAAGGAATTTTAAAGCCACAATTGTCTTGTCAACTCTATCAGCGTAGTGCGGATATATTTTTGGGCGTACCTTTTAACATTGCATCTTACGCACTTCTCACCATGATGGTTGCCCAAGTGTGTGATATGGAAGCGGCGGAATTTATTCATACCCTAGGGGATGCGCATATTTATAGTAACCACTTTGAACAAACGGAACTTCAGTTGAGCAGAGAGCCCAAAGCGCTACCCCAGATGAGAATTAACCCCGAAGTAAAAGATATTTTTGATTTCAAGTTTGAAGATTTTGAATTATTGAACTACGAATCACATCCGCATATCAAAGCTCCGGTTGCTGTTTAATAATGACGGCAGCTAATTTTGCAACAATATTCTTTTAGAGGACGAATAATCACATTATATCAAAAATGAGCAACCCAACGATCACATTAATTGTCGCTGCATCGGACAACAATGCCATCGGAATCGACAACAAGATGCCTTGGCATTTGCCAAACGACTTTAAATATTTCAAGAAAAATACCATTGACCATTCTGTACTGATGGGAAGAAAGACATTTGAGTCCATAGGTAAGGCATTACCGGAAAGAAGGAATATTGTCATCACACGCAACGCAGATTTTCAAGGCGAAGATATTGATGTCGCTAACAGTATTCAGGAAGCACTTTTATATTGTCGCGACGAGCGCGAGGCATTTATTATTGGGGGTGCAAACATCTATCAGCAGGCCCTTCCACTCGCCAACAAAGTACTTTTGACACGGGTGCATACCACCATCAAAGGAGATGCTTTCTTTCCTGCATTACCATCCGAAGAATGGGAATTGGTTTCCTCAGATTCGCATCAAGCAGATGAAAAACATGCATTTGCTTATACCTTTGAAGTTTATACAAGAAAATAGATACGTACTAACTAAATCAGGACGAACAGCTATAAAGAAGCTCGCTCATCCCCTTTTCTGTTTAACCAGCGTAATGCTTACTGCGTAAGGGACATCAAGATGCTGCGATCATGTAGTATACCGCTTTGTCCTTTCAATAGCAACCCATAAGTCGTCATGATGAAAAAGCAAAAGCCGGCTTTCAGAAAATTGAAAGCCGGCTTTTGCTATCGTTAGTTACCACGTCGCATATTGTTAAATTCAGCAATCGTACGAACCTTCACTTCATATCCACTATAAGAGGACAATATTATTTCGATTGCAAAGCTGTTTCGATCAACTCGCCGTAGAAATCGCCTTCTTTCATTCCAAAAGCGCGTACTTGTTGCGGTATAAAACTTTGCGCAGTCTGCCCCGGAATAGTATTGATTTCGATAAAATAGAATTTATCGGTCTCGTTTTCCAAAAAGAAATCAACACGCACCATACCTTTGCAATTCAATCTGACATAGACCTCTTTCAAGATACGTGCAGCCCGTTCCTGCTGTTCGATAGTCAGCTCTGCCGGTGTAATCTCTTCGGTCAGTCCAGGTATATATTTCGCTTCATAATCAAAAAATTCGCGCGTAGTCCGTACCTCCGTAGCAGGTAAAACAACCAGCTCGCCTTTTGAATTGCGAAAAATTCCTTCCGAAAACTCGCGTCCGGTTACAAATTCTTCGACAATGACCTGTTTACCTGTATTCTCTGCATCAAAAGCTGTATCGATCGCTGCTTTCAGCTGTGCAGATTCTTTCACCTTGGTCATACCGATACTGCTCCCGCCTGCATTAGGTTTCACAAAATAAGGCAGCGAGAGATTGCTTTCAACCAGTTGGACCGCTTCAGGTCGCTGCGATTCAAATAATAGGACCGATTTTGCCAAATGCAGCTCTGGAATATCCGATAAAATCGCCTTTGTATACCCTTTATTCATCGTCAGGGCAGAAGTTAGCGCGTCACATGATGTATAAGGAATATCTAATAAATCAAAATAACTTTGGAGTCTCCCATCTTCTCCAGGCGCACCGTGTACCATAATAAATGCCAAGTCAAAAACCAAAACATCCCCATGCAATGGAAGCGTGAAATCTGCTTTGGAAATGGGATGACGCTGACCATCTACATCTTCATAGTACCATGCTTCTTTGGTCACCGTAATCAGATACACATCGTATTTGTTGTGATCAAGTTGCGAATTGACGAAGGCTGAACTTTTAAAAGAAACTTCAGCTTCTCCTGTATAACCTCCAGTTATTAATGCTATTTTTGCTTTCATAAATTTTAGCGATTCGAATAGCAAATATAATTTGCTATACACGGAAAAACGAATAATTTTGTGACGAATAATTTTATTTAATCTTTCTGCAAACTTGGCTTTAATATTGCGGTTCTATGCAGAATTAATTTTTATTAACAAAGAAATGTCCAAAGTAGTACAATATCTTCAGACCCCCACGTTTAGGAAAAATCTTATTGCCGCTTTCATTGCGATAGTATGCCTATTCCTTTTCGTTTATATTGGTCTGAAAGTATATACCAAACATGATGAATCTATTGCTGTTCCTAAAGTCAAAGGACTTCATATCAGTGCGGCTATTCAGGCCCTGGAAAATGCTGGGCTCGAATATCAAATTGATTCCGTCTATCAGATGGACGCTAAGCCTGGTATGGTCATCGAACAAGATCCTGAACAAGGATTCCATGTAAAATCCGGTCGGACTATTTATTTGACCATTATCACACAGGTGGCACCTGAAGTTGCTTTTCCGAATATAAAAGATAAAACATTGATCGAAGCCACCGCCATCTTGAAAAACCATAACCTCAGAATAGGAGACACATCGTATGTAGCGGACATCGCAAGAGATATCGTTTTGGATGCTCAATTTGCAGGACAGTCCATCCGTAACGGACGTATGATACCTAAAGGTTCGCGTATAGATCTCGTTTTAGGAAATGGACTGGGAGCAAATGAAGTAGAGATACCTAACTTAATTGGACTTCCTTTAAACGAGGCGAAGTTTGCCTTATCTGGAGCTGGACTAGGTCTGGGCACTGTGACGTATGATCCAAATGTAACGGATACCGCTACCGCAGTCATCAGTGTGCAATCGCCAGGAATCGAAAAAGGCCTAACCAGCTTAGGCGCTAAAATTGACGTAACACTTTCAGTTACAGCACCAGCACCTATTACAGATGCTCCAACAGGTGGTACGACAACACCTAAACCACAAGCAAACCAAACACAAGCTAATCCGTCGATCGCTAAGCCTAGTGCCCAATCGAAGCCTGCTGCTCCATCGAAAAGTACGCCCGCAAATACACCAGCAACTAAGCCGGCAAATAACTCCGCGGGGCAGAAAAAAGATAAGGAAAATAAAGGAAATAGCCTGGGCTTCTAAAGCAATCAGCGTAAAATGAAACTGCATTGAATCATCGTTAAAAGATGTTAAAGCTTTAAAGTTTCAAAACTATAAAACATATGAAAAAACTGCGCTTTCATACGCGAGATTTTTCAAACATTGACCGCTAAAGGCTGCATAAATGCCATCAATAGCGAACAACAAATGATTAAAAAATTTTAGAATGGAAAATAAAAAAGGAATACCAAGTTGGTTAAAAATCATTGCTCTGATCGTTCTTGTTGTTGGAGCTTATTTTGCTTGGAAATTTTATAGCACGTTTTATGCTTCGAATGTATCGGGAGATAAAAAGTACCTGTTTATACACGAGGGTGAAAAGTATGAAGATGTGCTGAAATCAATCAGTGATTCAAATCTATTGGACGATATCGCTTCATTTCAGCGTGCAGCACAATATAAAAAATATGAACAGAGTGTAAAACCAGGACGTTACCTGCTGACACCTGGAATGAACAATAGACGTTTAATTGGCAATTTAATGGGTGGCTACCAAGAACCCGTAAAATTCCGATTCGCCAATGTCCGATTAAAAGAAAATATGGCGGCGCTTCTTGGAAAAAGTTTCGAAGCTGATTCTGCACAATTTATCGCTGTGCTGAATGATGAAGCTACGGCGCAGAAGTATGGATTTACAACGGAAAATCTGATCACGATGTTTATTCCTAACACGTACGAAATTTACTGGAACACCAGTCCCGAAAAAGTAATCGCTCGTTTTGATGATGAATGGAAAAAATTCTGGAATACGGATCGCACGGCGAAAGCAAAAGCGCTTAATTTGACACCACAGCAAGTCAGTACGTTAGCTTCTATTGTCAAAGGGGAAGCGCTACATCAAGATGAAATGCCCATGATTGCTGGACTTTATTTAAACCGCCTCAAAAAGGGGATGTTGTTACAGGCAGACCCAACAGTGATCTTTGCTAATAATGATTTTACAATCAGAAGGGTATTGAATAAGCACCTCAGAACAGACAATCCTTACAATACGTATATTTATAGAGGATTGCCTCCAGGCCCGATTTCTATTCCAAGCATCGCTGCTATTGATGCAGTGTTGAACTTCAAGCAGCACGATTACATCTATATGTGTGCGAAAGATGATTTCTCAGGTTACCATAATTTCGCAAAAACAGAAGCAGAGCATTTGATCAACGCACGCAAATTTCAACAGGCTTTGGACGCCAGAAATATTAAAAAATAATGTTTGTATTTGACCATCAGATTCGCGTTCGCTATGCAGAAACAGACCAAATGGGCTATGTCTATTATGGCAATTACGCTGCATTTTATGAAATAGCGCGAACTGAAATGCTGCGGAGCACAGGGATCTCGTACCGAGAACTGGAAGAAATGGGGGTCATGCTCCCTGTCACAGAGATGAAGACCAAATATCTAAAACCAGGCAAATATGATGACCTGATTACAATCCGTGTGACCATCCGAAAGAAACCTGCTGTTCGTATTGTTTTCGAATATGAGCTTTTCAATGAGAATGGAGAGCTACTCAACCAAGGAGAAACGACATTGGTCTTTGTCAATATGGAGAAAAATAGACCTTGTATGCCTCCGCAGGTTTTCTTGGATAAGATGAGTAAATATTTTAATTGAAATGGGGAAAATTCACCAATGGCTATTAAATTTTGAACCTTATTTTAAATTGATCGAATGGAGTAAACGGGTCGTACTACCTGGCTTTGGCTCGCTCCCTCTTTACACCGTCGCTGTATTTTTCTTTCAGGAAATTTCCAGAGACTCCATTATTAGCAAAGCTTCCTCCCTTTCCTACAGCTTTCTATTAGCTATTTTTCCGGGCATCATATTTTTATTTACATTAATCCCATACATTCCAATAAATAATTTTCAAGAGCAATTGTTGGATTTTCTTGCGGTAGTTATTCCTAAAAATGCTTTTCTCGTTGTTGAAACAACTTTGGAAGATATTATCAAAAACCAAAATGGCGGATTGCTGTCCTTCGGTTTTGTGTTTGCAGCCTATTTTGCAACCAACGGCATGGCCTCCCTGATGAATGCATTCAATAAAGCATCATTAATGACGGAAAAAAGGCCTTGGATCAAAAAACGATTGCTTGCCTTAGCTTTGGCTTTCTTAATTATCTTTGCCTTAACTGTTGGAATGACGATTTTTACGATTGCTGGCATTACGATAGACTATCTTAAAGAAACGACGGGTATCAAATCAAGCTTCTGGGCGATATTGCTTAAGATAGCCCGATGGTTGATTATATTCGCGATCTATTTTTTTACGGTGAGCTGTATCTACAAATTTGGCCCTTCAACCTCCAATAAATGGAAACTCTTTAGTGCAGGAGCATCGATGGCCACTATACTAGCGATTTTGACTTTTTCAATATTTACTTTTTATATCAATCACTTCGGCGCATACAACAAATTGTATGGTTCCATCGGAACATTAATTGTCATTATGCTCTGGATTTATTTAAATACGCTTATTTTATTATTGGGTTATGAACTCAATGCTGCCATTGCACTGTCCAAACAAACCATTGTTATTGCCAAACCACGTATTTTTAATTCGTTTAAGAGAGAAGATTAAGTCATTTTAAGCACGTTAATTTATCCTTTCCAAGAAAAGAATTTCAGCAAATAAAGTCGAGAAATAACAAAGTCAACCTTCAATTAACACCCTTGACAGCTTGACCTATAAAAACATCCCTATAACTGAAAGTCTTTCAATAAAATAAGAAAAATAAAATTTTGCATTTAAAGTTTTTTTGTACCTTTGCAACTCCTACAAAGTAGGAAAAAGGAGAAAATTAATTAATGGCAAAAAAACAAGAAGCAGAAAAAGAATTAGCAGCGAAAAACGCAGAGCTACAAGGTGCTGACACTAAAGTAGTGAAAGACACTGAACAAATTGAATCAGAAGCTGATTCAAACTTAATCGACGAAATCAAATCAAACACGTGGATCACACCAGAAGGTGAATTTGACTGGGATGCAAATGATAAAGGTTTCGGAAATTATAGCGAAGCTGAACGCGCTAAACTTGAAGCACAATACGCAGATACTTTCAATCAAGTTAACCAAGGTGAAATTATCGAAGGTACTGTAGTTTCTATCAACAATAAAGACGTCGTCTTAAATGTTGGTTTCAAATCTGACGGTTTAGTTTCTTTATCAGAATTCCGTGACTTACCAGAATTAAAAGTTGGTGATAAAGTTGACGTATTCGTTGAATCTCAAGAAGATGCTAACGGTCAATTAGTACTTTCTCGCAAACGTGCTAAAACTCAAAAATCTTGGGAAGCTATCAATGAAGCATTAGAAAATGATGCAATCATTACTGGTTTCGTTAAGAGCCGTACTAAAGGTGGTCTTATCGTTGACATCAAAGGTGTTGAAGCATTCTTACCTGGATCTCAAATCGATATCAAACCTATCCGTGACTACGATGTATACGTAGGTAAAACAATGGAATTCAAAGTTGTAAAAATCAACCACGAATTCAAAAACGTTGTTGTATCGCACAAAGTGTTAATTGAAAACGACTTAGAAAACCAAAAATCTGAGATCGTAGCTAAATTAGAAAAAGGTCAAGTATTAGAAGGAACTGTTAAAAATATCACTGACTTCGGTGTGTTCATCGACTTAGGTGGTGTTGACGGTTTGTTGCATATCACAGATATCTCTTGGGGTCGTATCGAGCATCCAAAAGAAGTTTTATCACTAGATCAAACAATCAACGTTGTTGTATTGGATTTTGATGATGAGAAAAAACGTATTGCTTTAGGCTTGAAACAATTATCTGAGCATCCTTGGGAATCTTTAGATACTGCATTAGAAGTTGGATCTAAAGTTAAAGGTAAAATCGTAACAGTTGCTGATTACGGAGCTTTCTTAGAAATTATCCCTGGTGTTGAAGGTTTGATTCACGTTTCTGAAATGTCTTGGTCACAAAACTTACGTTCTCCACAGGAGTTCTTAAAAGTTGGTGACGAGATCGAAGCACAAATCTTGACGCTTGACCGCGATGAGCGTAAAATGAGCTTAGGTATCAAACAATTGACTCCTGATCCTTGGAAAAATATTACTGACCGTTACCCTGTAGGTTCTAAACAAACAGCTGTCGTTAAAAACATGACTAACTTCGGTGTATTTGTTGAATTGGAAGAAGGTATCGACGGTTTGATCCACATCTCTGATTTGTCTTGGTCTAAAAAAATCAACCACCCTAACGAATTCACTAAAGTTGGTGAAACACTAGACGTAGTTGTTTTAGAATTAGATGAAGAAAACCGTAAATTGTCTTTAGGTCACAAACAATTGGAAGAAAATCCTTGGGATACTTTCGAAACGATCTTTACTGAAGGTTCTATCCACGAAGGTACTGTGATCAAAGTTGGTGATAAAGGTGATATCGTAGCTTTACAATATGGTGTTGAAGGTTTCTGTCCTTCTAAACACTCTGTGAAAGAAGACGGTTCTTCATTGAAAGTTGATGAAGTTACTTCATTCAAAATTATCGAGTTCAACAAAGAGAACAAACGTTTAGTAATCTCTCACTCTCGTATCTGGGAAGAAGAGAAAGAAGAAGCTCGCAAAGAAGAGTCTAGCAACCGTAAAAAAGACGCTAAAGCTGAGTCTTCAGCTGTTAAAAAAGTAAAAGATTCTGTTGAAAAATCTACTTTAGGCGATTTAGACGTGTTAGCTCAATTGAAAGAGCAAATGGAAAATGATAAGAACGCTAAGTAATTAGCAATCTACATCCATAAAAAGCGGCTGTTCCAAAAAGAACAGCCGCTTTGTTTTTATACGGATGCTTTGTACTTTTGTATTCAATAAACAGTATTTTATGTCATTCCAATCATCCTTAATTAGCCCTATACAACTTCAGGAATCATTAGGACAAAATGCAAACATCATCCTCCTGGATTGTACAATCGATAAAGTAGGTCAATCGATTAAAGAGGCGAAACTTGAGATACTTCCCCATTCGCAATTTTTTGACATCGAAGGAAAATTATCGGATCCTAATTCGAAATTACCACATACCCTCGTTTCGCCCGAAGTATTCGAGCGCGAAATGCGAAGGTTGGGAATTAATCAGGATAGTATACTTGTGTTGTATGATAGATGGGGTATTTATTCGAGTCCAAGAGCGTGGTGGATGCTTAAGGTTATGGGTTTTAAACAGGTCTTTATTTTAAATGGCGGTGTTCCCGCTTGGAAAAACAACAAGTTTCCCCTCGTAGAAGAGTATACAACCACTGTAAAACCCGGTAATTTTAAGGCGCAATTTCAAGAAAACCTGTATGCTGATAAAGAGTATATATTGACTCATTATCGCGATACTAAAGTCAATATTTTCGACGCTAGAAGTAAGGGGCGATTTAGTGGTTTGGTAGCTGAACCTCGTAAAGGCCTACATAGTGGACATATCCCCCATTCCAAAAATCTACCTTTTGAAGAATTACTTGATGGTATCGTTTATAAACCAATTGATGAATTGAAACGACAATTTAATCACTCTAATAAGACCGGAGATGAGTATATCTTCTCCTGTGGATCGGGCATCACAGCCTCTATATTAGCATTTGCTTGCCATCTTGTAGGCCACGGACAAATTCGGGTATACGACGGATCTTGGTCTGAATGGGGGCGCGAAGAACTCAATCTTCCAATCGAAAAATAAGTTAAAATAAAGTATTCCAAGAATAGAGATTATCCTCTAGGCGGATTTTTTCGGCATCCAGCAGATCACGAATGATCTCTATTCTTTTCTTCTCCGTACCTATTGTTAAACTACCTACCAAATCATGGATATTTTTCGCTCCAGCGAGTAAACTGCTTTTTATTTCGGCCTTTATATTTGTCCGCTGCTTTTCTCGGTAATTACGGATCAGGCACAAATCACACACTTCACAGAACCCCGCATTTTTCTCACCAAAATATAATAGCAGCGACTGACTGCGGCAATTGCTTTGTTCAATATAATTAATCATGCCATTGACTTCCTCTTCCTTCACCTGATGGCGATCACGAATAAAAACATGGTCGATATGCAAATGTTTGTAATCGACCCGATTCTGTAAGAATGTCAATTGCGGTGAATCTGTAGAAGGCAAATAAGTCGCTATTTCGAACGTTTCTAACGACTTCAATAGCTCCACGACACGACCGTATGGTATACCTAACTTACCTGCAAATTCGTATTCATTGATTAATATGAAGTTCTCAAATACGCCGCCATAGCTACGTAAAATAGCCTTGATGAGCTTATCATATTTTGCATACTGAACCTGAAATTTATATAACTCAGCACTGTCAATCTCAAATTTAAAACGTGAAGGGATTGTAACAGCCTCCGACAAGACCAGCCAGGTATCCCGCTCCAGAAATTTTAGTGCACTCATCACTGGTACCAAGGGTAGCTGATATTTTTTAGCAAATGTAACGACATCAAAATCTACTGTCACCCCTTCTCCAGAACCATAAGGAATCTGAAAATGATTACAAAGGTAGTGATAGGTTTGTTGAATAAAGGAAATATCTGGAAAACTAGCCTGCAGATTATCCAGTAGTTTCTGCTCATCTGCTTTTTGATAAAGAATAACAGGATAAGCTTTTTTTCCATCCCTACCGGCCCTACCGGCTTCTTGATAATAGGCCTCCAGTGAATCTGGCAGATCCAGATGAATCACAAAGCGCACATCAGGTTTATCGATCCCCATTCCAAAGGCATTTGTAGCGACAATAATGCGAACAACATTTGTCATCCACCCATGCTGCTTCTGATCCCGCTCTTGCCCAGAAAGCCCTGCATGGTAATAATCCGCAGAAATCCCATTATTGACCAAAACACGCGCTACTTCTTGTGTTTCGCGCCGGTTTCTTACATAAACAATACCGCATCCGCCCAATTTATGGATGATGCGTACCATACGCCCCATCTTATCCTCCTCTTCAATAGCCATATAAGCCAGATTATCCCGAAGAAAGCTTTTGACAAATACATTTTCCTTCAAAAAACCGAGTTTCTGCTGAATATCGGTTATCACACGGGCCGTTGCGGTGGCTGTAAGAGCCAAAAATGGAACTTTAGGATGTAGTTCGCGTAATTTAGCTAATTCTAAATAAGGCGGTCTAAAATCATATCCCCATTGAGAAATGCAATGTGCTTCATCTATGGCAAATAGATTGACATTCATAAATCGTATACGTTCTCTTACGATATCATTGTACAACCTTTCGGGAGAGAGATAGAGAAATTTTATTTTCCCATAGACGCAATTATCCAGTGTGATATCCACCTCTCTCTTCTTCATACCAGCATAAATTGCGACCGCTTGAATTCCATTTCTTTTCAAATGTTCAACTTGGTCTTTCATCAACGCAATGAGCGGTGTAACCACGATACAAATTCCTTCTAGCATCAATGCAGGTACTTGAAAACAAATCGATTTCCCCCCACCTGTCGGCAATAAAGCCAAGGTATCTTTACCAGAAATGACAGATTGAATAATTTCTTCCTGCAGGGGTCTAAATGAGTCAAACCCCCAGTATTGCCTTAAGATTGATATACTATCTTGCGTCATAAGTTCTCCTTATTCCAAACATACGCAAAATTATCTTTCATGAGATAATTTTGTATCCCCAAACTATCCAACATGTGTTGCATAAGCAGACACTTCTCCATTGAGTTGGATCCATCCAGTACAACAAGTTTTGGTCTGATTTGCTTTAATACATCTGGTAAACCATATAAAAAGTTTTTTCTGATAATGACCAGATCAGCAGGTGACATCGTTCCTTTCGGATGGGACAAAATAGCGACTCTGCCTAAAGGAAGCGTCACAAAATAGTTCTTTCGATCGCGTCCATTTAATGGCACAAATTGAACTTCACCTGCCGATAACAATGCAATTTCCCTTCCACAAGCATATTGTAACCCTTTGGCCTGCAAGGAATCAAAAGTGCTATAAACAATTCCGCGACCAGCTTTGAAATACCCCATCGTCAATTCATGCTTCGTATTGTAAATACGAAACCGTTCTGAATCATTACTTACTAACCATTTTTTCCCATTGATTAGCAACATCCCAATTCCACAATATAGCCCGAGCCATACGTACCTCTTATCTTTCCACTGAAAAGCATATAAAAAAGAGAAAACTAAAAAATAGGCCAAAAATAGAATACTGGGTTCCATAGGGACTATTTTTATAGTCGAAAAAGGTAAATGATCAATAAATTTCAGACAGCATAGTATAAAATCAATGAGATGTTCTAGAAGAAAACCCAAAATCTCATTAAGCCAGTCGACAGGGTTAATGGTCATAATAAAACCAGCATACATCACTAGGGTGGAAGGAATATCGACAAGTAAGTTGGCAATCAGAAAATAAGTAGGAAACTGTCCAAAATAATAAAGACTCAGCGGTGTTGTCAGAATCTGTGCGGCAATAGAAACCGTTAATATATCTCTTAAAAATCGGAGTATAGAACTTTTGACCGGCAGAAGTGCATTCACCAGCGGGGCACATATTATCATACCCAAAACGGCTAAAAAAGACAATTGGAAACCAACGTCATTAATAGCCCGGGGCGCAAACAATAGAATCAATACAGCAGCAATAATAAGCGAATTCAAGCTTGAAAAGCTTCGTTTAAAATATTGTGCACATAGGACAAAACTAATCATGATAGCTGCGCGTGTAATCGGCGCATCAAGCCCTGCTATAAATGCATATATCCAGATCGTGCCCCATAATAAAATTAATGGTAGCCACTTCAGATAAAGTGGCCATGCAATTTGTCTGATAATAAGAGATAAAAAACCAAATAGAACGGCAACATGCATCCCCGATACACTTAAGATATGCACAGTTCCTGTATTGGTGAAGGCCTCCATATTATCATTACTGATCTCGCTTCGAAAACCGTATAACAACGCCGATGCAATCGCAAAATTTTCATCCCCTTTAAGATGGCTGCGGAGCTTAACTAAAAAATATCTCCGCGCTTGCAAAGCGAGTCCAAACACTGAAAAGCCACTTGTTTCTTGCCGACTGATCACCCTATAGTAGCCAGATTTCACAAAAACTTCATGATGTATTAAGTACTTGCTCAAATACTCCCTATAGTCAAACTCCATCGGATTACGCGGCGGAGCTATTCTTTTCACATCCCCTTTTAACCATAAGAAGTCACCGAACTGAAGAAAATTTTTCGCACTCAATTTTAGGGTTATCATCAACCGGCCGGAAGTTGGTACAAACTTACCTTGCCTATGAACACCGATCACTTCTGCAGAAAAACGGATAATATGTTGCTTTATCTTAGGTTCCTCCATTATTTTCACTACATAACTATCCGCTTCTAGATGAGAGAAGTGATTAATGACAACTTGTGGGTCATTGCGCCAAAATTGATAAATTCCAAATAATATAATAGATAGGTAATACCCGCAGGTATAACCGTATTTACGAATTTTACCCCTGAAAAAATAGCAACAAATGGTTAGCAGCGTCATTACTATCAATGCTTGCAGTACATGTTGAAATATCGGGCGAGAAATTGGCAGTGTAGGAGCCAAAAGAAGCGTCAAAATATATAGGGTGGCAATCTTAAGAATAGGAATGTGCTCTAGTCTTTGGAGAAAACTTAACTCTTTCATAATTGCCACCTCAATTGTAACCTAACGTCAGATTTCCTATTACCATCGATCTGATCCAATCCTGTTCCGATAACCTCTCTCCCCGGATAATAGTATAATGCATATTTGGCCCATACCTGAAGATGGCGGCTTAAGCGATAGTTTAGATTAAGATAAGTTCTCCATCCCTTTGTATTGTACATGCCGAAACCGGCTGCGTACAGTACATCTTGCTCATAAGCATAGATTCTATTATCATAGCTCGCTGCGTCAAAATATGCGACCCGCATATTAGACTGGAACTTTCCGGCTGCCGACTTCCAGAATACATCCTGAAAAAGCATATATCCGAAACTGCTTTCCTGATACTCTTTTTGGAACATATTAGCTTCTGCGCGGGAACGAACAGTCCATCGTGAGTTAAGACGATAATGAAATTCTACCCTTAATTGCTGCTTAACTGTATTGACAAGCCCATGTTCGGTCTGTCCCTCTCCGGTGTAGTTAACTTGTTTTAATCGGTTGCGATAACGCAAGGAAAGTTGCCCCTTTTTATACCACATGTAACTTAGCTGACTGAAGAAATCAGCTCCTGTAGATAGTGTATCAGCCTGATACTTTGCTCCCGGAAAACGGAAGACATCAGCATAATTAGACCAGAGTAATTTTCTTCCAAGCTGGTACGTTAATCCCAAATATACTCCCTGCTCATTCGACGTATCCCCCGATTCACCAAACCCCTGTCCATAAAAAGTATGAAAATTCTTCTTGTAGTCGCGAAGTAAGAGGACCGAAGATAATCGTGGATGTAAACTTATTATGGACCCTGCTAATAAAGCCGAACCACCATCCATGCTGTTGGCATATTCACCGAACAAATAGATATTTCGAATGGTATAGTTTGTATACAAACTTATGTTTCGCAGAAAGTCACCTTCAAAATCAGCTTGTTGTCGTATTCCCTTTCCTTTGATTTTAAAGACATCCAACTGGGTCTGGTTAAAATGAATACCTGCTTTGAGCCGTTTATAGCGCCACAATAAATTCAATCCATAGGCCATTTGAGACGCGGCACCACGATATTTCTGTTCGGTTGGAGTACGATGTAAACCAGTACTTGCAATCGTTGAAATCGTTGCCGGAAAAGTTGTACGGTCAACATTTCCGTCAATCGATCGATAAGAAAAATAGGGTGTAATTTCGATATGTTTAATCTGTAAAGTTCCCGCAATACCACGCATAAAATTAATCTCATTTAACGAAGTGTAGGATTTTACACCAATCCCTTGTCTTGCGGCATTCTGTACCAATCCTCCTTTTCCAAAACTCAAACCATTCCACATACTGAGCCCCTGGCCAAATTGCAAAGCATAGTCGCCGATCACGATATTCCTGAACCGGCTAAAGTTCTTTATGGACAAACTCATACTATAGAAATCAAATCCCATTTTTTGCCCATCTCTAAAAAAGGGTTCCCCGGCATCTTTTTCCATATTAATGGCGAGTTGGATTCTATCGTTCAATTGGGCTCTGTACCTTAGCGCATAGCGATTAGCATCGCCGAGATACCTGGATCTCGTTGTATCAGTGATACGATAGCCCTTCGCTTTCTCGAGTGTCCGAGCATACCGAAACATAATTTCTTGCTTAAACTTTCTTAATTTAAGGACGTTTAATGGTGATTCAGAGCCTACTTTTACAAAAGGTAACAATAGATAGACTATTCGTTCATTAAATCCTTCGATAGCCTGTAATTCCAATACATGGATAAAATTTCCTGAAATAGCCCTATGCGCTAATAGATGCTCAATTAATAAAGGATTTAGAAATTGTAATTCAGCGAGTTCACTACCATCAGTTTTGTTGAGGTCGATGGGGTGTTTGAGATAATGATACCACTTTTCATTCAGTTCGCTCAAATCAGCATCCTCGGGAAGCTCTTCCGATAAGCTTTCAAATAAATCTTGGAGATCGATTTTTTCATTTGTCTGCGCCATACAGGTTCCAATAAAACAACCTATAAAGAGCAAAATTTTGCTACAATATGTCATAATAGGTTTTAATTAATATTGGCTAGATGTTAGGCGATGAACCTTTTATCCCGGCAGAAAAAAGACTCATTAGCATGAAAATAGGAAATATAAATGAATAAAAAAAGCNNGCTTTTTTTATTCATTTATATACAATTCCTTTAGGCTAAACTCACATTAAATATCAATTTTAGCATAACGTGCATTTTTTTCAATAAATTCACGACGCGGAGCAACTTCGTCTCCCATTAACATGGAGAAAATACGGTCACATTCCGCTGCATTCTCAATAGTTACTTGTCTCAAGGTACGCGTTTCAGGATTCATGGTCGTATCCCACAGCTGTTCAGCATTCATCTCACCAAGACCTTTGTAACGCTGTACGTGCACACTATCCTCTTTACCAGTTCCCTTCAAACGCTGAATAGCATTGATACGTTGATCTTCATTCCAAGCATATTCGTGCTCTTTTCCTTTTTTGACCAGGTATAGCGGCGGCGTTGCAATATACACATATCCTCTTTCAATCAATTCTTTCATATATCTGAAATAGAATGTCAAGATTAATGTTGTAATGTGGGACCCATCCACATCGGCATCCGTCATGATGATGATACGGTGGTAACGTAATTTTTCGATATTCAATGCTTTAGCATCCTCGGCAGTACCTACACTCACGCCCAAAGCCGTAAACATATTTTTGATCTCTTCATTTTCGTAGATCTTATGTTCCATTGCTTTCTCAACGTTAAGGATCTTACCACGTAGCGGCATGATCGCCTGATGTTTTCTATCACGGCCAGACTTAGCTGTACCACCCGCAGAATCACCCTCGACAAAATAGATCTCACATTTCGTTGGATCGTTGTCTTGACAGTCGGCCAATTTACCCGGAAGTCCAGAGCCACCCATTACGGTTTTACGTTGTACCAAATCACGGGCTTTACGCGCAGCAGCACGCGCTTGAGCAGCTATGACTACCTTTTGAACGATAGCTTTCGCCTCACGTGGGTTCTCTTCCAGATAAACACCCAAGATCTCCCCAACAGCGACATCTACAGCCCCCATTACCTCGGAATTACCTAGTTTAGTTTTTGTCTGTCCTTCAAATTGAGGTTCTGCAACTTTCACTGAAATTACAGCCGTCAATCCTTCACGGAAGTCATCACCCGTAATTTCAACTTTCAAATTCTTAAGCAAACCTGACTTGTCCGCGTAAGCCTTCAATGTACGTGTCAAACCACGACGGAAACCAGCAACGTGTGAGCCACCTTCAATGGTATTAATGTTATTCACATAAGAATGCACATTTTCAGAATACGTATCATTATATTGTAAAGCTAGTTCAACAGGGATACCTTGCTTGATACCTTCCACATAGATCGGATCAGGAATTAACGCCTGACGGTTTCCATCCAAAAACTTAACAAACTCCTTAAGTCCACCTTCAGAATGGAATGTTTCCTTTTTCTCAGAACCGTCCTCATTCGTCTCGCGTTCATCATTCAACGTCAAACTCACCCCTTTATTTAAAAATGCAAGTTCACGAAGACGATTTGCCAAAGTATCGTAATTATACACTGTAGTCTGCGTGAAAATAGTAGGGTCTGGATGAAATGTTACAATTGTACCAGTCTTATCTGATACACCAACTTCTTTTACATCATACAAAGGCTTACCAATTTGATATTCCTGCTGATAAATCTTCCCGTCACGATGAACCTCGGCCTTCAGAAGAGTAGATAATGCATTCACACAGGACACACCTACACCATGCAAACCACCAGAAACCTTATATGTATCTTTATCAAATTTACCCCCAGCATGTAATACTGTCATCACAAGCTCCAAGGCCGATTTATTTTCCTTTTTGTTGATTCCTGTAGGAATACCACGACCGTTATCCCGAACAGAAATCGAATTATCTTTATGGATAGTTACAAAAATGTCTGTACAATACCCTGCAACAGCTTCATCGATTGAATTGTCAACTACCTCGTATACCAAATGGTGTAGTCCTTTTACACCGGTATCACCAATATACATGGATGGACGCTTACGAACCGCCTCTAAACCCTCTAATACCTGGATATTATCGGCGGAATAGGTGGATGCATTTTTATTTTCTTCGCTCATTGAAAACCTCTTAAATGTAATATTCAAAAATACGAAATTTTGCCCGATTTATCAAGCCCACAAACAAGTATCGAGCCGATATCTGGCATTGTCAGAACATGGGATAATTTTACTTTTTTATTCTAAAAACTAGAATTTCGATTTTTTTGTGGTAGGTTTGTTTTCAGTAATAATTGCAAAAAAACAAAAAAATGAATACTATATCTTCAATTGTATCGAAAGTATCCTTTGCCCTTTTGTTGGCTGGATCGATTGCATCGTGTAACCAAGGTACAAAAACAGCAAGCGAGCCTGCAAAAAATGATTCCAACACGGTAAACAAGGAAAATCAGGGAAGTAGCAAAGATAAAATTGTCTATTTAAACTCCGATTCTCTTTCAGAAAAATACCAATATTTTAAGGATATTAAATCAAAGCTTGAAAATAAAGTAAAGAAAGCACAAACAGACCTACAATCCAAAAGTACTGCATTTCAACGTGAAGTTGCCGAATACCAAAAAAATGCAGCGACGATGTCAGCTGCTGATCGACAGGCTACAGAACAAAAATTAGCACGAAAACAAGATGAGCTTGCACGCTTGGACCAGACAGCTTCTTCCTCGATAGCAAAAGACGAGTCTGAAGAATTCAACAATGTTTATAACAAAATAACCGAATTCCTAAAAAAACATGCGGCAGAAAATGGATATAAGTTAGTATTGACCTATTCAAAAACTAATCCGACAGTCTTATATGCTGATCCTTCTTTGGAAATCACCAATGAAGTAATCAAACAATTAAACGAAGAATATAAATCTTCTAAAAAATAGAAGATTACACTAATTTAGGAAGAAGCTGTCTCAAATTTAT
>NZ_DJAS01000025.1:0-108676 GCF_002429765.1 Sphingobacterium sp. UBA5996
CGTTTAACTACCTCCATGGCCATAGATGGGGCTGGTCCATCGGTAGATGTTCCGTTCCCATCCTTACGCGCTGCGGGCCCAGTGGCGGTCCACTTTCTATGTACTATCATTCGTATTTCTACCAGATATTAGCTAATTTAGTGCTTATTGCATTTTATTATGATGAAAATTAAACAGATATCGATATTCGTTTTTTTGGTCTTGTTCTTTCTAAAGCATGATCGACTAATTGCGCAGAGTAAATCTCTAGACGACGGCGTATTACGCATTTTGGCCATCGGTAATAGCTTTTCCGAAGATGCTATTGAACAAAATTTATATGAATTAGCGAAAGCAGGAAAGAAAAAGATAGTGATCGGAAATCTCTATATTGGTGGGGCTCCTTTAAGTTTACATGTAAAGAATGCAAAAGATGATAAGCCTGCTTACCGCTATCGCAAAATCAATATTGATGGCCAAATGTCTGAGAAAGCAAATGAACGCTTATCTGACGCGTTAATAGATGAAGCCTGGGATTATATCAGCTTTCAGCAAGCGAGTCCGCTATCAGGTGATTATGAGTCCTATGCGAAAGATCTTCCCCCCTTATATGAGTACGTAACGAAGCATGTTGCATTTCCTGAGACGAAGTATATACTGCATCAGACTTGGGCATATCAAAATGGGGCATCTCACGAAGGTTTTATCCGTTATAACCGTAGTCAGGATAATATGTATAAGGCTATTGCCCATACTTCGCGAGAGGTCTTTAACTGGGGGAATTTTGATCTATTAGTCCCATGTGGCACAGCGATCCAAAATGCACGCTCAAGTTTTATGGGGGATCATTTTACACGCGATGGTTATCATCTAAATTTAGATTACGGACGTTTTATTGCGGCATGTACCTGGTATGAGTCTTTGTTCCATGAAAGTGTGTTGGGTAATACATTTTTACCCCTCAAAGTAACCTATGTGGAGGGAACTATTGCGCGGGCTGCTGCACATAAAGCAGTGGAAGCTCCTTATGCAGTAACGGTATTAAAGGATTTTCAATTAGTCAATTAATATTTATATGAGTATCAAAAAGAGTTATTTGATCGAATTGCATCAAGAAACCAAAAACACAAGACGTATTTTAGAGCGTATACCGGATGATAAATTGGATTGGCGTCCGCACGATAAATCAATGAGCTTGGGCGAACTGGCTTCTCATGTGGTTGGACTACACAACTGGGTACATCAGGCAATACCAAAAGATGTATTTGATTTTAAAGTGGATTATCAACCTGTTAAAGTGTCTTCTGTAGAAGAATTAAAGGAGATCTTAACAATAGGATTGGAAAATAATAAGGCCGCAATTGAAGGTATTCAAGAGGAAGACTGGTTTAAAGAGTGGGTTTTACAATCTGGAGATTATGTCATTGCACGTTTACCC
The DNA here is from genome assembly GCF_002429765.1 of Sphingobacterium sp. UBA5996. Classification (NCBI taxonomy): domain Bacteria; kingdom Pseudomonadati; phylum Bacteroidota; class Sphingobacteriia; order Sphingobacteriales; family Sphingobacteriaceae; genus Sphingobacterium; species Sphingobacterium sp. UBA5996. The sequence continues at coordinate 1,418 of NZ_DJAS01000025.1, forward strand.
CGAGCTGGAGCGATACGTTTTATTGTTAATAACCATATAGTACATCATCGTGGTCAGTTAACAGTATATTTACGATTGTTGGATATTGCTGTACCGGGCTTATATGGACCATCGGCAGATGAAGCAATGCCGATTTAGTGCGTATCGTCGCCAATAAGAATAAAAAAAGGGAATCAAATTTTTGATTCCCTTTCTTTATATACTTTATCAGCTAATTATTTAGCCAATTCTTCAGCGATTGCTTTTCCGATTTCAGCTGGAGACTCAACAACACGAATGCCACACTCACGCATAATTTTCATTTTTGCAGCAGCTGTGTCATCTGCGCCACCTACAATTGCACCAGCGTGTCCCATACGACGTCCTGGAGGCGCTGTTTGCCCTGCGATAAATCCAACAACAGGTTTAGTACCATGCTCTTTGATCCAACGCGCAGCTTCAGCTTCCATTCCACCACCAATTTCACCAATCATGATGATAGCTTCAGTTTGAGGATCATTCATTAATAATTCAACAGCTTCTTTTGTTGTAGTACCGATAATAGGGTCGCCACCAATTCCGATTGCAGTTGTAATTCCTAATCCCGCTTTCACCGTTTGATCTACAGCTTCGTAAGTCAAAGTTCCTGACTTAGAAACTACACCTACATTACCTTTTTTGAAGATAAATCCTGGCATGATACCGATTTTAGCTTCGTCTGCAGTGATAATACCTGGACAGTTAGGACCGATTAAACGAGAGTTTTTGTCGCTTAAATAAGATTTAACTTGGATCATATCCTTTGTCGGGATACCTTCTGTGATACAAACAATCACTTCAATACCTGCAGCGGCAGCTTCCATGATCGCATCTGCAGCAAATGCTGGAGGTACAAAGATAATAGAAACATTAGCTCCTGTAGCGTCTACTGCATCTTGAACAGTATTGAATACAGGACGGTCTAAGTGTTGTTGACCACCTTTACCAGGAGTAACACCACCAACTACATTTGTTCCGTACTCAATCATTTGAGTAGCATGGTAAGTACCTTCGTTTCCAGTGAAACCTTGAACGATTACTTTTGAATCTTTATTAACTAATACACTCATTTCTTCTTTAAATTTTGCACACAAATCTACTATTTTGCTTTCTAAAATGGAAGCAATGTGAATAGGAATGTGACCTTTATTGATAAATTTTTAATTGGAATTGCGTTTTTGGATAAAATCCCAAAGAATAATGCCAATTGCGACAGATACATTGAAGGAGTGTTTAGTTCCGTATTGCGGTATTTCGATACAGGTATCAATTTTTCTCATGACCTCTTCATCAACCCCATTGACTTCATTTCCAAAAATCAATGCATATTTCTGATGATTTTCGGGTTCAAACTCCTGTAGCATGACACTGTTATCTGCTTGCTCAATGGCAACAATGACATAGCCTTCTGACCGAAGCTGATCGACGACAGCTGTCGTATCCTGGTGATATTCCCAAGCGACCGATTGAGTTGCTCCTAAGGCTGTCTTTTCGATTTCGCGATGGGGAGGTGTTCCGGTGATGCCACACAAGTATATTTTTTCAATAGCAAATCCGTCTGCTGTACGAAAGGCCGAGCCTACATTATGCATGCTCCGTACATTGTCCATAATGATTGCGATTGGAGTTTTTTCTTGTTTTTTAAACGATTCAACATCTGTACGTTGAAGTTCATCCATCGATAATTTTTGCATGCTGCAAATATACTAAACCTAAAAAATAAAATAGATTTTGAATATTGAAAATAAGGTGTTATTTTTGCAGTCCGAATTACAAGAAAAAATTGAATAAAAATTAGCTAAAAAAAATGGCAAATCATAAATCAGCGATCAAAAGAATTAGAGCAAACGCTACTAAACGTTTAAGAAACCGTTACCAAGCAAAAACTACACGTAACGCAATCAAAAAATTACGTCATACTACTTCTGCGGAAGAAGCAAAAACATTGTTACCTCGCGTAATTTCTATGCTTGATCGTTTGGCAAAGAAAAATGTGATCCACAAGAAAAAAGCTTCAAACAACAAATCTAAGTTAACTAAATTTGTTAACAGTTTAGCGTAAGCTTTTTGTATAGATATCGAGGGGTACAGCTCGCTGTATCCCTTTTCTTTATGTTATATACTTTGGATTTCTCTTTCCAAGCGAATTGTAAATAAAAAAGCATCGATATTCGATGCTTTTTTATGTTTAAGCCTTTCTTGCAAACCTTATTGGTGCAAATTGGGCAGCAATTCGGCAATAACCTTTTTCAATTTGTTTGGATCTTTCATATAAGGTTCTAAATCGTAAAGTTCTACCTTTTTGAAGTCAATCGGATGACTTTCACTTTGAAGTGAAATGGTACCTTTAGTCAATAGCTGACCATCTTTTTTTACACTTGGGTCAAAATCGCTTACGTTTCCGCCACCAATTTGGGGTTTAGTATACTGTAAGACTACTTTATCTTCAAGAATATGCTGTACTAAAGAGTCGCCCAGCACCAAAAAATCCGCAGTTACCCATTGGTCCCCGGCATAAGTTTTGGATGTTGAGCTGATGCAATGTGGAGTGAATAATTTGTTGTCCATAACAACGTTTGTACCTGGAGTGCATAGATTGCTTGTGGTCCGTTCATCTTTGCCATTTCCGCCCAGCAGCTGTCCTTCAATTGATATTGGGAAGTCCTGATCTACACCCATGGTTTTCGGATCTTGTCCATGTAACATGGCCCCACTATTACGCCAGGCCCAGCCTTCGCCACCATTAGCCTGTTCACCAACAAATCTGTAAGTGACACGTAATAGATAAGCAGAGAATTCTTTATTATAGAACAGGTGGCCATACTGAAAATTGAAATTATCATAGCCATCATATCTCACCTTAAGTAAACCGTCTTCTACGCGAAATGTATTTTTATAATTATCCCCAACTTTGTGATTTCTAATTTTAGGGGTCCAGTTCTTTAAGTCTTTCCCATTAAATAATTGAATGGGTTTGGGTTTCTTGTCTTGAGAGTTGGCAAATAGATTCGTGCTAAGCAATAGAATTCCAGTACTATAAATGATATGTTTGAATTTCATCCTGAATTAGGTTTATTGACCTAAATTAGGTAAACATTTTTAAATAAGCAATTCTTTTTGTTTGACATATTCACTGGGACGGATACCGACAACCTTATTGAATGTGTTACTAAATGTGGGTAAGCTATTGTACCCCACTTTGAGTGCAACTTCATTTACGCTCAATTTTTCGTCCAAAAGCAGCTTAAGTGCCGTCAGCATTCTGAGAATTGTGTAATACTGAATAAAAGACATATTTAATTCTTTTTGAAACAATCTGGCTAATGTGCGTTCGCTGATATTAAATAATCCAGCAAGCTTTTTGAAGTTGACATTTTCCGTTATATTTTCTTCGAGGTAAGTGACTATATCCTTTAATTTTTGGTGACTGGGATAGGGCAGCGCTAATGGAAGTTCATGTAGGGATAACTCCGGAAGGATAAGTTTAAATGCTGTAGCAATGCTGTATTTAGGTTCTTCAACTGGAAATATATTGCCGTTCCAGCGGTTAGTGAACATGATAAGCTCTATCAAAAGATCATTTACGGGATAAATTCCCATCTTGCTGTAAAATGGAGCATCATTATTGGCTTTTGGAAAGTACAAATTACGCATAACGACCTCGGGAGTACTTGGATGAATACTATGCTTTATACCGGCTGGAATCCATAAATAATGACGCGCTGGTAAGAAATAAGACTTTTTCTCTGTTTTAATAAAAACAACACCGCCTTCGGTGTATAGAAATTGATCCTTATCATGGCGATGCTCGGAAATATAATGCTCTGCTATAATAGCATGGTGACAATAAATGCTATCTTCAAATGAGTCTACTTCCGTCATGTAATAACGGTTGACATATTTTGCATCTGTCGTTATATCTTGTGTATTCATCTTAAACTATCATCCTATGTGACAAAGGTAAGACTTTTTTACTAGACCACACTTTTTACTTGGTAAAGGTGAGTGTATACTTACAATAAAGCGGCTTTTCTTTAGTTGGAAAGTTAGTATTTACTTACTTTAATTTTGATGCATTTAAAGTAAGTTGTTTATTTACAGTATGATATAAATTATGAATCTAGATGATGTAAACTATTTTTTTGCTATGATTTGTTGTATATTTTTGATCTGTAGCCAATTGCGTTTTCTTAGTCGCATTTGGATAATTTTGTGTCACATGACAATAAATATAGCGTTGGAAAAAATGCTAAAATTGTTTGGTTTAGAGATTGGTAAAATATAATAAATAGCTTTCAATTTCTTAAGTTTACAATAACTGAATAAAATAAAATTATAACACTATGGCTTACGAAAGAATAAAAGTTCAAAGCTTACATGATAAAGTAATTACAGGTGAAGAAGCCGCTAAACTATTTCAAAATGGAATGGTGGTTGGATCGAGTGGCTTTACGAAGGCTGGAGATAGCAAGGTTGTATTACCGGCTTTAGCTGAACGCGCCAAGGTGGATCCATTGAAAATAACCTTGATCACTGGGGCTTCTTTAGGGCATGGAACTGACGGTAAATTGGCCGAGGCAGGAGCATTATCCAAGCGCATGCCTTTCCAGGTAGACCGTATTCTACGTAATAAAATAAATGCTGGAGATGTATTGTTTATTGATCAACATCTAAGCGAAACAGCAGAATTGCTGCACAATAAGAATTTACCTCAAGTAGACATTGCCGTACTCGAAGTTGCAGCAATTGAATCTGACGGAAGTATTGTTCCAACGACTTCTGTGGGTAATTCAGCGACTTTTGCTGCTTTGGCTAAGCAGGTTATTTTAGAGGTAAATACAGCGATCCCGATGAGCATCAAGGGAATACACGATATTTACCAGGCAGAAGATTATCCACGACGTAATGTTATTCCAATCGTAGCTCCTGAAAATAAAATTGGTCGTAAAACTATTCCTTTGGATACAAGCAAGGTGGTGGGGATTGTCTTTACGAATGAATTGGATAGCCCTGCTGATATTGCTGAACCAGATGTCAAAACAACAGCCATAGCAAAGCATATTTTAAACTTTTTTGAAAGTGAAGTGGAACTTGGCCATTTGTCAGAGAATTTAATGCCGCTTCAAGCGGGTATTGGAAAAGTTGCCAATGCTGTTTTGACGGGATTTATACATAGTAAGTTTCGAAATTTAACTATGTTTTCCGAAGTGTTGCAGGATAGTACGTTCGATCTCATCGATGCCGGGAAACTTGATTTTGCTTCGGCTTCTTCAATAACAGTCTCGGAAGAATGTTATTCAAGAGTGTTCGATCATTTGGATCGATACCGTGATAAAATTGTGTTGCGTCCGCAAAATATCTCCAATACTCCTGGATTGATCAAACGTTTGGGGATTATAGCGATCAATACTGCCATTGAGTTTGATATTTATGGAAATGTAAATTCTACCCATACTTCGGGTACTAATATTATGAATGGTATTGGAGGATCAGGTGATTTTGCACGAAATGCTTATTTGAGCATCTTTGTCACTCAGGCAGCCTCTAAGGGGGATGCGATATCTCATATTGTTCCGATGGTTTCCCATGTAGATCACACCGAGCATGATGTTGATATTTTAGTAACAGATTTTGGTTTGGCCGATTTACGTGGTTTAGCACCTCGCGAACGTGCAAAAGTTATTATTGATAACTGCGTACACCCTGATTATAAGGAACAGCTTTTAGATTACTACAACCGAGCTTGTGAAAGGGGGGGACATACTCCGCATTTATTAGAAGAAGCTTTTAGCTGGCATATTCATCTCCGTGAAAAAGGCACTATGAAAAAACATAAATAGCGCTCTTCCAATGGAAGTATCACGTATTTTGCCACCGATTATAATCGGATTTTGATCACTTAATTGCAGCGATTAAAATCATGAGGTCGCAACAGTGGTCACGTTATCGTTGAGGATTACATGGACGTTAGATCAAACAGTTTGGATAGGAGGAGTGCTTGGAAAATGCCGTTACAACAGCTGTTTTAACGGCATTTTTACGTTACATTTCCTTTAAACTCACTTCTTTCTTTTCGCCATCTTTTTCGATAGTGACACGTTTTTCGATATTAGCCTTATCGACATAGGATGATCTTGCCGTACCATAATTTGTGGTGGAACCTGTATAGCCCCAATAATTATAATAATTGGTATAACCTGATACGTATGAATAGTTATAAGAATTGGTGAAATCGAAGCTTGCCATGATCACGTAACTACCAGGCATCAGATCTGTAAATTCGAAATGGCCCTCATCGTCGTATACCTTTGCTTTTTTAACGGCATATCCGAAATCAGGGTCTAATGGCACTTCCTGAACCTTCTTTTGTTTTCGTATCTTTTTATTGACTTCCAACCATTCTTCGTAATAAGGAGAGTTGGCGAAGAGTGTGATTTCTGTACCTTTGGGAGCATACTGCTTTTTTGCGGTATTGACAAGACCACCAAGTTTTTTTCCTGAGCTAGACCTTGCGTAAGCCGTCCCGATGATGACACTATTCCCTCGGGCTATTTGCTGGGCAGCTTGTTCTTTGTTGAATCTATTTTTAATAGGTTGATAGTCCAGCTCTTCGTTTACTGTAATTTCCCATTTTCCGTTACCCATGGACATCTCACGTTGCCATAACCGTCGATCTTTCTTATCGACTACGTAATTATAAATGGCACCGGTACTCTCTTCTAAAAGTGTAACTAGCCAACTGTCGTGCTTACCCGTTTTTGGGGAACCATAACTGTAGCTTTTTACTTCCTTGATCGTGTAGTCTTCAACGAAAATGTCCGAATTGCTATTGTAGTAGAATTGTGGAATGCGCGCTTTATAACCGAGATCTAAAGGGAGGGTTAAAATCACGTGATCCATCCAGTTAAAATCTATAAATGGCTGAGTCGGATTCAACGTAATCTTTTTATCTTTTTTAGTTTTCTTCGAATAATAATTACCTGTAATTGTTTCGCCAAAGCTGAGGTTTAACTTCGTTTCCTTTCCATCGCTGGAATAGCTAATCGGTTGAAGCGTTTTTGCATCGGCAACAGTGGTTCGCATCGAAGTCCATGCATTATCCTTTGGAACATAGGTATTGGTTAAAGTCAGTTGATTATTAGCGGCGATAATGTTGTAGGTCAATGACCCTTGCTTATCCCAGGTGTTATCTTTGACATAATAAACAGTGTATAGCGATTTTTCTGGTTTAATATAGTTGGTGTTGATATCGCGACTACCCGGCGTGACGGTTTTCTGACAGAGGCCAACAGCGGGAAGTAAACCTACACTTAAAACAAAGGCATATATTTTCATATGTGTGATCATATAGTTAATGAAAAACAAGCTGTTTTCTTATTTCGATTTATGTATCTAAGGTAATAAAAAACTTTTTGATTTTTTGTCACTGTCGATTCATTCAATGACTTACTGTTTGCGCGGATGTGAGGGACTATAGTCATGCCAACGATTTATCGCTTAGTGTTGTTCTAATTTTAAAGGAACTGCTTTTTATAAATTGATATTCCGTTATTGGAGTATTTTTTATTGTTGCAGAAGTGTACGATATAGTATATGGAGAAACTACAAATCACTACGGAAAAAATTGAAGAATGGATTGCGGCTGGCTATGACATTCTTCAGGATGGAGAGTTAATTAAAGTTGAAGGTGATATCCCCGAATTTCTAAAGCAATTCGCGGAGGATACAGCGGATACAGCACCCAAAACTTATTTATTGAAGGAGCTACTTACCTGGCCGGAAGAAGAACTCAAAAAAATATAAATGGGGTTAAATGTTATGCGCTATTTTTGAGCTCCTTAGAAGACGAATTGAGTAGGTGTTTTATTGCTAAAAACATTGGATGAGTGATGTAATAATTTGAACAGCAGAAGATTTGACCGGTTTAAAATCGGAATTATTCATTATATTTAGTTAACCTAGTTAATTCGATATGTCATATAATATCCCCGAAAATTTGAAAGGTCTTTCTGCAAGCGAGGTTGCTGCTGCTAGATATAAATATGGTTGGAATCAGTTGAGCGAAAACCATAAGAGTACCTGGTTTGAACTACTTGTCGGTATTTTGAAGGAGCCGATGTTGATCCTGTTGATTGTAATCTCCATTATTTATGTCCTTGTAGGGAATTATGGAGAGGCTGTGTTTATGTTTGTTGCTATTGTTGCCGTCACGGCAATTTCTTTTTATCAGGATAACCGCAGCAAGAGAGCTTTAGAAGAACTAGAAAAGCTAAATGAACCATTAAGCACTGTGATTCGAGATGGTAAAGTTACTGACATCCCGACTCATGAGATTGTTGTGGGAGACCTCTGTATTACTGAAGAAGGGCGTATTATAAACGCCGATGGTCATATTTTACATAGTAACGATTTTTCTGTTAATGAATCTTCTTTGACGGGAGAGAGCTTTTCCGTATTTAAGGATAATAAATCCGAAGATAACATGGTGTATGGCGGAACGGTTACAGTTTCTGGCCTTGCAGTCTTTGAAGTTACAAAAACCGGCAAAGAGACGCGTGTTGGTAAGATCGGCGAGTCTATAAGTAACATTAAAGAAGAGATATCACCGTTGCAACTGCAAATTCAAAAGTTTGTAAAAGTAATGGCCATTATTGGTATCCTAATTTTTTTGTTTGTCTGTCTATATAGTTTTATTGACAGTGGTAATTTAGTGGCAAGTCTGCTCAATGGGCTTACTTTGGCCATGTCAGTACTACCTGAAGAGATTCCTGTTGCATTCACAACATTTATGGCACTGGGTGCTTGGAAACTTATGCGTCAAGGAATTATAATCAAAAGAAGCAGTATTGTTGAGACGTTGGGTAGTACCACTGTGATCTGCACGGATAAGACGGGAACGATTACCCAAAATTCAATGCAGTTAAAATACCTGTATAATTACGCTAGTGATGCCTCGTATAAACAGGAAGAGTTTGGTGATCCAGCGCTGAGTGAACTTATCGATTACGCCATGTGGAGTAGTGAGCCTGTGCCCTTTGATCCGATGGAAATTACGTTGCATAAAATATACGAAAAAACGCAGCAGCAGGACCTTAGAAATGGATTCAAGCTATTTCATGAATATCCCCTGGAAGGCAAGCCACCGATGATGACTCATCTTTTCGAAAATCGCGATAAAGAAAGGATTATTGCAGCTAAGGGCGCTCCTGAGGCTATTCTTAGTGTCTCTAGGCTTTCCGATAATGAGAAAAATAAAATTAGAGGTATTATTACATCCTATGGAGAGCAGGGATTTCGTCTGTTGGGCGTGGGCAAGGCGAAATTCGAAGGCGATAATTTTCCTACAAAGCAACAGGATTTTGCGTTTGAATTTTTAGGACTGACCGTGTTTTATGATCCACCTAAAAAGGATATTGAAAAAGTTTTCGAGCATATCTATGCCGCGGGGATTAAAGTTAAAGTAATAACCGGTGATAATGCTGACACCACTAAGGCAATAGCGGCCCAGGCTGGAATTATTAGCTTAACCCCGCCAGTCAATGGCAGCGAAATAGTGAGCCAATCGGAAGCTGAAATAATAGCGTTAGCGGAGAGAACAACCTTATTTACAAGAATGTTCCCAGATGCTAAATTGGCCGTTGTAAATGCGCTGAAAAAGAACGGTGAAGTCGTTGCTATGCTTGGCGATGGAGTAAATGACGGGCCGGCATTGAAAGCTGCTCATATAGGAGTGGCTATGGGCGATAAAGGTACTGAAATTGCAAAATCAGCTGCAGCACTCATCATCACGAACGATGATTTAGAAAAATTGACCATCGGTATAGCAGCTGGGAGAAGAATTTATGCAAACATCAAGAAGGCGGTTCAATATATTATTTCTATTCATATCCCCATTATTTTAACCGTATCGCTTCCATTGTTTTTGGGTTGGGTATTTCCACAGATTTTTAGCCCCGTACATGTAATTTTTCTTGAGTTAGTGATGGGGCCTACTTGTTCGATTGTCTATGAAAACGAACCAATTGAAAAAGATACCATGAAACGTCCTCCCAGAGCAATGAGCGATACCTTTTTGAGTATCAATGAGCTTGGCATAAGCATCGTTCAAGGGGTTATCATCACGATAGGGATTCTATTTGTGTATCAACTTGCCGTTCAGCAGGGTGATACGGAAGAGAAAACAAGGGCAATGGTTTTCTCCACTTTAATTTTTGCTAATATTTTGTTGAGTTATGCAAACAGATCTTTCCACTATAGCATCTTTGAAAGTTTTAAAAATAGAAATCTGTTGCTGTTGGGTATTTCAATCGCTGTGCTCCTATTTTTGGCTGTGATACTCTATGTGGGGCCGGTGGCCGATTTTTTTAACGTAACAGCGCTGAGCGGACATGAATTAGGCATAACATTCGCCGTTGCCGCTGTATCTGTGCTATGGTTCGAGGTTTATAAACTGTTCAGAAGAATTGCCCATCAAAAATCGCGGAAAAAAGAATGTAAATATAGTTTTGACAGCCAAAAGAAGACGCAGTCAAATCAGGGATATTACTGAATAAATTTTGAAGTGATTCCTCTTTTCTTGATATAGAAATTCAGCGCTCGTCCTGCTTCGGTAGGACGATCCGTACTCAGTATATCTGCACCTCGATCAATAAATCCTGCATAAACTTGAATGCCTTTTTTATCTGCTTGTTTGTCCAAATTACCAAGTGTACCCAATATACACATGATACCATGATCGTGGAGTATTTTTGTCAACTGAGGATCCGCTTCTCGCGTTCCTACAAAGGCTAATAGGCGGTTGTCTGGAATATCTTTTTCATTAAGCCTGGCAAGATCGTTCACGGTATTGATAGAAGCCGAAATCATTAAGTCGCCAGCGAGATTATGGACCTTGGCTGCTTGGTTGGCGCTGTAGGTAATGATGACCACACTAGATTCTGCACGTTGCTTACGGATAGCATTGATAACAGCTTCATAAGGAACATCATTCTTTATATCTAAGGTGAAAATTACCTTACCTTTTCCCCAAGATAGCGCTTCTTCCAGCGTTGGGATCTGATATGGTGTTATTTTTTTGTAATTATCCAATAGACGTAGCTGTTTGAGTTCCGACAAGGTGCTGGCGTTCACAGGCCCTCTGCCCGTTGTTGTACGGTTTAACGTATTGTCATGCATTAATACCAATGCTGAATCTTTGCTGAGGCGTACATCACACTCAATAATGACTGGCTGCAAGTTCGCATTATAAGAAAATGTTTCGATAGCATTCTCGGGGTATCCGGATGTCGGGCCACCGCGATGCAAACTGACCAAAGGATAGCGATTATCGTCATAGGTCAAAAACTGATATAATTCCTCAACATGCTGGAGTTTTAAGCGTTTACCTACCGGCAAGCCGTCCGTATTGTCTCCATGCCGCAAGCAACTGCTTAATACCAGGCAGATCAATAAGAGGAAATAGTGGGCGATACGAGATTTCATTGTTTATTTATTGTGCTCAATAATCAGATCGGCCAGTTCTTCGACACTGGTATTTAATTGATCGATTGTTAGATGGGCTTGCGTATAATGAGGCTCTCTTTCGATCAGTTTTTCTTCAATAAATAAGCGGAGTTCTTCAGGTGATTTTCCGATCAGAATCGGTCTTTTGTGAAGTTTTGATTGCGAAAGCCTGTCAAATAGTGCTTTTGGAGACATGTGTAAATACACTGCATAGCCGTTTGCCTTAATCCAATCCATATTGTCGAAGAAACAAGGTGCACCGCCCCCTGTTGAGATTACAGCTGCTTTCTCCGCAAATTTACGCAATTGCTCGCGTTCCAATGCGCGAAATGCATCTTCGCCATATTGCGCGAAATACTCAGTAATACTCATGCCGATTTGCTTGACGATCTCCTCATCAGTGTCTATAAATGGCAGCTCTAGTTTACTGGCAAGTTTTTTACCAAGGGTAGTTTTTCCACTTCCCATATAACCAATCAAAAATATAGGTTTAGGCATAGGTATTATTTGTCTTTACTTAGAAATTCATCTTCAATGGATTTGGCATCCGGAAAATTATTATAATGCCATTTTCCGATCACGTTTCCTCCTTTTAAGAGTAGTACGCCTGGATTTGCTCTGACCATACTTTTCAAAGGAACTAGATCGGCGTAGAATATCTCCGCGATTAATTGCATTTTATCACTCAGATATTGAGCGTCTTTCGATGCTGACGCGGTTAATAGGACGACACGGAGTCCGTTATAATCCTTTGTTAACTGGATAGCGGATTGATTGATCTTTTGGATGGCATCAATATTGGCCGTCGAAAGATCTTTTGCAACGATAATAAGATTGTAATAAGGGTTTGCAATGATTTCTTGTGTGTGATCAGCTCCGTCTGCATCAGTGATCAAAAGATCTGGAATAGGAATATCATAACCCTTTTTGACTAATTTACTCTCAGGTTCACCTATAATTTCCCATGATTCATCTTCCCATAGTTTATCAGCCATATAAGTTTTGTCGTTGACCTTTTTAGTTTCGCCTGTCTTTTTATTTTTCATGGTATAGATTTGCTCAAACAGATCCCCTTGTTTGCCTTCTGGCAATACCATTAACGAAGGTAAATTGTTGCCAACCTTATAGGGTAAAAAGTCAATAAATGGGAGGTAGTTTACAGTATAAATACCGATACCTAAGGAGATAACCGCTGTAATCATTGTAACAACAAATTGATTGCCTGATCCTTTGATAATCGATCGCAACTGTTTTCGGTTAAAAAATATTACTAGAATCAACGCCAGCAGCACGAGGTCTTTGGAAAATGATTGCCAAGGTGTGAGGGGGATTGCATCGCCAAAGCATCCACAGGAGGTTACAACCTCGAAAAAAGCCGAATAGAAGGTCAAAAAGGTGAAAAATAGGATCAGCAGGAGTAGGCCCCAAGCAACTGTATTGCCATATAGCCCCAATAATAATAGTGCTCCTAATAGAATTTCAAAACCACAGATCACAACAGCGATTGCGGTAGCATACTCATTAAAGGCTGTGAGATGAAACACCTCAAAGTATTCTTGGAGCTTATAGCCAAACCCGGTCGGGTCATTGGCTTTTATAAAGCCTGAGAATATGAAAAGAAGTCCGGTAAAAATTCGGCAAAACCCTAATAAATAATTCGTTTTGGTACGCTGCTGTGTCAATGTCATAATCCGGTTATTGTTGTGCTATTCCTAATTTAATCAATGCAAAAACTGCGTAATTGAGCATATCCTGATAATTAGCAGGAATACCCTCAGAAACAAGTGTTTGCCCGTCATTATCTTCGATTTGTTTAACTCGGTGTATTTTCATTAAGATCAGATCTGTCATGGAAGATACACGCATATCGCGCCAAGCTTCACCGTAATCATGATTTTTAGCGAGCATAAGATCTCTGGTTTCAGTCACCTTTTCGGTATATTTTTGATTCACAAAGTCTGTATCCAAATTTTCTTCGCCATCTTCTCCCAAATCAATCTGAATCATGGCCATGACACAATAATTTATGATACCAATATATTCGTCAGCGATTCCCTCGCCTACTTTGGAAACTTTTTTGATTTCTAGTGTGCGTATACGCTGTGCTTTGATATAAATCTGATCTGTAATGGAAGATAGGCGCATAATTCGCCAAGCTGTTCCATAATCTTTTGTTTTTTTTATAAATAAATCCTGACAATGCTTGATCACATTGTTATATTCCTGAATGGTATCCATATCGTTGATTGAAGAAACTTGATGAGACAAGTTGTGATTACATTACAAATATAATTAGAAAATAATACTTCCGACGGTCAAATGAATGTACAATTTATGCTTTATTAATAAAATATAGATAATAATTTTGGATATTACCACAATATAAAGTTCGCAGGGTAAAGCACTAGGCAATGCTCAAATACATGGTGTAGATTTCTTGCTTTCTGTTTGCTAAAATGTTTAATTGGGATAGTTTTAAAAGAGTGGATTAGTTTACCAACTTTAGCTAATAAAAAAAATAAATTCATGGATTTTCAACAACCTGTTATTAGGAAAGTAAAGATCATTCGATATGTACAGCCATTTCGGGAGGGAGGGTCTTTACCGGCACTGGTCGATGCTGATGATGGCTTCAGTTATGTCATAAAATTTAGGGGAGCAGGGCAAGGGCGGAAGGCCCTCATCGCCGAATTGATTGGCGGAGAGCTGGCAAGACTGTTAAAATTGCGCGTGCCCGAAATTGTGTTTGCCGATTTGGACGAGTCCTTTGGTCGGACAGAGCCTGATGAAGAAATTCAGGATCTACTTAAATTCAGTGTGGGCAAAAACCTAGGTCTACATTTTCTGAGCGGAGCCATCACATTCGATGCAAATGTTGACGTTATTGCGGCGGAAGAAGCATCCAAGATTGTTTGGCTAGATTCACTCTTAATGAATGTGGACCGAACTGTTCGGAACACAAATATGCTGATATGGCACAAAGAACTTTGGTTAATAGATCATGGAGCTGCTTTATATTTCCATCACAGCTGGGATAACTGGGAGGAACAGTCGTTAAAGCCATTTGTTCAGATTAAAGATCACGTACTGTTAAAAAATGCCAGTAGGGTGGGGGAGATAGATGCGGAATATCGTTCACTTTTTACGGAGACGGTATTTCGTGACATATTAGCCGTGGTACCGGATGAGTGGTTGGAAGATTCCGAACGTGAACTTTCGGCGGCGGATGCGCGAGAAGTATATGTTTCTTTCTTGAAACGCCGTGTAGCCAATTCATCCATTTTTGTAAAGCAAATTGAAGATGCCAGAAAAGACCTTATATGAGTACGCTGTGGTACGTTTGATACCACGGGTGGAACGCGAGGAATTTATTAACGTGGGTGTAGCTCTGTATTGTCGCAAGTACCGTTATGCGAAAATGATTTATTTTGTCAATGAACAGAAAGCGCGGTCGCTTTGTCCGGATATTGAATTGGAAATGATTGAAAATCATCTGTCTTCTTTCCAGCGAATCTGTCATGGAGAAAGAGATGCCGGCAAACTTGCTGAGCTGGATATCACCGAACGTTTTCGTTGGTTGACAGCGAAGCGGAGTACCTTGATCCAATGTTCGGCCTCACATCCCGGTTTGTGTGAAGATCCAGAAGTTACATTGAGAGAGTTGTTTGAGCGTTTGGTTCTTTAGGCCAAAGGATTTATTCCATTAGCGAGCGGATTTAAAGTGATGGTCAAAGCCGTTAAGTTTTTTAGTATAAGGCTTAATCTATCAATATTGTATAGTATATTTGTTTCAATAAATTAGTGAAGATGCATGATTTTTATCAACATATCTATGAGCAGCAATTGGCTGTTTTAGAAATGCCTTCTAATAAGAAGATCTGTGGATGGGCTATCCGAATTTTGGATGTGCTCTTTCCGGAACGAAATTCAGGCGATATGAAATCTGTCGATGATGTGAAGCTCGCTTTTGAGCAATTTGAATTGGAACTGGAGCAGCTTTTGAGCAAATCCAAAGCTTGTCAAAGCTGCAATCATTCGGACGTAGCGCATAAATTCTTTGAACGGATTCCACAACTTTATGAACTGATGTGCTGGGATGCCGATGCATTGATGGACGGGGATCCCGCAGCGCAGAACAAGAGAGAGGTCGTACGTACTTATCCTGGTTTTTTTGCGATCTGTATTTTCCGGATGGCCAATGAACTGCATCGTTTGGGTGTTCCTTTGATACCACGTATATTGACGGAGCATGCTCATTCCAAAACTGGAATAGATATCCATCCTGGAGCAACGATAGGCCATCATTTGCATATTGATCACGGAACCGGACTGGTCGTTGGTGAAACTTGTACTATTGGTAATTATGTAAAGCTTTATCAGGGGGTAACTTTAGGCGCACTGAGTGTGGATAAGGTTTTTTCCAATGTAAAGCGGCATCCGACTATAGGTGATCATGTGATTATCTATTCCGGTGCTACCATTCTTGGCGGCGAAACACAGATCGGTCATCATTCGGTGATTGGCGGTAATGTGTGGTTGACAAGTTCTGTAGAGCCGTATACCACGGTATACCATCAGGCTACATCAAAGTTTATAGATTCGAAACCAATAAATTAAATACCATGGGAAATATCATAGATACGATTGGGAATACGCCATTAGTCGAGATTACGCAATTCCATACCAACCCGAAAGTGAAGATTTTTGCGAAAATGGAGGGTAATAATCCAGCTGGTTCAGTTAAAGATCGTGCAGCGCTCAATATGATCCGTTCAGCGATGGAACGTGGCGATATTACAAAAGATAGCAAATTGATTGAGGCAACTAGTGGTAACACAGGAATCGCATTAGCTATGATTGCAGGTATATATGGGCTGAGCCTAGAACTTGTGATGCCCGCTTCTTCCACCCGTGAGCGAACGCTTACGATGGAGGCGTATGGAGCGAAAGTTACCCTGTTGGAATCGATGGAAATATGCCGTGATTATGCGGAAGAAAAGGCTGAAAAAGAGGGCTATTATATATTGAATCAATTTGCGAATCGAGATAATTACCAAGCACATATCAAGACCACAGGTCCTGAAATCTGGCGTGACACAGATGGCAAGATTACACATTTTGTAAGCGCCATGGGCACCACAGGAACAATCATGGGTAACTCCATCTACCTGAAAGAAAAAAATGCAGCCATTCAGATTGTAGGTTGCCAGCCCACTCCTGAATCATCGATACCAGGTATACGGCGTTGGCCCGAGGCCTATTTACCTAAGATTTTTGATCCGCGTAGAGTAGATCGTGTTCTCGATATATCCCAACAGGAGGCCACTGAGCTTGCCCGGGAGCTTGTTAAGCGCGAAGGTGTTTTTGCGGGGATGAGTACGGGGGGAGCCTTAGCCGGAGCACTCAAAATTGCGAATGAAATTGAAGCGGGCGTTATTGTATTTATTGCCTGCGACCGCGGTGACCGTTACTTGAGTTCGGATCTTTTTGGCTAAAAAATAACATAAAAAATGCCCGGCCCACTAGGAGATTATGCTAATTTAACCCAATCTTAGTGGGCTTTTTGGAATTCAGCGTCATGCCCAAAGGTTATGAGGTTGCTGTCGGGGTCCAAAATTGAAAACTCACGTTGACCCCAAGGCTTGGTATCAAGTTTTCCATTGGGGTGTATAGCTACGTTGTTTTCCTGAAAAGATTGATACAAGCGGTCAATATCGTCTGTACGGACGTACACCATACCATAATTTTCTTTGGGTGAAAGTTCTTTAAATTCAAAAAAATGGATTTCAACATGATCTTTTTTTAGCATGAGATAGCCCTCGTAATCGACGCTCCCGATCAATGAAAAACCAAGTTTATGTACATAAAAATCCTTTGTAATGGATTTATTGCGCATCGGTAGTTTGGGGTGAATGGCAGTCAATTTCATCTGTTTATATAAATAAAGTTCCGTTGAATCAATTCTGTTAGTTGCCTCTTTCAAAGATAGTTATTTATTGTACCTCAACATAATCATATCTTTCAATAACTGGCCATTTTCATATATAGGCCGCTCATAATTTTTTATAAAAAAGTCTTTACGAATTCCGTATTTAACAAATCCATTTCGTTCATAGAAACGAATTTGTGCGAGTCCGCAATCTGCGGTACCTACGATCAGGTTAGCATATTGCTGGTAATTGGCCTTAATAAAATCAAGCAATTGGGTTCCGAGTCCCATGCCTTGAAATGCTGGAGATACGGCGATGTTTTTAATTTCCAATGTTTCTGAATCGACCGGATATAAACAAAAAACAGCAATCGGCATTTTCACGTCATATACGACATACACTAGGGATTCGTAAAGGTATTTATCGATTGCATGTACCGTTTCGTCTGCTAAAAGCAACAAATCATAAGGGTATTCCTTATGATTTGTAATATGCTTTATTTGATAGCGATTGTGCATTGATAAGAATTCGCTAATTTCTGTGAATCTAAAGCTGAGACTAATTGAAATGATATAAAAAGATGACGTCACCTACGTAAGCCGGTTTTGTACTATCTTTGATTTTCAATGTAGCTTCTATGGTTACTTTGATAACACCTCTTAAATTGACGACAGACTTTACCAGTGTATGTAGCTGCACCGCATTGTCAACCAAAACGGGCTGTGCAAAACGTAGGTTTTCGATCCCATAATTGATTTCCATTTTGACATTTCTTACTTCAGCTATTTGTTTCCATAAATAGGGAATGAGGGACAAAGTCAGATAGCCATGGGCTATAGTTGATTTAAAAGGGCTATCAGTTTTTGCTTTTTCACTATCTAAATGAATCCATTGATGGTCGAGTGTTGCATCCGCAAATTGATTAATTTGTTTTTGATCAATAACATGCCATTGGGATTCGCCTAATGATTTTCCTTCAAAGGCTTTGTACTCTTCATAATTGTTAATTATTGTCATATGTAATCTTTTTATCGCGTTTTGTTTTTGTCGGTCCCCCTTATGTATGGTGAAGGGAAGACGAATTTGTGGCTAAATATAACTATACTTTTAAGAATCCTAAAGATATCCTTTATTTAAAAGGTGATGGAGTGAAATGACAAGCTAAGCTGGTCCGTCGCCAATTCATTATCCGTTTTGTGTAGTTGCATAAGTATTTTCAACGTAAGATCTGAAGTTTTCGAGTATGGCCTTCCATCCATTACGCTGCATATCAATGGAATTTTCAGATTCAGCATCGAAAATTATGGTGACTTCAGTTACAGATTTTTTAGCATTGAAGTTGACTTCAACATGACGTCCATCAGGCATGACATAGGCTATTTTTTTAAAAGGCTCTAGTGCGGTATAGCTGCCTTCAAAATCAAACCCCATCGATCCATTTTTTGCTTCCATTCGATTTTTGAACTTTCCTCCAATGCGTAAGTCGTTGATTGAACTTGTGCAGTGCCAATCATCTGAGGCATGGTTCCATTGCATGATATCTTCTGCCGAGTTATACGCATTCCAGACCGTTTCTACGCGCACGTTGATAGCGGTTTCAATTTTTATCCGTTCCATATAATGTGACTCTGTTTTCTATTTTAATACATGTTTTTTACGTTAATAACAGGAAAATTTGTGTTTTGTTATATCTGTTTCCAGATAATTATCAAGATATAATAAAAAGGCTAAAATTGAAACTTATTTTAGTGCAATTAAATGGTTTCTCTTAAAGTTTGTTACCTTTAAGGGATGTAAGACTTAAATACGATTCATATGTCCTTCAAATTCCTTATTATCTCTTTTTTCCTGTTTTCGCCAAGTTTGATTTTTGCTCAGCACTATAGAACGACAACCGATGTTGCGTATTGCAAACCTAACGAGCCGGATTCTTATAAGAAAGAACGTTGTAAATTGGATATTTATATCCCGACAGATCGTAAAAATTTTGCTACCATTGTTTGGTTTCATGGGGGGGGATTAGAAGAGGGGAATAAATTTATTCCACTTGAACTTAAAGAGAAAGGTGTGGCGGTTATAGCGGTCAATTATCGATTAAGTCCTAAAGCAAAAGCTCCTGAATATATTGAAGATGCTGCAGAAGCTGTTTCCTGGGCATTCTCAAACATTGCCAATTATGGTGGAGATCCTTCAAAAATTTATGTTTCGGGCCATTCGGCGGGTGGGTATTTGGCTTTAATGGTAGGCTTAGATAAGCATTATCTTCAAAAATTTGGTGTTGATGCAGATCGTATAAAAGGCCTGGCGCCAATCAGTGGACAGACCAATACACATTATACAATAAAAAAGGAACGTGGACAATCGATGGTGATTCCTCAGATTGATCAGTTTGCACCACTTTCATTTGTACGCAAAGATGCGCCGCCCATCCTCCTGATCACCGGCGATCAGCAATTGGAAATGGCTGCACGGTTCGAGGAAAATGCACATTTGGCAGCAATATTAAAGCAGGTTGGACATACAAAAACCTCACTCTATCAGCTGCAGGGCTTTGACCATGGTGGTGTATATGCGCCTGCCTGTCTGCTGATGCTTAACTGGATTAGGCAAATTGAAAAGTAGTTTTATGTATTTAAATAGCGTGTCAAAATAGGCCTTATTGAAATATCATAAACAAAAAATAAAATAGTACAATTGTTCATTCAAAAATTCTACCGACATTTACTTCAGAAGTAACGTATATAGTTACTTGGAAAATTTCAATCCGTTATGTGGACAAAACGCGGTATCGTATTTATAATCTGTATTATGGGACTTTTTTTTGCTCCAAATAGGTTATTTGCCTGCCATGCGCCGTCGGAAAAAAACAGTCAGGAAGAAAAATCATGTTGTCTTGATGAAACGCAAAAGACAAGAGACACAGCAACCGTCGATTGTTGTAAAGATAATGGAGCAGAGTCGGCGGCTTCAGACGATCGGGTAGATGACTGCAGTAAGCGCTGTGGAGAAAAGTCTTGCCGTGTCTCCTTTCAATATCGTTTTATTGTGTCAGTAATCGAAGCTCCGCAGATTTTACCGGCGTATGCCGATGCTTCAAGCTCCTATGCGCGCTATAAGCAACCTTTTTGTACAGATATATATATATCCATTTGGCAGCCTCCTCAGCTCGCTCAACAATAGATTGATAGCCCATGCTATGTCTTTTTGGATAGGTTTTCTGTCCGAGCCCGATTTATTTAGCTTATGAAAATCCCTTTGGATCTATCGGATTCAATGCATACATCTATTGATTGCTGTACCGTAATTTTCATCAGTATTCATTTATATACAACATATCATAATCATGAGATTAATTTCATTACTTGGTTTGGTAATCTCGGTATTACTATCCACTCAATATACATATGGACAAATTAAAAATGCAAAGACAGCCACAGTAAAGATCTTCGGAAACACTACGGCTGTTAAAAAGATAATTGAAAAAGTTGGCAGCGATGGACACACTGCGATCGTTGACTGGGATCCGACATCCAAACTAGCATCTATTACTTATGATCCTTCAAAAACAAGTGCTGATGAAGTTCTTAAGCGTATAGCATTGGCAGGCTTCGACAATGAAAAGTTCCTGGCTCCAGATGATGTCTATGCGCAATTGGCTAAAGCTGAGCAATATGAACGCGTGCTAAAACCAGCATCAAAAAATCGAGCTGAACAGCAGGTCGATCATAATAAGCACAATCAGGGCGGCCAAACAGCAAATAATGCTTCCCGTGTTCACCCTTCGAAGATAACAGAACCTGAAAAAGAGAAGACAGCGTTTGGCCAGTTGGCAAACCATTATTTGGGGCTAAAAGATGCTTTGGTGAAGACCGACGCACAGGGAGCTGCAGTCAAAGCCACCGCGTTGAAGGAAGCGATCAAAGCAGTCGATATGAATAAGCTTACGCATGCTGAACATACGGTTTGGATGAAGGTGATGAATAGCTTAGCATCTGATGCATCGGGCATCGCCCAAAATAAAGATGTGGCTAAGCAACGCGTGACTTTTGCTTCTCTTTCAAACGCTTTTTATGAACTTCTCAAGGTGAGTAAATTGGATGGACCTATTTATTATCAGCATTGTCCCATGTATGATAATGGCAAGGGTGCGCATTGGCTCAGTAAAGAGAACGCGATAAAAAATCCTTTCTATGGGGCGCAAATGATCGGTTGTGGAAGCACGGTAGAAACGTTAAACTAATCGCCTCCCTATGGATTATTTTCATATTGGTTGGCTTGAAGAATGGCAACTGTACGTGGTGTAGGACTTCGCAGTGATACAAAAGTCTGGATAAACTATTTAATATTGATTTTGTTGATAAGTTTGTCAGTTACACCACTGATCACGGGGCATCCGGGTGTGAGGTTGGTCTATCAGTATGGGGTAGGACCTATGGGTAACAGAATACTAATTAAGTAAATGAATTAAGATGAGTAAAAAGAGTAATATATTAACCGTTGTTTTACTATTGATGGCGCAATTGACGGTGCTGGCCCAGAAAGTGGTTCGTCACGACCTTTATGTACGGGATACAATCGTCAATTATGCCGGCAAATCAAAACGGGCAATCGCTGTAAATGGACAGATTCCGATGCCTACCCTGACTTTTACAGAAGGGGATACGGCAGAGATTATTGTTCACAATGAGTTAAAAGAGAGTACTTCGCTACACTGGCATGGTGTTTTTTTGCCGAACAAAGAAGACGGCGTACCGCATTTGACGCAGGAACCGATAAAACCAAATTCAACTTACACCTATCGTTTTCCGATAATCCAGCACGGTACACATTGGTATCACTCGCATTCAGGCCTGCAGGAACAGATCGGTATGTATGGTAGCCTGATTCTCAACAAGCGTGCTGATGATAAGACTTTCCGAAAAGGAATTGATGATTTACCCACGATTCCCGTCATATTGAGTGAATGGACAAATTACAATCCAGACAATATACAGCGGATGCTGCATACAGCAAACGATTGGGCAGCGATAAAAAAAGGTTCAACACAATCGTACGTTGAAGCTATTAAAGCAGGAAAGTTTAAGACGAAAGTCACGAATGAATGGAAACGTCAGCTTGCGATGGATGTCAGTGACGTTTATTATGATAAGGTGTTGATGAACGGGGCTCATTCCACGGATTTGAATTCGGTGAATGGTAAAGCATTGAAAGCAGGAGATAGAGTGCGTTTACGAATTTCCAATGGTGGTGCTTCGTCTTATTTTTGGCTGCGCTACGCAGGTGGTAAAATTACCGTTGTTGCAAATGATGGGAATGATGTGGTACCAGTGGAGGTCGATCGATTAATGATCGCAGTATCGGAGACTTATGATGTCGTTGTAACAATCCCAAATGAAGCTACAGCTTATGAATTTATGGCAACCACGGAAGATCGCACACAATCTACAAGCTATTTTATCGGTAATGGTATCAAACAGTTGATCTCCCCACTTCCCCGCCTTAAATATTTTGAAGGAATGAAGATGATGAACGACATGATGAAGATGAATGGCGATCTCAATGATATGGGCATGAAGATGAGTCTGAATCAGATGGATATGAATGTGGTGATGTATCCCGAAATTACAGGCGATGGAAAGAAAAAAGAAGATCACAATAAACATAGCGGTATGGATCATGGACAAATGAACATGGACGAAGATCCCAATCGTTATAATGCCAATGCATTAGGTAATATTGTCACGCTGAACTATGCGATGCTAGAGTCTCCTCAGGCGACTGAATTCCAAAAAGAAGCCCCCATACGAGATCTCAAATTTACGCTTACCGGAAATATGAGCCGTTATGTATGGAGCATGGACAACAAAATTCTCTCTGAGACGGATAAGATACCTGTAAAAAAGGGTGAGGTATTGCGCATTACCCTCTATAACAATTCAATGATGCGTCATCCCATACATCTGCATGGCTTTGACTTTCGCCTGCTGAATGGAAAAGGAGCTAATGCGCCGCTGAAAAATGTGGTTGATGTTATGCCTATGGAGACCGATACGATCGAATTTTTAGCCAATGAAGAGGGGGACTGGTTTTTTCATTGCCACATTTTGTACCATATGATGGCTGGTATGAATCGAGTTTTTGCTGTTGGGGATTACCAAAACCCCTATCTTCCGAACAAAACCAAAGCCTATAAACAACTGCAAATGGAAAGTAATATGACGCATTTCATGGCGCAAAATGATTTTGCGACAAATGGAAATGATGGGCAGGCAATGTTTCAGAATGCACGTTGGCAGCTTGGCTCGGAATGGCGATTGGGCTATAATGATATGCACGGTTATGAGGTGGAAACCCATTTAGGCCGATTCTTCGGGAAGATGCAATGGTTTATGCCTTTTGTAGGCTTTGATTATCGTTACCGTCGTATGGGGGAGGATGAACATGAAACAAATATTTTCGGACAGGCAAATAAAAAAGATAGCCGCAAAGCGCTAAGTTTAGGTTTTATGTATACTTTGCCCATGCTAGTTAACGTTCAGGCAGAGGTTTATCACGATGGCATTATACGACTGCAACTGATGCGTGAAGATATTCCGATCTCCAGAAGGATCCGTGGTGATTTTATGGTCAATTCAGATCGTGAATATATGATGGGGCTAAACTATGTCATTACCAAAAATATGGCCTTTAGAACGCATTATGATAGTGATATGGGGTTTGGTGTAGGCTTGTCGTTAAATTATTAAGGGGTAGATCAGCATAGGCGAAATCGCTAGTATGGAAACAGAACAGCTGATTTTTAAAAGAGAAAATAAAAAATGCCAGAAATCAGAAATCTCTGGCATTTAATCATAGTGTGAATTTTATGACGACAAAAGTTTTAATGCTTAAATCATCCATTTAAATAGGCTGGCTCCCCAAGAGAAACCTGCGCCAAAGGCGGTTAACATGACTAAGTCACCTGTATTTAATTTTTTAATATTTTGCCAAATACATAATGGAATTGTGGCAGCAATCGTATTTCCTAGGTATTCTATATTACTTAGAGCTCTGCCTTCTGGTATATTAAGGCTACGTCCAACAGCATCGATGATCCGCTGATTGGCCTGATGTGGAATTAACCAGCTGATATCTTCAATCTGTAGGTTGTTGCGTTGCAACACCGTAGTACACGCATCGCTCATAGACTGTACAGCATGTCTGAATACAGTTTTACCATCTTGTTTCAGAAATCTGTTGTCATTTACAGGAAGATTACTGTCGATGGGATACAAAGAACCACCAGCCTCTATTTTTAAAAATTCTTTTCCCGCGCCGTTACTGCAAAGATAAGCGTCCATAATACCCCCTTCTAATGAAGGCTCCAGCCAGATAACGCCAGCACCATCCCCAAAAAGAATATTGGTTGATCGGTCTTTTAAATCTACATATGTACTGATATTATCGGCTCCTACAACAAGTACGTTTTTGTAACGTCCTGTCTCCACCAAAGCAGCAGCCATATCCAGGGCATATAGAAATCCAGAGCAAGCTGCGTTGACATCAAAAGCCCAGACATGAGAAAGCCCTAATTTTTCTAAAATAATATTGGCTGTTGCCGGCATCGGCATATCGGGTGTAGAAGTCGCTACAATGAGCGCATCTACATCTTTCAGGTTTTTATGATATTGTTCCGCCAGATTCTGTATCGCTTTTACAGCCATATCTGATGTGGCAAGATTCTCTTCTAAAATTCTTCGTTCCTTAATACCTGTACGTTTGATAATCCATTCATCGGATGTATCGCAAAACTGTTCTAAATCTGTGTTTGATCTCTTATTCGGTGGAATATATCCGCCAATACCGGTTATTGCGGCATATGGCCTGCTGGGTATTCTCTCCGTCATAAATTAATGTACTCCATTCTCTCTTATTGTATCGCTATCCAATTGGAATAGCTCTGTGCGTTTTTGCACTGTAAAACTACGGTTAATTTGTGCGATTGATAAGTGAAAAAAATGATTTTTGACAAAATAATTACCTTTTAGCAACACTTTTAACTGTTTTTTACGTATTGCCTATACTAATCTTCTAAACGGTTTTAATGAGGCGAAATTAAATATTGAATGTGTTTGTGTTTTCAGAATTTTAATCTAATGACGTTCGTCCAAATTGGAAAATGGTCTAGCCAAACGACTAATTGAAATTGATTAGGATTGAAGCTTTGACTGTTCCAACACTTCGGCCAGAATCGTAATTCCTTCTTTAATCAGTTCCTCCGATAAAGAGCCATAGCCGAGTCGTATTCCACCAAATGTACGTTCTTTAGTGTAATTTTCGGGATGCGGTATATGTACTGATTTTTCCTTTAGTTTTTGGAATAACAACGCCCAGTTGATTTGGTGTTTAAGGGATAGCCATATGGCCAATCCTCCTTTAGGGGATGTATACTCCACATGATCCGGTAGAAATTTATCCAATTGGGCGACCATAAAATCACGTTTCTTTTTGTACAGCTGTGTTGCCTTTCGGATATGTCTACGGATGGTTCCATCCTGAATGAGCTCGAGCACTGCTTGCTCCATGATGTTGTCTCCCTGAATATCGATGATGGATCGGAGTTCGGTAATTTGCTGGAGCAGATATTCGTTTCTCGTTGCAAGATAACCGATACGGAGTGCTGGCGCAACCACTTTGCTCAACGTGCCGATGTAAACATTATTGATCAGTTCAGGCTGTGAGGCGAGCGGGTAATAGGGGGCTTGTTCAAAATGAAATTCGTAATCGTAATCATCTTCGATGATTACAAAGTTATATTTGTTGGATAGCTCAACTAATTGAGCACGGCGTTCTTTGCTTAATGTGACGGTGGTTGGATATTGTCTATGTGGGGTAAGGTATAAAGCCTTGA
Organism: Sphingobacterium sp. UBA5996; assembly: GCF_002429765.1. Taxonomy (NCBI): domain Bacteria; kingdom Pseudomonadati; phylum Bacteroidota; class Sphingobacteriia; order Sphingobacteriales; family Sphingobacteriaceae; genus Sphingobacterium; species Sphingobacterium sp. UBA5996. Next base: position 27,758 of record NZ_DJAS01000025.1, read on the forward strand.
TGGGATTCTTTTTCAATAGATGTGGTAGCAGCTCCTCAACCTTAAGCCCATTTTCATCTACTGGGATAGGAATTAATTTTGCACCAGCTTTTTCAAAGATCTTCCAGGCCGAATGATATCCTGGAGATTCCACAAAAATATAGTCATTGTGCTGTAACAAGCATTGGGCAACAAGATACATGGCCATTTGGCTACCCCGACTGATACAGATATGATCTTCATTGATGCGCATGTTACGCTCGATGTTAAGCATGTTTGCGATTTCCTGCCGAAAATCAATATGGCCCCTCGGATCGGCATAACCCATCATTTTCCAGCGTGCACTGCGTTTAAATAGTTGACGATAAGCTCTTCCAAGCTGCTCTACCGGCGCAATTTTACTGTCTGGATTACCGTCATCGAAGATGATGCGCTGGGGAGCCTGATGATCTGACCATGCTATCTTTTGTTCCGTATATAGGTTGGAGCCATAAGGTAATTGTGCTGCAACAAATATACCTCTACGCGGTTGACTAAGTAACCAACCTTCGCTGACTAGCAACTGTATGGCCTCAATTACTGTATTCCGGTTCACTTTTAGCTGCGCTGCAAGTGATCGACTGCTCGGTAAGGCCGTTCCTCTCGGCAGCCTGCCTGATTGTATGGCTGCGGCAACATTATCTGCTATTTGGATGTAAATTGCTTTTGCAGAAGATCTGTCAATGTCTATTGTTAAATTCCAAGGTCTAAGCATGGGGCTTTCATATCGGGTAATTATCCAAAGATACGATTGTTCAGCAGGATTAAAATATACAGGATGTCGCGCGCGAGATCAGCGCTAAGCTATTGTTTTTAAGATGAGTTATTTGCTTGGTTGTCCGCGTCGGCTGGACTAGTAGTAAATAACCTTTTTGGACTAGTACGTAAAGTATATTTAAGCTGATTTTTGAGTTTTATTAATACGAATTGATTCATGAAACCATTTCCAGTTTTTGAGAAAGTTGATATTGCAATCGAACGCGCTTTAGGTTGCTTTGTGTATGATGACCAGCAGCAGTCCTATTTGGATCTATATGGCGGGCATGCAGTTATTTCTGTTGGGCATAGTCATCCCCATGTTATCGCACAGGTTTTACAACAGATCAATAAGATTGGATTTTATTCAAATGCGGTTAAGAATGACTTGCAGGACCGTTTTGCTCAACGCCTAGGCTTAGCTTGTGGTTATCCGACCTATGCTGTCTTTTTTAGTAATTCTGGTGCTGAGGCAAACGAAAATGCACTGAAGTTGGCTTCATTCCATACGGGGAGGAGGAAAGTCTTAGCAATGTCCAATGCGTTTCATGGGAGGACCTCAGCGGCAGTTTCGGCAACGGATATTCGATCTATCCGTGCGCCATTAAATGAAAGTGAACAGTTTGTTTTCACGCCCTTCAATGATATCTCCAGTTTGAAAAAACAATTGGAAACAGAAGAATACTGCGCTGTAATTATTGAACCTATTCAAGGTGTTGGAGGAATCCATCAGGCAAGTCCTGATTTCTTGCAAGCAGTGAGATCAATTTGTACAGCAACGGGTACGTTGCTTATTTTGGATGAAATTCAATGTGGATATGGACGTACAGGGCTTTTCTTTGCACATCAGCATGCTGGGATAGAAGCCGATCTGATTACTGTTGCCAAAGGAATTGCAAATGGACTTCCCATGGGAGCCACGATTATTTCTCCAAAGATAAAGCCTGTGATGGGACAATTAGGGACTACTTTTGGTGGCAGTCAGGTGGTGTGCGCGGCGGCTTTAGCAGTATTGGATGTTATCCATAACGAACAATTGATCGACAATGCGGCTGCTGTAGGTGAATTTTTGTTAACAGAATTGAGGACAATAGATGGCGTGAGTGAGGTGAGAGGCCGAGGCCTGATGATTGGCGTAGAATTTGAAAACGACATTAAACGACTACGGGAAGAACTGCTGTTTTCTGAAAAGGTTTTTACGGGGTATGCCGGACGCTATACGCTCCGTTTGTTACCACCGTTGTGTTTCACCCGGAATGACGCAGAGACTTTTCTGAAGAGTCTGCGGAAGCTCGTGCACAAAGATAGATCATCCTACTAACGGTGCATTGATTGATTTTTCAAGAATTTTAGGGGGGAATCCTTAAAATTGACTGTCGTGTTTTGATAAATGTCGTAAAAGAATTAATTTCAATTTATCTTTTCGATCAGTACTAGCTTATATTTAAATTCATGAAAACAAAAAAAACTTTGCCTACAGCGGGTTTAGTGAGCATTAAAGAGGGTAAATTACTATTGGCATATAGCAACAATAGAAAGGCGTGGTATCTGCCAGGCGGCAAAATTGATGCTGGAGAGGAAGCTTTGCAGTCTCTCCGTCGGGAGATTTTGGAGGAGCTAAATATTAATCTGGATCCGGATAAAATCTCCTATTATTGCCATATAACAGCTTCGGCATACGGGCTTGCACCGGAGGTTATCATGGAACAGGAATGTTTTCTATATCCATTAACAGAGCCGATAGAACCCAGTAATGAGATTGGGGCCGTTCGTTATTTTTCACACCAGGAATACCTGGAGGAATCTGTCCAGGTTATTGGTGTTTTGCATGTGTTTGACAAGCTAAAGGCTGATGGATTGATTTAAAATAGCCATTTGTGTTTATATCCCATAACCTTCATTGAGACAGCTGATCCCTTTTGTATCTTTTAAACGGACAATTTTCTGGTTTTGGGTATCTATTCGCCATGCTGTGATGATGGTGTTGAAATATTCTTTGTCTTCATCAACATGACTAATGGCTATAATTTCTGTATTTGGTTTATCACCTTGTTTGCAGTTACATAAGCTAAGTTGTTGGTCGGGTTTAAGTTTTTGAATATTGATGGTGTCCAAAATCATGTATTTTACTTTACCTTTACCTGCTTTTTCATCGGGTAGCACTTCCTCTAGAATACAGATGCCATTTTTTGCATTTGTAAAATAGCCGGCAGCAAAGCGGTGGTCTCCCTGCGGATGCTCGCCAGTTTCGACGATTGCACCAGTTGAATACTTGTAGGATTTTAATTCGGCAATCTCATTGATCTCTCTGAATACCTTGCCATATAAAGGATTTCGCTGATCATTCGGACTGTTGAAACTGGACCAACAGCAGACCGATAGCACTGCCAATGAAATAATTAGTGTATGTCTCATGGTGTCAAATCATTAATTACGCTATTAAGATAATAATTCTCTTTGTTATTTTAATGCATGTTTTAATTAAAGCCCTATTTTGGTCGACTAAATTTACAAAAAGTAATTAGCGTTTTTTTTTAATTCTTTGCGGCCTGTATTTTGAAAGAGCAGTGGGAATCGATCGGCATTAATGGATACATGGCTTTGTTAAAGTCTTTCTTGTGAGGTAGTTTGCATACGCTTTAAAATTTTTCATGTATTTTTGTGCCGTGAAATTTCGATTTAAAAATGGCGAGCAGAAAAATAGTATTATCCTGATTGTCTGTTTGTTGTTGCTGCTGCTGGTAGGGGGAGGACTGCTCGGTATTATCCATCATAAAGTTGATCGTCTTAAGAAAAGAATATTGATTGATTTTGCTGATGAGAATATGTTGCTTGTCAAGAAGCAACTAGAATTGTTGCAGCAAGATCTGTACCTTTCTGAGAAAAAGATATTGGAACAACCCGTTTTCGATCCAAAAGAAAGTGGGGATTCCTTATTGGTCATTATCCCTGTGGGTCAGGTTGAAGATGTGGGCAACAGGATGCTAACATTGTTACGTACCCGGACAATACATCATCGGCTGTATCATATTTACATGGATATTGAACGGCTGAATGCTTATTTTTCAAAACTCAACTTTGGAAGGCGCGCTTACTTTGAGATCTATGACGACCGCGGTATCTGTGTGTATTCTCCAGATAATAGGAGGTGGGGACGAAGAAATACTGCTGCATTTTCAAAACAAGGTCAAATTGTCCAGTCTGATTTTCTTCAGCTGGACGTAATGGTCAATTCTTATCCTTCTAACATTCTTTTTGTTGGTGGTGAAATTAAGGTGTATGTTCTGTTGTTGAGCATCGAAGAGGAAATCCAGGAATTGTTGACTTATAGTATCTTGCTCGGTGTGGGGCTGATGCTGGTCGCTATGGCATTAATCTACTTCAATGTTGTGGAGCGGCGTAAAATTCAACAATTGAAATTGCTGGCCTTGGAACAGGAAAATGAATATACGCAGATGCGTCTTGTGCAATTGAGACAACAGATCAATCCACATTTTTTATTCAATACATTTGGTTCACTTCAGTACTTAATCGGAAAAGACGATGAACTGGCCAAGTCTTTTATTGGCAAGATGACTAAAGTCTATCGGAAGATGCTGCGTACAGACGAGGCGGAATGGTCTACGCTACGAGAGGAACTGGAATTGGGTAAAGCTTATTTCTTCTTGCAGCAGGTGCGTTTTGGGGCGGCATTAAATGATATGGACATTCAAATTTCAAATGAATTATTGGAAAAAAAGATTCCCCGTTTGGGTTTGCAAATGCTTGTTGAGAATGCGATAAAGCATACTCGTATTTCTAAAGAGAATCCGTTTACTATTCGGTTAATCTACATTCCGGAAAGCAACTTGCTGGAAATTAGCAACAACTGGCAGCCTCGGCAGGGGGCAGAGTCGGAAGGAGAGGGGTACGGTCTCAATTATTTATCATCGATCTATACTTATTATACAATGTCTGGTTTTCAGTTCGGAATAGAGGGGGGACAATTTATTGTACGATTACCACTCGCATAATACCTTATATGCGTAATGAAATTGAAGGTGTCTAACGTGTTCATGTTTTTATCGTGCGTGTTCATACCGCTAAACTACGTGTTCATCCCTTTATGTATTATTCTCTACAATATTTTTAACAAATTTGGCTCTTAATCCAGTGGTTTTAGTTTGTGATCAGCCTAATCTTATCCGATAAAATGTCAAGGCCTTTATAGCGTGCAATTTAGGATTGACTTCATGGAATAGATGCAATTACTTTCTACTATAACTTATCCTCAGCTGATACAAGCTTTGGTTAGACAATGGATATTCGGTTGATATTACATCGCCACCAGTGAAAAACAAATAGCGTGCCACGAGCTCATTTATGCCTTTGAAAGTGAGCTTAAAAATAATTATTTGATGAAAAACACTTATACAAAGCTAGCCGTAGGTCTTTTATTTTCAACGGGTCTAATGCAATCTTGTGCCATATTGCAAACAGTTGGTTTAAGAAAAAAAGAGACGGTTATTGCTGCCAAGGATTCGACAGACAAAAAAGACTCTACAGCGGCATACGACAAATTGTTGAAAGATGCACATGTGGACAGTGGGATGTTTACGGTGATCCGTAAGGAAAATAACTACTACTTTGAGATTCCATTGAAAAAGATGGGGCAAGATATTCTACTGATTCAGAAGTTATCTTCTGTTCCATTGGCGCTGAATGAGGCCGGCGTAAATAAAGGGATGAATTATGAAAATAAGGTCATTCGTTTTACTCATCGTAAGGAGAAAAAAGAAGTGTGGGTTTCGGAGATTAAACCACAGGTCGAAGTACCCAAGGGTGATGCGATTGCGGCTTCAGTTTATGATAATTACCGTCCTTCTTATATCGAATCCTTTAAAGTCGAGAGCTACTCCAAAGACTCCAGTGCTGTAGTAATAAAAGTAAACAAGGTTTTTGATGGTTCAGAAAAGAGCTTTACGGATGTGTTTACCTCTTTGGGCTTGGGTACTTCGCCTAAGACCAGTATTTCTACGATCGAAGATATCAAATCATATTCGAATAATATCGTTGTGAAATCGGTATTGTCCACGAAGGTGACTGAAGGGAATGAATCGATGCCAGTTTCTCTAGAGATAACGAGCAATCTGTATGAGCTTCCAGAAACACCTATGGTTGCGCGTTTTGCCGATCCAAGAGTTGGATTCTTCACTTCACCACGTTGGTATTTTAACGATAAACAACAAGAACTGGATAAGAAAAATCTGGTCAATCGCTGGCGATTGGAACCGAAAGATGAAGACAAAGCGCGCTATTTGAAGGGGGAGCTTGTAGAACCAAAGAAGCCGATTGTTTTTTATTTGGATCCGGCGACACCAAAACAATGGCGTCAGGCAATCATTGATGGGGTACACGATTGGCAGGTCGCATTTGAAGCTGCTGGTTTCAAAAATGCAATTCTGGCCAAACAACAGCCCGACAGTGTCAAATTTGATCCGGACGACGCTAACGTTTCTTCTATCGTTTATGCAGCATCTGCACAGGCAAATGCGATGGGGCCATCCGTCGTTGACCCACGCTCGGGGGAGATATTGGAAGCTGATGTGATCTGGTGGCATAACGTTATGACTATTCTGAACAGCTGGATGCGTATACAGACAGGCATCGTCGATACAACAGTACGTGCTAATGTTTTTTCCGATGAGAAAATGGCACATGCCATTCGTTTTGTATCATCCCATGAAATTGGCCATACTTTGGGGCTTATGCATAATATGGGGGCATCGGCGAGTTTCCCCGTGGATTCATTACGTAGTAAAAGCTTTACCGCAAAAATGGGGGGAACAGCACCTTCTATCATGGATTATGCGCGTTTCAATTATGTAGCGCAACCTGAGGATGGTGTAGAACAGATTACCCCGGTGATCGGTGCATACGACAAGTATGCGATTGGCTGGGCCTACCGCTGGTACGGTAAAACACAGCCTTGGGATGAAATACCTTTGTTGAGAAAGGAAATTGATAACCATGTACACGATCCGATTTATCATTATGGTGAGCAACAGGATTCCAAAAATATCGTTGATCCGCGGGCTCAATCGGAAGATCTTGGTGATGACGCCATGAAAGCTGGTGAATATGGTATGCTGAATCTGCGTCGTATGATGCCAAATATAATCAATTGGACCACTAAGGTAGGCGATGATTACTACCGTGCTGGTAAATTATATATGGGGGTTGTCGGTCAATGGTACGCGTATGCGGACCATGTCTTAAATAACATCGGGGGTATCTATCTAGAAAATGCCGTTTTGGGCGATCAAAAAGATGCATATAGTCCAGTGCCGAAAGAAAAACAGGTGCGTGCTTTGGAATACCTCAAGAAAAATGTCTTTTACATGCCCGAGTGGTTGTTCGTGCCGGCGCTGATGGCAAAAACTTTTCCGTTGAGAGATTCGCCGATTGGACCATTTGAGTACGCTCCTTATAACTTACAACGTGAATTTCAATACGCTATGTTGTATAAACTTGTGAACGATGAGCGTCTACTGCGTATGGTTGAGATGGAAAATCTTTTTGGAAGTCAAAAAGCATGGAGTGCACCTGAGTTTCTGACTTCTGTACGTCAGACAATTTTTGCAAAAACCATCAGTGGACAAGCGTTGGATCTTAAAACACGGATGCTTCAACAAAACTATGTGGATGTGCTGATGGTCTCTACAAACAAATCCATGGAGAAGTTAAACGCGAAGAAACTGGCAGGCATTGAGCAGTTGGTTGAAGCGACACGACCTGCTCTATGTTTGCATCCACAACATGCATCCTCTTCGCAAGTTGAACTTCGGAATGTCCATGTCACCGGTATGATGCGCACGTCCGATATGCTGACCTACAAGCGCGCTGAATTATATGAGATCTACCAGTTGCTGAAACAAAAGCAGCGGACTGGTGATGCCATTACAAAATCGCATTACATGGATCTTTTACTACGTATTGCAAATACCTTAGAATTAAACTAATATATTAACATCTACCAAAATGAATAAGTTTTTAATACCGTTGACCTTCATGTGTGTGCACGTTGCGCATGCGCAGGAATCCAGGGAACTGAAAGGAAAGGTACTGGATGCGGTCACGTTAAAACCGGTCGTGGGGGCGACGGTTGTCGTTGAAAGTTCGGCAGTAGCAGAGGACATCGGTGTACCCAATCAGGTACAGCAGTCGGCATTGGGGTCGTTGACCGATGCGGCAGGTGAATTTCGACTGAAAGTGCCTAATAATTTAAAATATGTAACGATTAGCTATGTCGGATACCAGCGAATTCAGGTACCGGTATTTCAGGATCATAAAACCATTTTGTTACAGCCTAGCGGCGAATCTTTGGATGAGGTGATTGTAACGGGTTATACCGATATCAAAAAACGTAAAAATACGACTGCCTACAATAAAATCAACGTTGCTGATATCAAACAGACGGGAGTTGCATCGATCGACGAAATGTTGGCTGGTCAGGTCGCAGGTTTGCAGCTGAGTAATTTTAATGGTGGACCAAACAGTGCCCCACAGATCCGTATCCGGGGTACGGTATCACTCAATGGCACACAAGACCCATTATGGGTCATCGATGGCATGCCGATTGAAGGAGCTGAATTGCCCAAACGAATTGACAAAGACAATTTGAATAGCTTGAGTAATCTTCCGATTGCGGGTATCAATCCTGACGATATCGCCGATATTACGGTATTAAAGGATGCAGCGGCGACTTCCATCTATGGCGCGAGGGCGGCAAATGGAGTCATTGTGATTACCACAAAAAGAGGTAAATCTGGGCCCGCAAAACTGCAAGTGTCGGCCAATACCTTTGTGACGCAACGTCCGGATTTCGGTAAGCTCAATCTGATGGATGCTAACGAGAAGGTAGATTTTGAGTTATTGATGGCCGACCGCACCGATTTAAATTATCGTACGGATAAGGGCGCTGTTATGCGGATACTAAAAAAAGCAGATGCATTGGATGCTTATCGTTCGGGTGGTCTGGCCGCTTTGTTACCAGAAGTGCAGCAGTCGATCAATCAATTGCGTGCACAACAAACGGACTGGGGAAAAGAATTGTACCGTCAGGCGCTGAATCAGCAGTATTCTGCATCTATTTCGGGTGGTAATGACGGACATCGCTATTATATGTCCAGTGGTTTTTATGATGAAAAGGGAGCAACTAAAGGAGCTGATCTTCGTCGTTATTCCCTTACCTTAAACAACGACTTTACAATCAACGATCGATTTAAGGCGGGTATTAATGTATTAGGATCGATTTCGAATAGACAAAATCCGATTCAGGATCAAGATGCTTTTACGAACCCAAGTTATTATGTGCGTTCGGTTAACCCATATCTTTCTGTTTATGATCAATCTGGTAGATTCAACTATGATCCGGATATTGAGGGCTATGAAAAAGATACCTATATTCCTTTCAATGCTATAGAAGAAAGGGAAAATACCAAATATACTTTAACGAATAAGGCACTGAAAGCGATTGGTTACTTGGAATATACGATTATTCCACAATTGTCATTACGCTCCGAATTTGGCTTGCAGTTTGATGAAAACAGCACAGAAAAATTTGCCGATCAAGAGAGTTATAATACGCGCAAGTTACGTGCTGCTACACGGTATTACGATGCTGCTAGTAAAACTTATAAGTATTTCTTGCCTACTGGAGGTAAGATCGAAAATGACTATAATAGTATTTTTCAATATAACTGGAAAACTTACTTAAAGTACAACAAAAGCTGGAACGATCGCCATGAGCTGGAATTGATGGGAGGAACAGAGCTGCGACGTACTACAAATAAAGTGGTGTCAACCAAAGGATTTGGCTACAATCCGGCGACTTTGACTACCCAGAGCATTGTTTTTCCAAATAGTAACTATCAAACAGATTCAAGATTTCTTCAGTACAAAAAGGGATTTATTGAGAACTCATATGCGTCATTTTATGGGAATGCAACTTATACCTTTGACCGTAAGTACAACGTCAATGGTAGCATTCGTTACGATGGTTCAAACATGTTTGGTGTGGATCCAAAATATCGGTTTTTACCAATTTGGTCGCTTTCGGGATCGTGGAATGTGCTAGAAGAAGAGTTTATTAAAGGAAAAACGGCCTTGTCCGATTTGCGGGTACGGGCTTCATATGGTATCCAGGGAAATGTAGACCGCAATACCTATCCTTTTATCGTCGGTAACTATGGTAATACCACGCTTCTTCCGGGTAACACCGAGGGAACTGTGGTTGTTGATATGCCTGCCAATGACAAACTTCGTTGGGAACGGACACAGTCTTATAATGCCGGAATTGATTTGGGCTTATGGAAAAATCGATTAAACATTACTGTTGACTATTATAACAGAAAAAGTACTGACCTGATTGGTTTCAGCGCCTTACCTTTGGAAAATGGTTTTCAGAATGTTCAGGTTAACTGGGCGTCAGCACGAAATCAAGGTATTGAGTTGACGATTTCAAGCCGTCAGATTCAGACAGATAAGTTTTCTTGGTCAACGGATTTCAATATCGCACATAATGACAATAAATTATTAAAGGTCATGAATGATCCTAAAGCGTATGCGCCGGAGGCACAGGAGGGACGTCCCATAAATGGTTTATATGTATTGGAAACTGCAGGTTTGGATAAAGATGGCGTAATGCAATTTAGAAATCAGGATGGGTCCGTTTCAAGTTTTGAAGAGTTTTATGGTTTATACGATCCATGGGCAGAATTCTTACCGGGCTATACTTCGCAAACCGATATGACTGCTGCAGAATACCGTTCTAAATTTAAATACAAGGGTAGTAAAGATCCGAAGTTTATCGGTGGAATGACTAACCGTTTCCGTTATGGTAACTTTGACCTTGCGATTTCTGCAGTGTTTAATTTGGAGCGTTGGGTAAGCCGTACCCCGACTTATAATCCGGCTTTGGTAGACCGTGGGCAGAATTATACAACAGATCTTTTTAAGGCATTGCAAGAAGGTGGTAATATGCCTGCTTTGGGAAGCATAAGTTCCGAATTCAATGATCGTTGGATGGCCTATGCTTGGATGGAAAGCAACGATCCGATCAACTCTTTCAAGCAGTATGATATCTGGGCAAAAAAGATGAGCTATGTCCGCATCAATAGTATTCGATTAGGGTATACTTTACCGGCTGCAGTAAGTAAAAAAATTGGTGCGAGCAATTTGCGTGTGAATGTAGAAGGGCGTAATCTCTTTGTTTTCGGCGCAAATTACGATGGGTATTTTGATCCAGAGACCTACGGCAACTATTATGCACAACCAATAAGTAAATCTTTTGCTTTTGGTCTTTCTGCAAGTTTTTAATTCTCTTAATTGATTTTTAACATGAAAAAGATAATTTATTTTGGAATGATCATGACAGCAAGTGCATTGACATCCTGCAATAAATATTTAGATATACAACCGGTTGGAACAGTCATCCCTGCTTCGGAAAGTGATTTTAGGGGATTAATGACAAGTAGCTATGTGGGGTTTCCAACACATAAGTCTTATTTGTCCTTGCGTACGGATGAACTATTGTTGGATGAAAGTTCAACCGATGCCGCTAGAACCAAAGATATCTATCTTTGGAACGACCAAAATCCTGACGCAACAACAATCGCTTATCCCTATTTGGCATTTTACAACAGTATTTTTTATACCAATCAAATTATCAGCACCATCGATGAAAAATTAGGAAGTAATGCCACGGTAGATCAGATTAAAGGTGAGGCCTACCTGATGCGTGCATATGCTCATTTTGAGTTGTTAAATCTTTACAGTGAGGTCTATTCAGCGGGTAATGCAGGGCTTCGGGGTGTTCCTTTATCGACAAAGATTGACCTGGAACAACGTTTTGTTCCCGCGACCATTGGTGAGTCTTATGCGCAGATCCTGACGGATATGGAAAAAGGAACAGCTTTACTGACTGTCGATGATCAGGCAAAAGGCGCTAATTATCGCTTTAGTAAACGCGCTGCGTATGCGATGGCCTCACGTGTTCATTTGTATCGCGGAGAGTGGCAGGAAGCGATTGATGCTGCTAAAAAAGCTTCGGCTATAAATGACAAACTGGTTGATCTGAATGTTGCTGGAAGTCAACTTCCGAACGATTTTGAATCAGCAGAGATGATTATGGCTCTGGAAAAGGTGTCCGTTCCTGAAGTTCGCTCAAGCTCGTTTATCTCGCCTTCTTTGTTATCGGCATACTCAGATGGTGATTTGAGAAAAGGCCGTTATTTCCAAAAAAGTGGCAGTAATTATGTATCTCTCAAAGGCGGTGAAAATCGTTTCAATGTGAGTTTTAGAAATGCTGATCTTTATTTGACTATGGCCGAATGTTACGTTCGTCTGGGAAATACCGCAGAAGCATTGAAGTATCTTTCGGCATTAAAGAAAAACAGATTCAGCACAGATGCATATGCCACAGAATCTAAAGCTGACGCTAGTTTATCAAAGGAGCAATTGCTAGATGCGGTCATGTTGGAGCGCAAGCGCGAACTGGCACTTGAAGGATTACGCTGGTATGATCTAAAACGGACGACCAGACCGACGATCACCCATAGTAGCTTCGGCAGAACGGTAACCTTACAGCAGAATGATCCTCGTTATGTCATTCGTTATCCACAGGAAGCCATCAACAATAATCCCGATCTGTTGAAATAATTGATTTTTTTTAAATCCTATATATATTAATCCATTTTCTTTTTAAGGAAATGGATTTTTTATTACATTCAACCCATGGGATGGAAAATACTGATTGTCGAAGATGAAGATTGGGCTTGCGTTGGTTTAAAGGAAATGCTGAACTCGCTATACGGCGAAACTATATTTACCTTTTCCAATGCAAAAGAGATTCAGGAGGCTGTGGTAGCGATCAATAAGCAGCATTTTGATCTGATTTTTATGGATATTCACCTTATGGATGGACTGAGCTTTGAGATTTTCAAGCAGGTGGCTGTTGATGTTCCTCTTATTTTTACGACCGCTTACGAACAATATGCCTTGGAGGCTTATCAAAATAAAGGTTATGCCTATTTGTTAAAACCTTTTGACGTTGATGAGCTGAAACAGGTAATGAATCGTATTGAGCCATTACTACCCAAAATCGAACCTCAACTCAAACAGCGGTTTCTAGTGAAGTACGGAAATTTTTTAAAGTCCTTGGCTATTGCTGATATTGCTTATTTTATGGCGGAGGACAAAGAGCTATATGCCGTGGAAAAGGGATCGGGAATCGCATATATTATTGAAGATACCATCACCCATTTGGTCACCCAGGTGGACCCAATGGTTTTTTTCCAGATCAATCGAAAATTTCTCGTTCGGATCGATGCGATTCAGTCCATGTTAAAAATTAGCAGGAATCGGATCAAGTTAGCATTAATACCACCAACCCCTGAAAGTATTGTTGTCATTGTCAGTGAAGAACGCTCTCCAAATTTTCAAAGATGGCTTGACCAATAATAGAGATTTGGATCAATTTAGCTTACTACCCGATATATTCATTCGAAACGAGCTGTTGATTCCGATAACTATGTTGGGTTAACTTTTCCACATAATGTTAATAACGTTGTTGAAAACCTGTTTATAAGAAAAATACATTTATTAACAGTACTTATTAACATTGTGTTGATAACGTTTCTTTTTCTTCTTTTTGCTTTTGTTCATCCAGATGATATATCCGGTAATGGGCAAGGACGCACAGCAGAGACTAGCTAGGCATGCAATGATTTTTGTTGAGATGTTACCTATGCTACCTGTGTGGATATCATAATTAAGGGCGCCCAACTTATCACCGTAGTGTAGTTGTTCGCTAGACTTGATTTCGTATAGATTATTGCCTCTTCTGTCAAAATAGAGCCAATCAAACACCCCGCTTCGTTTTTCATCATGGCGTACCTGAATATCCATTCCTGTTTGCGTATCTTTTTTCAATCGTATAGACATCATTTCAGCGGTGGGATAATTTGTCAGTGCATACCGCAACGCATTGTCCTGAAACTGATTTTCTGCCTTAGGTAATGGCACAGGTGAAATGCGCCCAGAAGATGCTGTTGTCGAGTGCAATACATTGAATGTTGCGATGTATGACTTTTTAAAGCCGGGGAAAGCAAAGGCGAGTCCAGTTATGGCAAAAATCAATCCTATGAATAGGCTATAAAAACCGATGACATTGTGCAGATCGTGGTTGAGTCGTTTCCATTTAACTTTGGTATCAAGCCAAAAACTTCGCTTGAGATTCTTGCTTTTCCATTTTTTTGGCCACCAAAGAACGATGCCACTAAGTAGGATAATAATAAAGATGGCGGTTGACCAAGAGACGATAGGATGGCCAAATCGCTTGCCCAAAAGTAGGTTAAGGTGAAGCTGAAGTGTCAGCTGAAAGAATTCTGTTTTTGAATTTTCAACGTGTTGTACTTGCCCGCTGTATGGGTTGACGAATACGCGTTTATAGTATTTGTAATAATTCCAGTGACCAAATGCGTTTTCGTCAGTTTTTACAGCACGAAACACCCAAGTGCGGTTCTTGGTTGGATAAAGGTCAATTCGCGTAATTTTCTCATCCTTTGGAAGGCTTTTCTGTGCATAGTGAATAAGCGTGCTTAAAGGAAGTGGAATGGTTGGATGGCCAGTGGTGTCGGAGATAAAATATTTTTCGGGATAAGCCACTAGTTTGAGCTCATCCTGAAAGGTGTATATACAGCCTGTCAGGCTTAGGATGGTGACGACAACACCGGTAATGATTCCGAGCCATTTATGCAACCAAAGGGTGACAGTTTTAAACATATCAAAATTTATAGTTGATGTTAAACGAGGCCAACATCCCTTGTCCTTTTACATACTCTTCATTTAGGGCACGGTATTGACTAACGACAGGATAATAATTTTTATTAAATAAGTTCTCTATTCCCATACCAATAGACCATTGTTTATTGATATGGTAGTTACTATTTAAATTAAATACATCAACAGATTTGACCGGTCCCTCGCTGTTTTTGTATATTCCTTTTTCGTTGGGAAGGAATCTGTCCCGTGACCCTGTATGTACCCAAAAAAGCTGAAAGGTAAGGGGTTGGATTGGCGTGTAGTAAATATATCCCGTTGCTTTTTTGGGAGAAATACGTGAGCCATTGAGGTAGGACTTTGTTCCGTCGTCCTTTTTGGATTTCCCTTCTACATAGGCATAAGTTCCACCAATGGTCAATTGCTGTGAAATGTTAGCGCTTAATGCAACTTCATATCCATATACATCCTCTGGCAGACGTTGGGGCATCAGGTAACCACCGATATCAACGAGTTCGACTCCCATTTTGGATGTACTGTAGTAGTAGGCAGCGGATAGTTGGAAAATACTATAATTACTTGAAAATCCTATTTCATAATTGTTGGTAATGATTGGATCAGTTTTTAGGCTGTCTAGGTCATTATCTGTTGCTCTGCGGACGATACGACCCAGTTCGTTAATCGCGAAACCCTGTGAGAAACTAATGAAGGGGTTAAAAATTGCATATTTGTTATAACGTAAGCCTGCATTGAAGGTTGCTCCTTTGTAAGGGATCTTTCCACCCTTTACAGCAATACTTCCCTCGTTATTGGGTCCTGTAGCAATGGTATTGAAGTCCTTGATTTTTACGGTTGCATTTTCATAGCGTACACCGCCTTTAAAGATTAAATTTTCTAGGAAATCAATCTTAATTTGGGCGTATGGAGCAATGTTTAACATATTCATATAGGGGATATAAACCCTTCCATCAGTCAGATTCTGATCTGTCACATCATTTAATAAGTCTATACCATAGGTAATGTCCGCATTGGATCCCAATAGCTGAAATGGCGTGTTGAGATTAACGCGTAATCCTTTTTTCTCCGAATTGATTTGTGTTTGTCCCGGACCATACCATGCAGAAGCTTTCTCGACATAACGATTCATTGAGCGAA
Organism: Sphingobacterium sp. UBA5996; assembly: GCF_002429765.1. Taxonomy (NCBI): domain Bacteria; kingdom Pseudomonadati; phylum Bacteroidota; class Sphingobacteriia; order Sphingobacteriales; family Sphingobacteriaceae; genus Sphingobacterium; species Sphingobacterium sp. UBA5996. The sequence continues at coordinate 43,508 of NZ_DJAS01000025.1, forward strand.
ACGTATTGTAGTACGCTGACGCCGTTAAAGATGTGGAGGCAAAGAGATTGTTTTTGTTGTAGGTCAGCATGGCATTGTGGTTGTAGGGAGTTCCAGCCGGTTTACCTGGATCTTCGCCTTTTACTCCTATCGTAGGAGTCTGTCCATATATACCTGCCTGGCTGATGTATCTGTTGTGTTGATTGCTTCTGTAGAAGTTGTACACTGCCGTTATATTAGAACTACTATCGATGCGGTAACCAGCCTTTAAGAATGCGTTGTATTGATAGGTGTTCGAAAGACCGTCAGTCTGACCAAGGGGGACACCGTCGCCGTCGCGTTGCAGTCCAACGTAATCGGCCGAACCGCTTACAGTATAATTCCATTTGTTTTTTTGACCATATAATGTTTGGCCTATGCGATATCCCATGGTACCCGCGCTGTTTACGGGATTAAATGTTGTTCGCAGACTAGTCATTCCCTGAATCGGTGCAGCATCTTTTGACGGGGTGCGCGTAATGTAATTGATAATGCCTCCTGCGGATCCATTTCCATAGATGGAAGTAGCACCTTTGATGACTTCAACTCGCTCAATGACGCTTGCGTCAATGGTGCGGAGATCACGTTGTCCATTCATCAAGGGGGTGGATTGTGGAATTCCATCAATCAAAACCAATACAGATCGTCCACGGAGGGTCTGGCCGGAATTGGTTGCTTTGTTTGTCGCAGTTCCAAGCCCAGGAATGGTGTTACCCAAAATAGTGGAAAGATTAGTGCTGATTTGGCTTTGGGCTTCAATCTCCTTTGTCGTTAAGATAGAAACTGAAGAAGGTACAGTGGAGATGCTTTCCGCTTTACGTCCTGCTGTTACAATGATCTCATCTAAAATTTGGGTAGAATTAAGCTGAATGATTAAGGGTTGTTGAACGGTATCTAAATTCACCATTTTTTCAACCGGAGAGAAGCCTGTATAGGATACTCGTAATTGAATAGTATTGCTTAAACTTTTTTTTGCAAAATTGAATTGCCCGAATTGATTGGAATATCCTACGCTCTTTCCATCAACTTTGATATTCGCTTGCCTTAATGGTTTATTTTCTCGGTCTTTTACAACAAGGGATATTTCTTGTGCATTTAGCTTAGCACTTAAAAGCAAAAAGATTCCACAATTGAACATCAAATAGCGTGTTCTATTCTTCATGGTAATTTATTTAGATCAAATATAAATTAATGTGCAAATATAGTTTATTTTATAATTGTGACAACATCAATGTGCTCTTTTTTTGATTTTTTTAGTGGTTATTGTTGGATTTTAAGGCTAATTTAGTAGCCAATGCACTGCTGTCTGCTATCAAATTAGATCATTATTTTTTGGAAAAATAATCTGTTCGCTAGATTTACTTTGATCAGGCGATGTGTGAGAATTTTACTTATTCTAAAGGCAACGAAATTGGCATCGGGAGCCATTGAAGCAGGACTTCTCGAGAACGCGATTATTAACGATAAAGTGAAACAAAGCAGAAAGGCCAAAAATACTAAGCAGTATTTGCTGTCGACGCCGCAGTTATGGCATCTGGTGTGCCGATGAAAGGTGAAGAAGCCATCGATTTAGATTGATAATTATCAATCTAAATCGATATTATTACTTAAAAATGTAAGGTACTTGGGGGATTCATCCTCGAAAATATCTTTTCCTTCCATCATATAAGCCCGGAGAAGATATTCCTGAGCCAGCTCACTATTATTGTCGTGTAGGTAGCATTGTCCTAACCGCAACATAATAAACGGATTTTCGTAAGCATTTTCGATGATATTTTGTTTTGCTTTTTCAAAATGGGAGAGCGCATTGGTAAAGTCGTCGAGTAAGAAAAAAGCATCTCCTATAGAGGCTTCGAGCCAGAGGCTTTCTGCGTGAACATTTTGCGGACTTGGGACCAAATCAAGTGCTTCGGTCCACAAGCGGATCGCTTCTTGATAGTTGCCTTCGTCACATTGAATGTTTCCTTCTTCACTGAGTTCGTCTATTCTGTCTAATGTTTGATCATCCATGGCATTTAAATCGTTAAAGTCCTATACTAAGGTAAGAAATCTATTCAAAAAAAAAGCGGAAAAAATTTGTGCTTTCTCCGCTTTTAGTTCTGTTGATATCTATTTATTCTACATCAAACCACAGTTTAGTTAACAACGTATTGCTACCCTGGCGTGCTATGGCTTCTCGGTAATTAGCTCCATTGAGAGATTGTTCTGTTCCGGGATATAGAAAGCGCAAAGGGATTTTTCCGCCCAAAGCACCTTGTTTTGCAGGTGTTAACTTAGGATAATCCAATCTACGCCATTCGGCAAATGCTTCCAAACCTTGCCCATATAACGCAATCCATTTTTGTTCGCCAATTGACTTTTTATAGTTATTGGGGTCGAAAATTACTGATGATTGACGAAGGTAGGCATCGATTAAATTATTACTGACTTTGTATTGTTCAAAAGATGCGCGAATGGCCTTTTGGTAGAGATCTGCTGCATCACCCGTAATAAATCCTCTGCTTACGGCCTCGGAAAGATCAAAAAGAACCTCCGAATAACTTAAGAAGACTGCAGGAGCTTTTGGCTCACGGAAATATTTTCCTGGTCGGGATGTAAGATCAAAACCAATACTGCTAGCCTCACTTGAAGTGAGGCCATTTGGGAGACCAACATATTGCTCCTTAGTCGGTTTGTCCGTTGCATCCGCATAAATAGGTAAGCGTGGATCGTTTAACTCGACAAGCTTATCTACCATTGTTTTACTCACGCGATAATCCTCTCTTGCTTCAAAAGATGCACTGACGGGATTGCGATAAGGAGCATCGCGGTAGATCAGCTGAGCGATATCCTCATTGGAGCTAATGTAACCACTTCCTTCTGCTGCGATTTCCTGCAATGTAGTTTTGGCTAGATCCGGTAGGCGGTCAGCAATACGTAATGCAAAGCGCAATCTGAGTGAATTCGCAAAACGTTTCCATTTAATGATTTTATTCTCATAAATAATATCACCCTGGATAGCCTCACCATCAACTTTTAATAAACTTTGTGCGTTTTTGAGATCGTTCAATAGGCCTTTATATACATTCTCCTGTGCGTCGTAACGAGGAGTCAAATAAGCATCAATGTCTCCTGTTTCAGTATAAGGAATATCTCCATAGGCATCTGTCAGTAATGAAAATACCCATGACTGCAAGATAAGTGCTACGCCCTTGTAGTTGTCGTTGCCGCTATTTGCTGCTAATTTTTGCGTGATCTTTAATTGGCTGATGCTCTTTGAGTACCAGGTTGACCATCCTTCTGTGAAATCATTGTTTGTGAAAATATAGCGGTCGGGGTCCGTGTATTGGATTCTAGCCCAATGTTGTACAAACAACAGACTAGAAGCAAGATTATTGCTTACGCCCCAGTAGCTGTCGGCTGTTGTTTTAATCGCGCTTGTGAGAAGGTAGCCAGGTTGAGGATTTTCTGCCTCATTCTGATTTTGATTGACTTTTGCTAATTCATCTTTGCAGGACGTGGTTAGGCCCAGTAAGAGAATAAGTCCTGTTATATATTTGCTGTTTATTTTCATGCTCAAAATAATTATTTGTTCTTCAATTGTTCGCTAGTAAGAAATCGAACTGCCTTAGGCAGCGATGATTTCAGTTGCTTAAAACTTAAGATTTAAATTGAAGCCAAAGCTTCTTGTGGTCGGTAACTGTAAACTTTCCAAACCTTGTGCATTGCCTGTATTAAAGGCTGTCTCTGGATCAATATTGGGTGCGTTCTTATGGATAATCCACAGGTTTCGAGCTACTAAAGAGAACGAAGCTCCCTGAAAGCCGATTTTGGAAATCCAATGATTTGGCAATTGGTAACCTAGTTTTACCTCGCGCAATTTAACATAAGAAGCATCGAATACATTTGCTTCATTGGTTCTATATAGCGTTTTATAATATTGTTGTGCCGATACAACTTTCGTATTTTCTGAACCGTCTGCATTTACGCCATCTACGATAATACCATCATCATAGGTTGTCCCGTTAACTGTATAGCTCAGTCCGCCATGTTCAGCATCTCTTCCAGGGAGAGTCGAGGCCAATACCCCAGTTCCTCTACCGGTCGCATTCGTACCTGAGTAGAGTTTGCCCCCATGCTTGATGTCTATCAAAAAGCTTAAATCAAAGTTTTTGTAACGGAATTGATTTGTAATACCGCCCAACCAATCTGGTGTAAATTTGCCAAAATAGTGATTCACTGGATCAGTGGCAGGTGTTCCGTCGGCGTTCACGATAAGTAGACCCGATTCATTCCGTAAGAAGCCAGTTCCATAAAGAGTTCCATAGGGTCTTCCGACTGCGGCCAAAACTTGCACGGTTCCTGATGATCCGATCGTATAACTTTGTAATAATCCGTCATTGTCTAATTCTACAACTTTACTTTTATTTGTTGCGAAGTTGACATTGATATCCCATTGGAAATCCTGTTTTTTCACCGGTGTAACCCCTAATTGAATTTCAAGCCCCTTATTGTTGATCTTTCCGGCGTTCATGAGTTTCTTCTTATAACCTGTCGATGGACTCACATCAACGGCTAAAATCTGGTTGATACTATTGATGTCGTATAAACTTAAGTCTAATCGCACTCTATTTTTTAGGAAAGCCAGTTCGGTACCTAGCTCAGTTGAGGTGGTTGTTTCGGGTTTTAGGTCTGGGTTTTTCTTAATGTCATTGACCGATAATTGTGGGTTGTCTCCGTATGGTGCACTAAATAGATAAGAATCAATTAAACTAAAAGGGTCTGTATCTTTACCTACTTTGGACCATCCCCCCCGTAATTTCCAGAAAGACAATATATCGCTTTGAATAGCGAATGCATCTGTCAGGACTATGCTAGCGTTTGCAGACGGATAGAAATACGAAAGATTGTCAACAGGCAAAGTAGAAGACCAGTCGTTTCGAGCTGTTAGATTCAAAAATGCATAATTTTTGTACCCTAATTGCGCCGATGAAAAAATACTGTAGGCCTTCAATGGGCTATATTCACCTGTTGAAATCAAGGCATCTCTGGAGTTTGCTAGCGTATAGACATCAGGTACAGCTAAACGCGGGGCTTTTTGGTTATTGCGTTGCCGCGATTGGCTACGTATATTACCTCCAGCTAATATATCCAGCGTAAAGTCTGTTGAAAGCGGTCTATTGTAGTTTAAAGTAAACTCCGTATTATTTTCATTTACTGTATAAGCATCTTCTTCATAGGAACCGTAGGGTGTACCATTGGTACCATAAGCAATCCGTATTTTTCTACGATCAGTATAATAATCGTTACCAGTACGGAAGTTGGCTGTCAAAAACTCGTTGATCTTGTAATTTAAACCAACATTTCCAAAAATTCGGTCGCGTTGTTGCTGTACCGTATTTTCCTCTGCGATGAAGTATGGATTGCTATAATAACTATTGTTCCAATTGACAAGGTTACCGTTTTCATCCCGATAATTTTTTAAACGGGAAACATCGACCTGTCTGCCAAACCAGGTAAATTGGAGCATATAGCCGTTCGAGCGAAAGCCCCCTACACCTGGTAAATTACCTGAGTTTGTACGTACATAATTTGCATTTGCTGTAAGTGTCAGATCTTCCGTGATTTTATAACGTGTGTTAATATTGAAGTTATTTTTTTCAATCGAAGAATTTGGGATAATTCCTGTTTGATTACTATTGTTATAAGAAAAACGATAATCAACTTTATCTGTGGCATCGGCAATAGATATTCCATTGTTTAATGTTCGTCCTGTTCCAAAAAAGCTGCGTACGTTATCTGGATGTGGCAAGAAAGGTACTGCTTCACCCTTTGAATAAAATTGTGGGATGAGTCTGCCATCCATTTTTGGCCCCCAGCTTTCATCAACACCATCATTGATACCGCCACCCTTTCCATCAACATAGCTGAACTTTCCATTGGCACCTTGTCCAAATACATTTTGATAATCGGGTAGAACGGCAAGACGTTCAATGGTATTATTTGAATTAATATTTATCCCCAATCCTTTGCGTTTTTTTCCAGTTTTTGTCGTAATCAAAATCACCCCAGCGGCGGCTCTTGAACCATACAACGCAGCTGCATTAGGCCCTTTTAGTACGCTTATGGATTCGATGTCTTCGCTGTTGATATCTGAAATTGCATTTGCATAGTCACGGTTACCACTCGTTCCCAGCTGGGAATTATCAACAGGTGTTCCATCAATCACAAATAAAGGTTGATTGTTTCCGGCAATGGAAGTTTCTCCACGGATAATAATTCTCGAAGAACCCATATTTCCTTGACTATTTGTTACCTGAACCCCAGCAACTTTTCCGGCTAAGGAGTTTACGAGATTACTTTCTTTAGCTTCGGAAAGATCTTTTCCCTTTAGTTCCTGAATAGAATATCCTAACGTCTTTTTTTCCTTGGATATATTTAAAGCCGTTACGACCACTTCGTCTAACAGGGCAGTTGAAGGCACAAGTTGAACTGTGGTAAAGCCTGTCGGATTAGTTTGAACCGTTTTACTTTCAAAGCCTATATATTGTATATTGATATTTAGCGAGCTGCCAGAAGAAGGTAACTCAAATAGACCATTTGTATCTGTCTGTACTTGTTTTTTACTGGTCGTTTCGGTGACAGTAGCCCCTTGAATAGGATTGTTGTTATTGTCAACTACTTTTCCTTTTATAGTGTTTTGTGCGTATAGTGCGCCAGAACTTAGACAAAGCGCGGCCATTACGACAAAATTTATGTTGTTTTTTGTCATACTAATTATAATAGTGAGTGTATTGTTTGAGATGGGTTATCGGAGATATTTGAATTTACTTGTAAAACATCCCCTTAGGACATTCGTTTTTCAAGGGTATACTGTATATGCTGTTTCATGTGTTAAAAAATGTTAATGCAAATATATAAAATCCACCTGATAACTATACTTTATTTTCAGCTTTTTTGTAATTTTTGAGTCAGAATGATTAAATATAGACGAGCTGATCTAGTATAGATAAAAAACGGAAGCTGCTTTTTTGCTTAAAGCTTTCATCTGGACTTTGCAATATGGCGCCTATTAGCATATTGATGGGTAGTTGCGAATCGTAAACGGCGGATTGCGAATTGTAAATCCTTGTATATTCTGTTCGGAATTGGGCAGGATTCTTGTATTCCGATTATACAGAATTAAAATGCTTCATACTATGATTATTTTTGGCACACGAACCAAGGTATTAACTAACAAATCGCAATCGGCAGTAGGCGACTGTGATTATTGTGGCACGGCTCAGTCTCTCTTTGCCTATAGACAGATTAAGTATTTTCATATTTTTTGGATACCCATATTTCCCTATTCTGCGCAGATTATTACGATTTGCAATCATTGCAAAAAGTTGAGCTACCAATCTGAAATTAAGCCACAGACACTTCAATCCCTGTCTTCAGGAACTATCCGTAAAACACCTATCGGTTATTTTACGGGTTTAATGCTGATTGGACTTTTAGTAGCTGCTATTGTTATAGCTGGGATTTCAGGTGCAAAAAAGAAAGAAAAATACCTGAAAGATCCAAAAGTAGGCGATGTGTATGAGGTTTCTTATCCAAAGGATGGTAAAACGATGCGTACACTCTATCGTATAGCCAATTTAACTACAGATTCAGTGACTTTTGATGTTAACGATTATGAAGCGGATAGCCGAAAGGGTCTGCGCAAATTGAAAGAGCAGTATGCTGATAGTTATGCTGAACAGCGAAAATTGTCACGTTCTGAACTTGAAGAAATGAAAAGAAGGATATCAAATATTGAAAGATTTTAACGAGCATTTTCTTGTTTCTTATTGCTACCTTCGTTGGTACTACTGGCGTATTGGTTTGCTATTTCTTTGCCCATCCTTTGCTGTTTTTCTGCCATTTCTTTACCGTTTCTTTGCCTATCCTTTGCTGGTTCTCTGCTATTTCGTTGTTGTTTCTTTGCCTACGGTTTGCTGTTTCTTTACCTATTATTTGGTCTTATAGTAATCAGATAGCAACGAAAGACCAAATAGATAGCAACGCTATAGCATAGCTGTTATCAAGGAAACCCAAAGGATATACAACAAGGTTTAAACCAGCGCTCAAATTACCTCTTTTGCAAAAGAGAAGGTATTGATTTAATCCCCAAGAATATATCTTGTAGACACGGTTTGCATCTTAAATGAGCTACTTCTTTGTTTTTATAATATTAAATTATGAATATAACCCAGCATAAAATATTGTTTCAGTGTAAGTGAATTCCCAAAATATGTTCTATTGTCTTGACTGTGCCCAATAATTTTGCGTATTCTGATTCAAGATATCGAAACCGGTCAATTTGATTTGGGAATTGTTTTAAATATGCACTATAGTTATTTTGAATTCCACCTATAACAATAATTTCTGTTTAGACAATTCGTGAAATATGAAACTTAAAAAGCAAGATTTAAATAAAATCCTGCTTTTTAGATTGTACAATTTGATGAATAGGGAAGATATGGATAGCAAATGGGGTTATATTCATTAATCAAGTCGTATAGCTACGCGCACTAGCAACAATTTCTCCTTATTTCTTCAAAACAAGTGTATGTCCATTTTGGTAGAGTGTCATTTTGTTTTCGTTGCGCTCGAAAACTATTTTTACACCAAATTGCGGTTGAATCAGTGTGTTTTTATCCTTTGCTTTCAGCTGAAACGACGGTTGACCAATGACCTGTCCGAACACTTTGTTTCCTTCTCGGGTAATATTTATCTGGATTGGAGGCTGTTCGCTTTTATATTCGCCAACAAGACTAGTAATTTCTTCGTCTGTCAATTGTACTTCCGTAAGATCCGGTAGTGGGAAGGACTTTTTATAAAGTTCACCTAAACTGAACTTTAGGATTTCATTATTATTATAATTGTTGGCATTACTAATGATAGCGACATTATAATTACCATCATCGAAATGCCCAGCTACAGAAGAATAGCCATCGATTCCGCCGGTATGTCCGAAACCCATATGCTCATAGAACGGCAACTGGAATAAGCCAAGTCCATAACCTTGATCTATTTTTTTCATGGCGTCGAGGCTCGCCGCATTGATTATTTTATGGCTGAATAAACCATTGAAAAATTTGTCTAGATCTGTTGGCGTTGACCAAACTGCCCCCGCACCGAGGGGAACAGAGTTGTGGGTGTGTGGTTCAAGGATCCATTCTTGCGTAAATCGATAGGATTCACTAACAGCACCGCTATTATTTTGTGGTCGCCCAAATGTGGTCTGTTCCAATTTCAATGGTCCACAGATATATGTTTTCAGGAGCGCAGCGTAATCTTTTTTCCATACTTTTTCTAGGATATATGTCAGTAAAATATAATTTGAATTACTGTATTCATGTTTGCTTCCAGGGGTAAATTCAGCACCACCCTTGATAATGCGTTCAACAAGTTCCTGTTCAGTTTGAGGTTGAGTGTTCCATGTTAGGTAATCTTTGTCGTTGGTGACGCTATGAACACCGCTACTATGATTTAACAATTGATGAATGGTGATCTTTTCTGCATTTGGAATGTCTTTAAAATAAGTCGATAATGTTTGGTTCAGTTTTAGCTTGCCAAGTTCCACTGTTTTTAGAACAAGGGTTGCTGTGAAAGTTTTTGAAATCGACCCTATACCATAGCGGGTATCTGGGCTCGCTTTCTTTTTCTGGGCGATGTCTGCATTTCCAATGGCCCTTTGGTAGAGCAATTCGTCTCCTTTACTTATCGCAATACTGCCCATCCAGACTTGGTTACTTTCTAATATTGACATCAGACTGTCCATCCGGATAGGACTAAATTGTTGGGCTTTTAAAATTGGGCTGGTTAGACTGCCTAATAGCAAGAGCAAAAGTGAGGTTCTTTTCATAATTTATGGTATATAGATTTTTTGATTTTTAAAATAAGCGTTGAAGAATAGTACAGCCCAATGATGATAAATAGAAGAACTGGAATAAAATAATTGCCCAATTGTTCATACCGTATGGCCTCTTCTTGCTGTAGAATAAGTTTTCCGAATATGAAAAACTTATTGGGCGCATAGAAAAAGCCTACTCCCTGTGGATCAACAAACTTGGCCACTACTAAAAATATAGCAATAAGCATCAGGGTATAGGTGGTGTAATAAACCAAATTGACTATCGCTCGTGCAAACATGATGGGGATCTGCAAGAGGGATGTCGGTTCAGTTGAAGGCGCTATTGCCTGACCTAAGGAGGCTGAAGAGATCATTTCTAAGATAAAGGTCGCAGGTAAACCTAGCTTCTCCAAAATATCTTCGAGCTGCATAGGCGTCGTATCCTGGATTAACTGTTGGGGAAATTGCTGTTGCAACGCCTCAAATATGTGACTATTAATTTCGCATAATATATCCTGACGTTGCTCCAATGCTAATTTTTTGACAAGAGCCGTGGCTGTTGACATGTAATTTTTATAAAGCTGAGCCGAGAATCTATTGGTAAAATGTATTTGGTTATAATGCATGAGTCAAGGTGGTTAAGTGTTGGTTTAAGCCTGCCCAGTAACTTCTCATTTCTAAGAAGGTACTTTGGCCTTCCTTTGTTATTTTGTAATATTTTCTTGGAATCCCAGTCTTCTGCGGAACCCACTGCGATTCGACCAACCCCTCGTTTTTTAAACGAATTAATAAAGGGTATAATGTTCCTTCAGCAATATCAATGGTGGTTTTCTTCTTGACCTCCTGGATAAGATCGTAACCATAGTATTCTTGCTCGTAAGCGAGGACACCGAGTATAACAAAAGAAAGGCTTCCTTTTTTTAGCTGTGAAATCCATTTGTCAATAAATTCTTTGTTCATGGAGGTAAATATAACAAAATACATAGTAATGCAATGTATTTATTTTAAAGTTTCATTACAGACCTCGATAAATGATTTGCCGTGCTATAAATAGAAGGTATGCTTAGCGTAGAAGTGTTATTAGAAAAGGAAGTGAAGTTGTACATAAAAGTCACACCAGAAGCGGAATAGAAAGTTATTTGATGCAAGCTAATTCTACAAAAAAAAACACTTGAAGTGGGGAACTTCAAGTGTTTAACCTAACCAATTATTAACCTAAATTTATGAAAAGTATACTTTCTCAAGTATAGTATGTGTTATTCAATTTCTGTGCCATTCTGTTTATTCGCCTTATAATATTTTTCTTTGTGATAGGTTTGTTACGTAAAATTATCGATTTTTCCTTGCAAAGCTCTCTTAATTGGTAATATTTTGTTAGGATGTGGCGGACTTGAGTGCTATTGAGTTAAAAATATATTTTTTTTAATATTATTGTCGCAATGTCGTTGGGGAATGTATTAAAAAGTGAACAGACTCGTGGAAAATTGTCTATTATCATACATATCGTTTAAAGAGCTCTTTCCATTCTTCTTCCAGACTACCCTTGTAAACATCCTGTTTTGCGCGGCGGTACCAATATTCTGCATTCCATTGATCGCCTTCTTTTCGGTGTAAGTATGCATGAACATGTGCTGCGTCAATTCCGCCTAATTGATCAATCAGATCGTGGGCTGTTTTCCAATGTCCTTTTAGATCATACCAAAGTGATTTTTGTACTGCCGTCCAGTGCTGAACTGGGCTTTCAAGAGATTGAAATTGTTCTATTGTCATTTTTTTTATTCTGTTATTTCTTTACTCCAGATTTCATAAATAGCGTCTCCTTTCGAACTTTTTCCTTTATGGTGCCATGCTCCAGCCACAATTTCACCATCAAAGGCGAGCGCCTGCCCAACTCGATTATTGTCTCTCGAAAAGAATTGTAGTGTTTCAGTATACCGATTTCGAGCATATTGATACAATCCCCCGCCAGTACCATAAAAACCTTTTTGTGCAGGATTAATCGCTACCCATTGAAAATATCCATCAACTAATATTTTGATTGTTTTGCGATCTGCTTTTGGAATATTATTCATTTTTCCCTCCTGTTGACGCCCACTAATTCGCCAAAGTGCATCAAGATCCTGCGGAATCTTTTTCTGCTTCATATAGAGATGGTAATGATGGGCTGTTTTTAGATGGAGAGAATCTACTTCAGCCCGATACGGCAATTGCATGGTTTTACCGACAGTAGTCGAATCCTGTGAGTTATATTCGATAAGGATATTGATCAGATTCTGCTGTTTATCAAGTGTGCCACCCCAAGTATGGTGAAAACGTTTCCTCACATCATCGTAACTTATGAAGGAGATGTAATGGTCTTTAACGAGCATTAAATGCTTATTCATGCCATCCTGATACAGATAGGCTCCGTCATGAAGTTGCTGTTGTGCTTGGGCTTTAGAAAAACAGGTCCCAAAAAAAAGGAAGAATAATAGCGTGCAATTTTTCATAACGGGCTTATCGTTGTTTTCTTTAAAGATACAAATAAAGAGTCGCTATGAGTCATTAAAATCAGATTTAACGGAACAAAAAAGCTGACCATTAATGGAACGCTTCCAAAAGTGTATATACTTTATGGGAGGTAGTCCAGCAAAGATCAGCTCTTTTAGGTGAAATTAAACGTATCTATTTGAACCTACTAGCTAAGGCAGCTAGCTTACTTGCCATATCCGTTTGTGGTTCGACCTGTATTTTGTTATCCTTTCTCCTGTTGTTTGGCTGAGTGGACTTTTCTTCGGTCTTCATAGATAAAGCAATGCGATTACGTTTTTCATCGACTTCCGTCACTGTAACCATCACATGCTGCTGTACTTTCACGATCTCTTGAGGATCTGATACGTAACGATTGGATAATTGACTTAAATGTACCAGACCGTCTTGGTGGACACCGATATCAACAAAAGCCCCAAAATTGGTAATGTTAGTGACGATTCCTGGAAGTTTCATACCGACCTTTAGATCCCCAATGCTGTTGACACCTTCAGTGAATGAGAATGCTTCGAATTTTTCGCGTGGATCTAGTCCCGGTTTCGCTAATTCACTTAGAATATCGTTTAATGTCGGTAGGCCTACCTCCTCTGAGATGTAGTTTTTTAAGGGAATAGATTTTCTAAGATCCGCATCTTTCAATAAATCGTCCACTTTTTTTCCTAAATCTTTGGCCATTTGCTCAACCAATGCATATCGCTCGGGGTGTACTGCCGACGAATCCAATGGATTTGCTGCATGCCGAATGCGAAGAAAGCCAGCTGCTTGTTCAAAAGCTTTATCGCCAAGACGAGGTACTTTTTTCAGTTCACGTCTTGAAGCAAAGGGGCCATTCTCGTTTCTATATTTAATGATCTGTTGTGCCAGGGATGGACCTAGACCAGAAACATAAGATAAAATTTGTTTGGATGCTGTATTCAGTTCAACTCCTACGGCATTTACACAGCTGATGACCGTGTCGTCGAGAGAGGTTTGTAGCTTGTTTTGGTCTACATCGTGCTGGTATTGTCCGACACCAATGGATTTTGGATCAATCTTAACCAGTTCAGCAAGTGGGTCCATCAATCGCCTGCCAATGGATACTGCGCCACGTACCGTAACATCTTGATCTGGAAATTCTTCCCGGGCAGTTTCGGAAGCAGAATAAATGGAAGCTCCGCTTTCATTGACCATCACAATAGTCACATTGTTTAATCCAAGCTTCCGTACAAATTCTTCAGTTTCGCGGCCAGCTGTTCCATTTCCAATCGCGATAGCTTGGATATCATATTTCGATACTAAATACTTAATGGTTTTTTGGGCTTCTGCCAGTCCATTGGCACCAGTATGTGGGAAGATAGCTGTATTTTCTTTAAGCTGGCCTTGTTCATCTAATACGACTGTTTTACAGCCGGTGCGAAACCCGGGGTCGATTGCAAGTAATCTCTTTTGTCCCAATGGAGCGGCTAAAAGCAATTGACGCACGTTATCTGCAAAAACTTTGATGGCTTCCTCATCTGCTTTCTGACGGGTTAATACACGTATTTCTGTTTCCATGGACGGTTTGAGGAGACGTTTATAACTGTCTATCAGGGCAAGTTTTACCTGAGCAGCTGCAGCGTTGCCACTCTTCACAAAGATAGATTCGATACGCGGTAGAATTTCCTCTTCATTGACAGCAATGTCCAAGTAGAGCAATTCTTCTTTTTCACCACGACGCATGGCCAGCACACGATGCGATGGAGCATCTTTTAAGGATTCAGACCAGTCGTAATAATCTTTATATTTTATTGCAGCTTCTTCTTTTCCAGGAACTACTTTTGAAACAAATGAGCCTTTTTCGAGAAAAATAGCTCTCGATTTAGCTCTTACAGTAGCGTCTTCTGCAATGATTTCCGCGATAATATCGCGAGCACCTGCCAACGCGTCCTCCGTATTTTTTACGCCTTTTTCTGCATCCACTAAACTTTCGGCAAGTGCAAGGAAATCGCCAGATTCTTGTGCTAAAATAAGATCCGCTAAGGGTTGCAACCCTTTCTCACGAGCCACACTTGCGCGCGTTTTGCGCTTAGGTTTGTAAGGGAGGTAAATATCTTCCAAGCTGGCCATGGTTTCGGCACCTAATATTTGTTGTTCAAGTGCTGGGGTCAATTTCCCTTGATCGTTTATTGATTTCAGAACAGCTTCCTTGCGTTTATCTAAGTCCCGCAATTGCTGGAAACGATCTCTGATGGCGGTGATTTGAACTTCATCTAGACTTCCGGTCATTTCCTTACGGTAGCGCGAGATAAAGGGAACGGTGGCACCTTCGTCTAATAGTGCAATAGTCGTGCGAACTTGTTTTTCGCTAATAGAAAGCTCGTTAGCAATAATAATTTCGTGTGTTGATAAGCTCATTGATGGTTTAATCTTAAAAAGTAGAGCCGTTGAATGGTGATTCAACAGCTCTAAGTATATCTAATTATAAACTAAAATAGTAAAATTAGGCAGGTTTATGGGTATTGTCCTGCTCAGGAACTTTTTTATCTTCTACTTCGTTGTTTTTAGTTTCAGCAAAATGATCATTATATCCGTAAGTGATATGAGATGGTTCTTCTCCGTAATCCGGTTGCTTATGGGGATTGTGTTCGACGACACCGGCGGGAGTGGTGAACTCATATTTTTTCTTTGGCTGTTCTATTTCTGATCCCTGTGCAGTTTCATTTGGTTTAACCTCTTCTTGGTGCGCTGTCTGGACCTTTTCTTCCGCCAGACGTACGTCATTAGGAACAGCTTCTTCTTTTACTTCTGGCTTAACGTCTATGTCTTTTTCGAAATTATTGATTTGATCTGAAATCTCACGTTTTATACCTTCTGACGCATCTTTAAATTCACGTATCCCTCTTCCTAAACCCCTCGCCAATTCAGGAAGCTTTTTGCCTCCAAAAAGTAACAAGATTGCAAACACAATTAAGATCATCTCCTGCGTGCCGATGTTTAGAAATGCTATTACTGGATTGTACATACTCTTTTTCCTCTTCTTTTGATTACTAACTAGATGCTAAGTTACATTTATATTTCTATAGTTCTTAGACCCAAAAGTAAATTTAAGATATTTTTAAGGTATTTGAAACATAAAAATTACTTAACACGCGGTACGTGTCTAGCGCCTGTAAATTGTTGTATTTTTGCTAAATATTTTATAATATGACGATAGGACAGAAATATCTTCGTACTTTTGTGGCTATTTTTTGAGAAATCGATTATGTTGGGAAAATTTAAAACTTTCAAGCCGTATTACAAAAGTACGATGGTATTGGCGGGGCCAGTCGTGATATCACAATTGGGACATACATTGGTCCATACCGCAGATAGTGTGATCGTAGGACATTTTGCAGGAACTATTCCACTGGCAGCAGTTTCATTAGTGCATGCTGTTTTCATGGTTGTTATGGTTATCGGATTAGGTATCGCGTATGGCATCACGCCATTGATTGCGCAAGAGAATGGTCGTGATAATAAGAAAGAGTGTGCCATCTTGTTATCTAATAGCTTTTGGTTAAATCTTCTATCGGGTCTTTTACTGTTTGCTTTAGTTTACTTTGGTTCTATGTTGGCTATCGATCACCTCGACCAAGATCCGGCGGTGGTGAAGGAAGCGAAGCCTTATTTGCTTATCCTTAGCTTATCGATGCTTCCACTGATGGTGTTCAGTACATTCAAGCAATTTGCCGAGGGATTAGGATTTACCAAGCAAGCCATGAATGTAACTATTTGGGGAAATGTACTGAATATTATTTTGGCAATCATCTTTGTCAAAGGGATGTTTGGCATCAGTCCAATGGGAGTCAAAGGGGTTGGATATAGTACATTGATTGACCGTGTGCTCATGATGACTGTCATGATGACCTATGTGTTACGATCGCAGAAATTCAAGGGGTATATCCAATATTTTAAAGTGACCCTGATCGATTGGGATCGACTGCTTAAAATATTGCGGATTGGAGCGCCAGTAGCAATGCAATATGTTTTTGAAATTGGGGCTTTTGCGGGGGCATCGCTCTTAGCCGGTACAATAAGTGCTACGGCGCAAGCTTCCCATCAGGTAGCCATACAACTGGCCGCCATGACGTATATGATGGCGAGCGGGATTGCTGCTGCTGCCACGATCAAGGTGGGGAATAGCTATGGGAATAGAAATCTTTTCCGTCTTGAACGGTTTGCGATTACTTCATACCAGTTGGTATTGATCTTTATGTTGATTACGGCTTCCTTGTTTGCATTGCTGAATAATTTTCTGCCTTATATTTTTACATCAGATCATGCCGTCGTCATTATTGCTTCTCAACTGTTGATCATAGCGGGACTTTTCCAATTGTTTGATGGCACACAAGTGGTCGGTCTTGGGGTATTACGGGGCATGGGGGATGTCAATATTCCCACCATTATTACATTTGTTGCGTATTGGATTATTGGTTTGCCAAGCGGCTATCTAATGGGAATAGTATTTAACTGGGGCATCCAGGGGATATGGTATGGGCTGACATTAGGTTTGTTGACGTCTTCTCTTTTACTCTATCTGCGATTTCAACGGGTAATCAAGAAGAAGAAAATGCAGTTTGAACAAAGTTTGTTGAAATAGAAAAGTATATACTCATCAAAAAAAGGCTCTGTCAGTAACAACTGACAGAGCCTTTTCTATTGATCGATTTTGGATGTTAGATTACCCTATTCGTATCCCAATTTTCCAAATAATCTGCAACGCGTTTTAAGAATGTACCTCCAAGTGCTCCATCAATTGCGCGATGGTCATAGGAGAGGGATAGATACATCATATGTCTAATGCCAATCATATCGCCATATTCCGTTTCTATGACTGCTGGTTTTTTTGTTATTGAACCTACTGCCAAGATTGCAGCTTGCGGCTGATTAATGATGGGCGTACCCATTATATTACCGAAAGCGCCGATATTGGTGAATGTAAATGTCCCATCTTGTGTGTCGTCTGGTTTCAACTTATTTGCTCTCGACCGTTGTGCAAGGTCGTTTACACTTTTACTCAATCCGACTAAGCTCAATTGATCCGCATTTTTGATTACTGGTACGATAAGATTTCCATTAGGCAATGCGGCGGCCATACCGATATTGATATTTTTCTTCTTAATGATATTGTAGCCATCGATCGAGATATTGACCAATGGGAAATCTTTAAGTGCCTTGCTGATAGCCTCAATGAATAAAGGGGTAAACGTAATATTTTCTCCCTCGCGCTTTTTATAGGCATCTTTAACTTTATTGCGCCACAAAACCAAATTCGTTACATCTGCTTCAACAAATGAACATACATGGGGGGAGATCTGCGTGCTTTTGACCATATGGTCTGCAATCATTCTTCGCATGCGATCCATTTCAATGATTTCATCATTGCCATTTGCAACGGTATGAACATGGGATGGAGCTGTTACGATTATTTTGGGCGACTCCGTGCGTGTTTCAGCCTGATCGGTCTGAAGAGGTGTTTCAGATTTGGATGACGAATCCCTATGCGCTACATACGTTAAAATATCCTCCTTCGTCACTCTTCCTTCTGCTCCAGTACCCTGTATACGGTCAAGTTCATCTTGAGACAATCCTTCGTGACGAGCAATATTCTTTACTAAAGGTGAATAGAAACGAAGCGTGCTCTCATACTGAGCAGAAGAAGTGTCAACACCGACATTGGGCAACTGTTCGACACCTGGTATGTTCAAATCTAAACGCTCTTCGGAGCTTGTCGTTGAAGGAATTGTAATTTCTTGCTGAGGAGGCGTAAGTTCTTCCTCTTCGCCTTCAATTTCTATAATTGCAACGACTTCCCCCACTTGGACTGTCTGGTCTACGGTATAACGTTGCTCTTTTAGAACGCCTTTTACGGGAGAAGGTACCTCTGAATCAACTTTGTCAGTTGCGATTTCCAATAAAGTGTCATCTTCATCAATCCGGTCACCAGGTTGTTTTAACCATTTTGTGATTGTTGCCTCGGATACACTTTCTCCCATTTTTGGGAGTAAGAGTTTATATAAAGCCATATTTTTTAGCAATCTCGTTATAGAAAAACGAAGTTAATTAAATTGTGGTTTACTTTCAACAATTTAAAATATTATTCCTTAAATAGCGGTTTTTTTAAAACATTATTTTATCCTATTGTGCTTCTTGTTCTTTTTCTTTTAATAACAATTGCCATAATAATAAAAGGGCATTCATTCGTGTACGTTCGATGTTGATGAGCCTGTCATTGTCAAATTGAAACTTTTTGGTTATAATTTCTTTTTTTCCGGCGACAGCCACCCAGATCGTTCCAACAGGTTTTTCAGCTGTGCCCCCACCTGGACCGGCTATTCCAGTCGTTGCGATGGCATAGTCCGAAGAGAACGCTGCTTTTGAGCCCGAGGCCATTTCGACTGCGGTCTGTTCACTTACGGCACCATATTGAGCCAATGTTTCTTCATTGACGTTGAGCAGTTGGTGTTTTAATCTGTTGGAATAGGGAATCGTGCCGCCAAGAAATACAGCACTACTTCCCGCTACTGAAGTGATCGAAGCGGCGAGACTACCACCAGTACAACTTTCAGCCGTAGTCAGGGTACTGCCCCGATGAGTAAGCTCTTTAATCAGATGGGACTCTATGCCCGTATCATAATCTGCTACAATATACTGCTGTAGACGATGGATAAGTTTCTTTTTGAAAAGAGCAACCTGAAGCATAATATCAGACTTGTTTCTACTTTTTCCGGATAGTCTTAACCGGATAAATGCCAATGTCGGTAGATAGGCTAATTTTATGCTAGGTGGCAGTTCGCTTTCGATATCTTTTATTTCTTCTGCTAAATAGGATTCACCGATACCTCCCACCAAGATCGTTTCATGACAGATAAATAGGTCTGGATCTTGTGTTGCTAATAAAGGGAGTACGTGTTTTTCCATCAGAAATTTCATCTCAAAGGGAACTCCGGGCATAAATATAAACCGCTTTTCGCCTTGGTTTACCAGCATGCCGGGCGCAGTACCATAGTCATTAAATAAGACTTCACAATTTGCGAGTACATCGGCCTGCTGCAGATTGATGTCAAGCATTTTTAACTTACGCGATTCAAAGATGTTCGTCACATGACGAAGTACATTTTCGTCGCGAACCAAGGTCGTTTCAAAATATTTTGCAGCTGTTTTTTTCGTAACATCATCTTTGGTTGGACCTAGGCCTCCGGTGATTAAAATCAAATCTGCCCGGGAAGAGGCGTCTTTCAGCGTTTTTGAAATAGCTTCTTCTGTATCAGGGATCGATGTCATTTGAACGATATCCACTTCGAATCGGAGCAGTTGTTTGGCAATCCAGCCCGAATTGGTATCAATGATCTGACCGATGAGGATCTCATCGCCTATGGTAATAATCTCTGCTTTCATCTTGTTATAATTATGTAACACTTCGCCATAATGGATTATATACATATGGGTATATTGTTTGATCTTCCTAATCTTTCAGCGTTCAGTTTTCTTCCGCCAAGGCTTAAAAATAAAAAATCAACATCGGACGATTCAGGATATAAACTTACATAAAATTGTGATTCGGTGGGACCATTAATATGCATTTGATATGGGGAGTCGTATGCTATCGCAAAGGTAAAAGCTAGAGAATAAAATACGACCTTCATGATATCGAAATCGTCATAGTTAAGAAAGCGAGAAAGTTTTTTCTGGCAAATAGGATTAGATATTTTCAAAAAAAAGCAGCTATTTTAAAAATAACTGCCTCCTGAACTTGCTCTTTTTGTGAGCTTAAGATCTTGTAAGATTGAGGCCTTAGCCCGTATCGTCACATTATAACTTCGGTATCGCCCAAAAGGCATCCAGCCGAACGACATATCCCAGCAATGCAGATCACGATAGATATTGAAAGAGGTCATGACCACTTCCTTTTGTTTAAAATCGTATCCCGATTGAAAAGTAACTTTCCATTTTGGCGTAACGCTGAAGTCACCATGTAAGTTTAAGGTACTTGTAAATTGGCTCTCCATTCTACGCGTGCTCGAGTTGAATGATTTGGACGTATTGAAACTGAACGATGCCGCAAGGTTCCAAGGAATATTAAAATCTACGAATGCATTTGGATCTGAGCTGATTCGAGCTAAGGCCTGTGCCTGTTCGGGAGTCATACCTGCGCCAGACATTTCTTTTCTTAACGAATCGATGTTATTATTACGTGATTTTGCAGCTTTGGGATTCAGGCTATAGTCAAAGGAAAGACCGAAATTTGTCAGACGCGCCAGGCTACCATCCTTTATGGCATATCGATTGACGCGAACACCATTTTCATTCACTGAATAGGGGTCAAAAGTACCGTTGAAGTTGACATTCATCTTTTGGTCGAAAAAAGCGGTACGGCCAGAGAAGGTGATAGGGGACAATTTAAGCGAATCGGCAACGAAATTGTAATTTCCGCTGAAGGTTAGACCCTGGAGAATAGGGATTTTCTTAAACCCTCCATCTGTGGTATCCGATTTACTTTTGACTTTGGCTTCGATGTTATTGTCGATGGAAAAACCTATACCTGCTGATTTTCCTGCGGAAGGGGAGCCATACACACCCTGACTAAAAATGGAGTATACATTTCTATTTCCATATTGGTCGTTATACTGCTGATAGAATCCATATTTTGGATCGGAAAAGTCGGGCCTATAGTTCAGGTTGATCGACGGTGTAACCACGTGTCGGATGGCCTGAATTTTACCGATCTTAGGATACATACCATAGATCTTGGTCGAAAGTCCGGTGGATACGGAGTAATCGTAAGCACGATTGAATCCCTGTACGGTGTCAATACGTTGTGTATAACCGGCAGCTGTATTATCAAAGCGTTGTCTGGTGCTTTGCAAATACCAGCGCTCTGTATAATTGACACTGGTGTTAAACTGAAAATATTTAAACGCGTTTAGCGACAAACTGATCGGGATGTTGTGTTGGAAACCATTTTGGAATTTTTTGAAGCCCCCCGGTTTAAATAACAAGGTATCAATAGTACTGACCGAGTTCTGTGCCTGGAAACTATAACCTACATTGATACGCTGATACCATTTTTGTTCACCGACACGGTCCTTGCTGTCAAATGGATTGAAAGAAGAGACGTTTAAGCTGATGTTCGGTAAACTCATTTGTATACTTCTATCCGCCATGTTTTGATTATGGGTTAAGCTGGCTGTCAGGTTTACCTTACCGTCTGCAAATACTTTCCCATAACTAATTGAGGAAGCCATTCTGTTTTGCGCCAGATTCTGATAGGTTGTCTGGTTACTACTTGTACCGGTATTTCTATAGAATGATGATGTACCAAAGTTTACACTGGCGGAGAAAGACGTTCCGGGATTGGCTTCTTGGCGCTGGGTGTGGTTCCAGGTGACGTTAAAATCTTTATTGGAACCATAATCTCGGGTTCCTTCGGTGCCTGTTTTGGTATTGGCATAACGGATATTAAAACCACCGTTAAATTTATAATTGACGGTATAGCGTGTATTGATGGAGGCTTCCCACGAACCTTTTGAGTACAATGAACCTCGAATTTCACTATCCCAATAATCATTGAAGGCCAAATACCAGCCTAAATCCCGCATGGAAAACCCTCTAGTGTAATCTTCTCCAAAAGAAGGAAAGAGAAAGCCAGAAGCCCTTTTATCCGGTTTTGGAAAGAATGCGAAGGGAAATGCCACTGGCATTGGTACGCCCATAACCACTAGATAAGCTGGTCCTGAAATAATTTGGTTTTTAGTGACAATACCCTTGGTAATATGGATACCAAAATGGGTATGTGGGTAGGGCAGATTACAAGTACTGTAAAGCCCCTTATAGATAGACATTTCGTCGTAAATGTTCTTTCTAACAATATTGGCCTGGATATATCCACCATCCACCTCGGTCATAATACCATAAGTGTTTCCTTCCTGTTTCTCGTAATCATAATAGAGTGAATCCACAGTTTTAGGTGATTCGCCATTTCCCATAATCACGATAGGACGTCCTACATATTTGCCGGTTTTGTCATAAATTCCGGAAGCAAAAATCTTTTTCTTGTTTCGGTCAAGACGGATATAATCAGCAGAAAGTTCAAAATCCTGATATTTAACCTTTGCACCACGATAAAGGTGACTGATGTTTTTTGCAACTTCAGATTTTTGCGAATCCACAGCAATAATGCTGACTTCTGCCTGTAGGCCACTTCCTTTTTTCTTGGTGGTATCCCGGACAGATTTTGTCGTATCGCCCGCTTTAGTCTTACTGGTATCTTGCAACTTATTGGTCGCAGAAATAGGATTCTTACCTTGAAGTCCGTTCTGTTTTAATGGAATACTACTTTGAGCATGACTAGCAGTGCTCACCGCAAGAATGATAAATAGTGTTAAAATGTTGATTAACGACTTCAAAATTAAAGACAAATGTTATTTTTGTGAAATAATGTTAAACTTCGAGAGACAAAATTAGTCAAAAAAGCAATAGAAAATATGTTAAATATCGTTATCTATTCAACAAATAATATTGACTCATTTTGATTCGTTTATAGTAGAGCAAATAATTATTCAATGAAATCAGATTTAAGAATTAGAAAATGGTGTAGCGTCATGTTAGCTACTTTGGGATTTTTTTTATTGAATTCTTTCAAATTAAACAATGGGCAGCCCGAGCCTCCGGACTACCAAATAAGGACAATCGTAATTGATGCTGGCCATGGCGGTAAGGATACTGGTGCACAAGGAAGACGATCTTTGGAAAAAAATGTCGCTTTAGATGTCGCTTTAAAATTAGGAAAGCAGATTCAGAAAGATATTCCAGGTATTAAGATCATCTACACGAGAACGACCGATGAATTTGTGGAGCTTTATAAACGTATACGTTTAGCGAATGCTAATAAAGCAGATTTATTTATATCAATTCACTGTAATTCCAGTGGTTCGAGTGCACATGGTACCGAAACATTGGTTTCTGGTTCGCATCGTTTAGGCCAACAGGATGCTGCTGTTCGTGAAAATGCATCCTTATTACTGGAATCCAATTATAAAGAGAACTATCAGGGATTTGATCCTAAAGATCCCGAAAGTGCGATCATCTTCTCGTTGATGAAAAATCGATTTCGTGAAAAAAGTATACGTCTTGCGCAAATGATAGAGGGCGAGTACGTGAAAGCTGGCCGATACAGTAGAGGTTTCTGGGAGAAAGGGTTAGCTGTACTTGCGGAAGCGGGTATGCCAGCAGTATTGACCGAGATTGGATTTATTAGTAATAGAGAAGAGGAGAGCTACTTATTGTCTGATGCGGGACAACAAGAGATTGTTGATAATCTGGTTTCTGCTATAAAAATCTATAAAAATTCCGTAGAACGCTAAACAGATTTGCTTTTGTGCTGTTTTAAACTTAAATTAATGATCATTACTAAATAGATTATTCGTGAAAATATCAAACGAGACAAAGGTCGGCATATTAGCAACGGTTGCAATAGTTTTATTATTTATTGGTTATAGCTTTCTAAAAGGGAATGATGTTTTTAGTAGCGATAACACCTATTACACAACCTACGAGACTGTTGATGGATTAACTCCCTCCAAGCCTGTTTTAGTGAATGGGTATCAAATCGGACGTGTATCGAAGATGATTCTTCAACCTGATGGCAAAATTAAAACTGAGTTTAAAATTCACGCTGATTACGCCGTGCCGAAAAACACAATTGCTAGAATTTCAAGTACAGATTTGCTGGGGAGTAAAGCGATTGTCTTTGAAATGGGCAACAGTAAGGAATTGGCAAAGGACGGCGATTTTTTAGCTTCGGGTGTCCAACCGAATATTATGGATAAGGTTGAGCCTATTCAAAAGAGAATCGAAACCATTACCATTAAACTGGATTCAACATTGTCCGTTGTGAATAATGTTTTAGATAAGCAGTTTCAGGACGACTTTAAAAACAGTATTCATAGTATATCTACCTCATTGAAAAATGTGGAAGGAATCACAAAAGATGTAGAAGGTCTAGTTGGAAACGAAAAGGGAAGACTCAATCGCATCATGGCCAACATGGAGTCAATTACATCCAACTTTTCACAAAATGGAGAGAAGATCAATTCGATTATGTCCAATTTAAATAATATAACGGACAAAGCGGCCAGATTGGATTTTGAACACACCATGAACAAAGTAAATACCGCCGTTAATGATTTTCAGGAGATTACCGGGAAGATTAACAGCGGTAAGGGCTCTATCGGATTATTGCTTAATGATGAAGCTTTATATAATAATCTGAATAACGCTTCAAAAGAAATGGATTATTTGATGAAGGATGTTAAAGAGAATCCTGGAAAATATATCAAGCTTTCTATTTTTGGAAAAAAGGGAGAAAAGTAGTGTTTAGAAAATACAATAGTCTTATAGAAAAAGCCTGCATATTGCAGGCTTTTCTGTTTTCAGGAGGTTTACTTTTGGTATGGTAATCCGTCGGCCGACTCAATGTCCTAAATTTGCTCCCTTGCATTGTGTGCTTGCTGATCCATGCTTTCTTGTTAACAAGCTTTCACCACGTTCTCCATTAAGACCGTTTTAACTCCATTTTTACAGAGGGTTAACACTGGATTAATAGGGGTAAACCCCTGTAGACCCCCTGTTATACCCCTGTTAACCCCCTGTTAACCCCTAGCTAATGTACAAGGTGACATTAATCCATGGTTAATAGGACTAGATACGGTCAATTAGGAATCGAAACAAAAACGCCACGCATGGCGTGGCATTTTTGGTAACAAAATCAGAAGTTGATTGACGATTTCACTTTCCTATCTATAGCGTTTCTTTCAGCCAGTTAAAAAATTCGTTTTGCCAGACCTGTGCATTTTGCCCGGACAGTACCCAGTGATTTTCATCAGGAAGGTAGACTAGACGGCTCTTAATCTTTTTGAGCTGAGCTAATTGGAATGCCGCCAGCCCCTGTCCGATTGGAACACGGTAATCTCTTCCACCTTGAAAGATTAAAATCGGGGTGTGCCAATTATTTGCTTTTTCAATCGGATTGAACGCTGTGTAGGATTTTTCATTTTTGCTATCCCAGTATCCCCCCCCTAATTCATGGTTAGCAAAAAATAGTTCTTCTGTGGTTCCATACCAACTTCTCATATCGAACAAACCATTGTGGGCAATGAAGGTCTTGAAACGGTTTTGGTGTACGCCCGCTAATTGGTAAACAGAATAGCCACCGTAACTGGCTCCAATAGCCGCACGACGTGCGGTATCCACGTAAGATTCTTTGGAGATATCGTCTATGGCTGCTAAGTAATCCCGGATAGGCTGACCGCCCCAGTCTTGAGAAATAGCCTCATTCCATTTTACACCCCAACCAGGCATCCCTCTACGGTTTGGCGCGATCACAATATAACCTTGCGATGCAATTAACTGTAGGTTCCAGCGGAATGAATAAAATTGAGTAAGGGCAGACTGAGGGCCACCTTCACAGTAAAGTATAGTTGGATATTTTTTTTCGGGGTTAAAGTTTGGGGGATAGATGACCCATGAAAATAGATCTGCTCCATCGGATGCCTTGGTGGTACGTTTCTCAATTTTGTTTTCGCTAATATTTGCATACTTAGCATCATTGACTTTGGTGACCGGAGTTAAGGACTTGCTTTTCAGATCAAAACTAAAGATTTCGGTTGCGCGGGTAAATTTTGTTGAACTGACGATCAATTTATCATTTACCTGACCAATAATGCCCGTAATATCAAAGTCGCCTTCCGAAATTTGATGGATCTTAGGTAAGCCTTTTGTTTTGATATTTGTAGGGACTTCAAGTTCAAATAATTGTACGGTGCCTTTCGTAGCAGCGGTGAAATAGATTTTTCGATTGTCATTGCTCCAAATAAAGCTATTGACTGTACCATCCCAATGCGCCGTTAAGTTAAGACGGATTGAACTGTTTTTATCGAATAAGATGATGTTATTTTTGTCCGATTCATAACCATCGGTCTTCATGCTGAGCCAAGTTAGGCTCTTTCCATCGGGAGAATAGGTTGGGGCTGTATCATACCCATTCATTCCTTCTGTCAGGTTGGAAGTCGTTCCGCTGGCGATATCATAGCGATAAATATCGGTATTGGTACTAACGGCATAGTCTGTTCCGAATTTCTTTTTACAGACATACAGCACGGCCTTGCTATCTGGAGACCAGGCAAAATCTTCGGCGCCACCAAATGGTGCTTGCGGGCTATAGAAGGGTTGGTCCTTCAACAGGTCTACCGGCTCACCAACTTTACCATCAACAAAACTCGCTACAAAAGGATGACTGAACTTGCCATCATTGAAGGTGTCCCAATGTCTATAGTCTAAGTTGTCATAGATATAAGCGTCTGATTTTGGTAATTCGGGATATTTGTCTGTGCTGTGGTATTTTTTTACAAGAACGGACTGGCTGAAGAGTATTTGTTTTCCGTCGGGTGAAAACTTAACATTTTCCAATTCCATGTCACCAGACGTCAATTGTACTGCTTCTCCTTTTGACAGATTTTTTTTCCAGAGTTGACCTTTGGACAAGTAGATAACATCGCCATTTTTTTCGATTTGAACCACAGACTCGCCACCTTTCTGATCGGTGAACTGATTAACGGCTCCATTTGTAAGTGAAACCGTATATAGATTTTTTTCACTTGAATTACTTTCCAGGTTATAATTGGAAACACCATACACCAGTGTTTTGCCGTCTGCTGAAAGTCCCTCTGCTGATACACGTCCAAGTTCCCAAAGTGTAGTTGGGTTCATGGGTTGTTTGGAGGTTTGGGCGTTGCTTAAATTGCATGTTATCATTGCTAATGCAAATATTGTAAGTTTTTTCATATTGTTATGCTGAAAAATATCTTTGCAAGTTACAGATTTTGCCAATAAAACTTAAGGAAAGCAAAAAATAGCCATCAATCTGTATGTTAATGGCTATAAAGGGAAATTTTTATTTTTTTAGAAATACTTCGATAAGTACCCAGTATATTTTAAAATGTTGTCTATTGATCTGCATGGTCATTGTCAAATTGATACCAATTTATTTTTGTCGAAACACGCATGAGAATGGCCAGAATAATAAAGATTCCAATAGTTCCGGCGATTAACGAATAATCTCTGAGCTGCATCAATACATAAATAAAGAGATAAAATATGCCTAATATCGAACTGAGAAGCGCTGCGGTCTTCGCATCCTTGGTAATAGCTTTGATAAAACTGCCAATAAGTAAGACTGTCGCCATTGTTGCTGTCACATAAGCCAAATTAAAGCCGATATGTTCTGATAAGGCCAACAGCAAAGTGTAGAAAAGCACCATGGCTGCGCCGATTAGTATGTATTGAATGATATGAACTCTTTTTTTCTTGATTACTTCCGTAAATAGGAGTGAAGTAAAGGTGAGGATAATGATCAAAATGCCGTATTTGGCAACTCTGGTTGTCTTTTGATAGTTGTTGATGTCGGGTAAAAAATGAATGGTAATCATATCTGTATTGTCCAATAAATTGTTTGCGGAAGTGCCCGGCGGAGTGGTAGTTTGTGGCGTTGTTGGTTCGTTGGTATCGTTGGTATCGTTGGCGTTTTCTATGTTGGCGTCAAAGCGATAGATGTTGTGAGCGTCACCGACCCATTGTTGTGGAAGTTTGCGGCTGAAAGATGGAATTTCCCAGGATGCGGAAAAATTTGAAGCTTCCGTATTTCGTTTGCTTGGTAGAAACGCACCTGTAAAACTTGGATTAGCCCAGTTTCCTTTTGCTTGGATATTTGTTTGGTCGCTAAGGGGCAAAAAGTTGAGGGACTTCGATCCTTTTAAATCCAGTTTGATCTTGAAATGATTATTATCGTCCTGAGGGGTTAATGGTACAGCACAAACCAAATTTTGATTAAACAGATTGAGATTATTGAAATCTGGATCGAAAACTATATCCTGACCATCCCAGTTCAATGTTGGGCGCTTTCCGAGTCCTTTAAAATCTTGGATGCCAAAAATAAGCTTACTGCCTTTCCAGTCAATATTTTCGACTGGAATCTCCAGTTTTTCTGGGTTTAATTTGCCAAAATTTCCTTCCACGGTAATGTTGCTGCTGTAAACTACAGAAGTATAAATTCCTCTTGAAAGATGTTGGGGAGAAATAGCTGTAACGATATTGGAAGTTTTAGGTAAGACAAATATCCATTTAGTCTCTTCTCTCAGGTTAGATTTTTCAGTTTTTTCGGCCGATAAAGGGACCGTTTCGCGATAGGGGATGGCAAGTACTGGACTGGACACTACTTGGTCTTTTCCCCAATTGAGGGCGATGCCTCCGGACACTCCCTGTTCCCTTGATTTTCTTTCTTCAATTAAATCACGAATTAATGCAAGAGGGATAAGCAAGATTAAAGAAAGAAATAAGATGACGAATAGTTTTAGTACAGTGGAATTGCTGATTTTCTCAAACAATGAAGAGGGCTCCATTGGAGATGAATTGTTGTTGTCCATGGTTTTAGCTGTTTAGGTTTATTTGAATGTTTTTGCTATACAGTGCGATTTGAAGTTCGGTGAGCTGTAACTGTAACATGTCCTTAAATTCTAAATGATGAAATCGCTGAAGTGTTCGGCCTTTTTGAAAGTTCTTTTTGTAATAACTGAAGTATTCTGGGAACAGTATTCCGCCAATGAGGACCATCCCAAAAAGGTATAAGCTGATCTTTCCATTACCCAACAACAAATACTGCATCGCAATTTCGTCTTGGATTTCTGTTCCAGTTTCGGTCAGAATGTGAAAAACGTCATGGTTTTCTAATTTAGGCATCACTTCGAAGCCCTTACTTTCGTAAAAAAGGCCAAGCGAGTGACCAATGCTTCTGACAGGATAATTTAGAAATTCTTCCTTGCGAATTCCCCAAGCCTTTTTATTCCATTTAAAGACTGTCGCATAGATTTTGGAGGACCAGTCGTAGAGGTGCAACATGAGTTTTAATCGGATTTTTTTCATATTTATTTTTTTTAAAAGTACTTTGGTTTTCAAAGTATGTGGATAAAAAAATTATTTGTATTGTTGTTTTATTAAATTTTCGAGTGCAGCAAGGTGATTTTCAAATGCTTTTAGTCCTTTAGCAGTTCTTTTATATCGGGTATTTGGCTTTCGTTCGACAAAGCTTTTCTCGACAACAATATATTCTTCTTTTTCCAACGTTTTCAGATTGGAGGCAAGGTTACCATCCGTTACCTCCAACAATTCTTTCAAAGAATTGAAATCGTACTGCTCATTTGCCGCGAGAACACTCATTATCTGGAGTCGTACTCTGTTTTCAAATATTTTGTCATATAGAGAAAGATCTAATTTCACGATTCGTATTTTTTGTAAACGATAAAACCATAGATGATGTGTAACACACCAAATCCCAATCCCCACAAAAGTAATCCTTTATCCGGAAAAGCTAGCACGATCAGGCCTAGGCAGATTTCTATTATGCCTAGTGCTTTTACTTCGGCAAATGTATAAATACTCCCTGCGGTCAGTGCTAGTCCATAAAATATGAGCAGCATAGCGGCAACCAGCTGGTAGTATCCTTGGATAAAAAACAGCGCCGATACGAAGCCACCTGCAAGCAATGGAATTGAAACTGCAAATAAAAGTGATTTGCTTGTCATGTTCCAAATGGACTGTTTATTTTTTCTCGCCTTTCTACGCGCCATGACAAAACCAGTCACTAAGGATAAGAATAAAATGGTCAGCGCAATGATCAAAAGCACTTGGGATCTTTCCAAATTATTGCCCCCTAATAGCACGGCACTTTGAGGTTGATATATAATATAGTATCCTAATAGTGTTCCCACGAGCGCATAGCAACCCATAAGGACGCCCGATAATCCGCTAATTGAAACAAATTTGGACGATTTTTCCATTAATGATCTGATCTGCCCAAGCTCTTTATATAAATCTTTCTGTTCCATAAAAGTACTTTGATATTCAAAGTAAATGAATAATAATGAATTATGCAAGAGCCTAGGCGAGTATTGAAAAAAAATAAAAAAAAGAGTAGAAAATACTTGCAGGATATACGTTTGGTTTCTATCTTTGTGGCATCAAAAGAAATCCTAATGCGGAAGTGGCGTAATTGGTAGCCGCACCAGACTTAGGATCTGGCGCCGCAAGGCGTGGGGGTTCGAGTCCCTTCTTCCGCACTTGATGTCCTCCCGAACTTAAAACCTCGGGAGGATTTTTTTATGAATGCGATATAGCTAAAAAGAGTATGAATATTTCACACGAGAATGTAGATGCAATCAATGCGGTAGTCAACGTCGCATTAGCACCTGAAGATTATAATCCTCAAGTCGACAAAGAGATTAAAGCGCAAGCTAAAAAAGCAAAATTGCCAGGGTTCCGTCCAGGTCAAGTTCCTGTTGGACATATCAGACGTACTTATGGTAAGTCTATTTTATTTGATGAGGTCAATAAATTAGTGAATGAAAAAATCACCAATTACATTACTGAAAATAAATTAGAAGTTTTAGGTCAGCCACTTCCTTTGGAAGATGACGCGCAGTACAGCTGGGATTATAAAGACAATTTCAACTTTAAATATGAAATTGGTCTTGCTCCGGCGTTTGAATTGCCTTTCACTGCTGAGACTGAATTTACTTCTTACGAAATCAAAGCTGATGAAGAAACATTGGCAGATCGTATCAAGAACTTGCGTCGTAGCTATGGAAAAATGACTAATCCAGAAGTTTCTGAAGAAGGTGATGTATTGTATGCAACATTGAAGCAAGATAAAGAGGATGGTTTAGAGAAAACGACTTCTATACGTACTGATATCGTAGAAGATGCTAAGGTCAAAAAATCATTGGTTGGTCTTAAGAAGGACGATGTTGTTAAGATTGACGTTAAAAAAGCATTTAAAACGGAAGATTTAGCACGGATATTAGGTATTACCGAAGAGGAAGCAACTGCTTTAGACGTAACTAAATTTGAATTGACTGTTAAGAATATCAACCGTTTAGAGGAAGCTGATCTTAATCAGGAATTTTTCGATAAGTTATTCACTGAAGGTGAAGTGACGGAAGAAGCTCAATTCACAGAAAAAGTGAGAGAAGAAGTTGAAAACTTATTCAAACAAAATTCTGATCAAAAGTTACGTAATGACATGTATACTTTTGGTATGGAAAAGGTTGATGTAGCTTTCCCTGAAGAGTTCTTAAAAAGATGGTTGAAAGCAACTAATCCAAGTATTGCTGAAGAAGAATTAAACGAAGGATTTGCCGATTTCTTAAACAACTTGAAATGGACGATCATTGAAAATCGTGTGGTTACAGAAAACGGTCTTGAAGTTAAATATGATGAAGTGATCAATTTAGCGAAGGAACGCATTTATGCACAAATCAAGATGTATAACATCAATGAAGAGCCTTCTGATGAGCAGTTGAACCAATTTGCAATTCAATTATTGCAAGACCGCGAACAAGGTAATCGTTTGTTTGAAGAAGCTAAAGCTTTGAAGGTATTTGATCACTTGAAGGGTTTAGTTAAATTGAATTCGGAAGAAATCGAATACAAAGAATTCGAGAAATTATCCTAAGCGATTTTTAAATAAAAAGGAAGTCCCTTCAATCTACTGAAGGGACTTTTTTTATTTTCATCGCAGCGTGGCCGCAGCTTTTAAACTATTTTTTTGTTGTTCAGATCTTCCACAAATCGCTTGACTCGGCAGTTATATGGAGCTGAAATACAAAAGCGCTGCTGTTGAAATCGACATGAATTCATGGAATGGGGACAATGCCGTTGGAACGGGAGTTGGGCTATTAGGAGATGAAAAGGGTCCGATTGAGATGGACGAGGTCTGTCTTAGCTTAAAGAGGTATTCCGGAATTGAAAGAGGTTTTCTTGAGTTTGAAGAGACTGGTTGAACTACCCAAAGAATTAGACGGAAAGGGTTAATTGACCTTGCCTTTATTTGTTTCAGAAGGAGTTGTCGTAATCGTTTTCTTGCCAAATGGAAATAGCCGTTTTAAGAACTCGGAGAAGCTGTTGAATTCCTGTCGATACAGTAATCCGAAAGCGCTTATATACTCGCCATCATTGGGGCTAAGAAGAAAATTTCGGGTGTTTAATCTGTTTGAGGCCCTGAGGACTAAACGCCCATCTTTTCTTAAATAAAACATCGCTTCAGCATCTGTAGAGACCCGATCTGAAAAAACATTTAAATCCGTAAGGGCCTGACTTCTGCGATCCGAGATCCCTCCGGTCAAGACAAGTCTGTCATTAAATAAGCGTAGCGAGGCGGAAGCATCATTTAAAGACTTAATATTAATATCAAAGAAATTGATGTTGAGCGATTGGGCTATAATGTTGTTGATTTGGTTGAATGCTATCTCAGTTCCCGCAGATAACAAAGTATTGTTCACTTCTTTACCGAAGTCAGTTTGTGTGCCAGGGGTAAAACTCCTTCGAACAATCAGACTAAGTGCTTGTTGATTGACATTGTTGGCATCTGAAAAATAACCTTGCAACTCATCCTTAACGCCGGGGTTCTGTGGGAAATTGATGTCGAAGGTGATCTCAGGCTGACTTAATTGACCTTTTAAGATCATGTCGGCCTGTGCCAATACGCGTTCGGGATTTTCTTCACGTCCGGCTGCATTATAAAGCGGTGCTAAGCTCGTTCTTTGTTGATAGATGGCGTTGATATTGATATTGGCTTCTGTGGGATTTCCAGCCCATCGCACTGTTCCACCTTCTTTGAGATCAAAGATTTTATTGATATAATCTTGGGCTGTGAAATTAAATTTTCCACTGTTGATGATAAAATCCCCAAACATTTCAAAATCGCCCAAAGAGGATATTCGCATATTAAGATTGCTATTTCCACGTCCCGATAATTCGCCCATACTGGAGAATAAATTGATCTCTGCATTGGGGTTGATTAGGAGATCCATATTCATAGTCAGACCGTTGAAATCTCGTTTTTTTGTGTTTTTCTTGATTTTTGTGGAGTCTTTCTCGATAAAGTAAATAAAGTCGGTATCTGATATGGTGCTCGCGTTGTTGAAAGGGATATTGATAACAGTATTTTCTTCGGATTTAGCACGGATATTGATATTCATTGCTGAGGTAAGTCCCTTAAACTTGAAATTGCCCGAGGCGTAAGCCGTTCCGTAATATATGTCATTGTCCTTAATTGTGGTATTTAATACTAAAAAATTCTTGGCTTCTGCAGTAATATCTATATCAGGGTCACTTAATTTGTTGAGGTCGACAACCCCATCAATGGTCGCTACATTGTTTTTGGGATCATATACTTTTAATCCTTTTAGAAAGATTCGATTGTTGGTAAGCTCAATTTTATCAGAAAGCCGATAGGGGGTTTTTAGATAATTGATAACCATAGAAGCATTTTCTAATTTGCCCTCGCCTGTAATTTTGGGATTTAGAATGTCACCTTCAATCGTAAGATCTGCGTTCACTTTTCCCTGAATATTGGATACTAAGCTTCTTAAAAATGGCTGAAAAATGAATACATCTGTATTTGCGAGTTTGGCTTTAAGATTAAGCTTATTATTTTCATTTAAGTGATTATAAGAACCTTGTAGCTGAATCAATTTATTACCTTCTTCGATTTTGCTCTCTAGTTTTACGTGTTGATTTTCGGGGTCGTAATTAGCACTAAGCGCCAGTGAACCGATGGGAATATTGTTATAGAGGATAGGAGAAGTCTTTATATTGGCTACAACAAAGGGAGATTTAAACACAGCGTTAACTTCAATATTTCCGTTCATATTTCCGGAGAGATTGATGCCGTAAGGCTTGGTTATACCATTTAAGGAGGTGAGGTTAAAGTCCTGAAATTTAAGATTGATCTGATCACTTTCTTCATTGGAAAGTATACCGTCAATGTGGACCTTTTGGTTATCATGACTTAGCGTTAGTTTTTCAAAGTACCATTTGCCTTTCGATATTTTCAGCTGTGCATCATTATTGACTAGCCAGCTCTCTCTATTGATCAAGATATTCGACGGATAGAAATTGATATAGGCAGGTTTGGCATGAGCAAAACGGATGACTCCATTCAGATCTAGACTGTTGCTTGCCTCTAGTTCCGACATTTTGATGTTGAATTGTAAACTATCGTTTGCCAGCGTGTTTGAAATATTGACGTTTTTAATATAGGTACTGTCGGTAAAGTTAATTCGATCAATGGAGGTTTGCAGTTCCATATTTTTCAAATTGGCATTTTGATCGATAATCAGGTGAGTGAGTCGGATACCATTGTACTTCAATTCAGGCGCGTAAAAATTAAAATTAGCCGTTTGTTTTTCACTTTCAAATTTGGCGTTCAATGTTGCACCACTGTCCAGCGCAATATCTTTTTTAAAGAACGTTGCGATAGGCTTGAAATAAGTAATATTAATATTGAGGTCAAAGTCTTGGCGGTTAAACATGTCCTTCTCAAAACCAATAGCGGGGGCATAGCGCATCGCTAAAGCTTTAAAATAAGGAACTATCGTATTGAGGTCTATTCTTCCTTTGAGATCAATATGTCCGATAGCCGACTGCAAGGTTAACGAGCGTGCATTTTCATCTCCTTCTGCTAGAAAATTGATGTTTCGTATAACAAATTGCCCTTTCGAAGAACTGAAGCTTACACTGTCTGATTTAAACTCACCGGTAATATTATTGATATTGTCCCCAATTAAGCTGGTATGGAATTTTGTGTTCTTAATGTTGATGGAATCCCCTTGAAAGAAGTTGATTTTTTTTAGATTAGCTTGCTGAATATCAGCATCTAGATGATAATTGGGTTTGGCGGACCAATCAATATCTGTTGTAAACTGTAATTTTAAATTTGGATCGGATATACTTCCGGATCCGACGAAAAGTTTCTTTTCTGTTTTTCCCTCAATCTGTACATCTTGATAGCTGTAATTCTTAAAGTTGAAATTTGTCAAATTACCTTTTATCATCAAAGCTAGCATTTTGGGATCAGTACCTGCTCCGTCTACTTGTAGATTGAACCCTGTTGTTCCTAAATCTTTTACTTTTGTAATCGCTCCTACATCGAATTTTTTCGATTGGAAGCTACCTGCATATTTGGTTTCTTTCTGGATATCCAGCAATCCATCCGCTGTAACATCACCAATATCGGTCGTGAAAATTCCCTTTGTTTTAAATTTATTGTACAGTCCATGTAGACTTCCTTTGAAAGAAAATCTATTGAAAAGCTGAACAATTTCCGGGAGTTTAAAGTTTTTTAGATTTCCTAAATCGGCAATAACCCGATTTAAGTCTTGATATTCGGATGAAATTGCTACCTGTGGAATGATGAAATCTGTTTTATCGATGTCAGGTAGTCCAATAATTTGTAGATCACCTGCTAAGCTTGTCTTCTTACCGATTGTTAAATCGACCTGACTGGCGTTGATTGCCGATACCGTACCTTCCAAATTTGCTTTTTTAATATGGACATCAAACTGGACCTGGTGCATGGGGGAGGAGAAGAAAGCAATGTCTTCGGAATGAATACGTGAATCTCGCGCTCGAAGTTGTATGTGAACCTTATTGATGAAGTCTGAAAAGTCGTCAAAGCTTTTATAACTAAGTTTGATATAATTCTTAAATGTAGAACGGTTGGTTGCCAACATCAGTTCACTGAGTTCAATAGCCGTATTGCTTATCGTCGTACGTGCAAGAAGACCTTTAATAACCAATCCTTTCTTTTCATGCAGATTAAAGGTCTTAATATCTGCTGAAAATTGATTGGAATCCATTTTAATATTATCAAGATGAGCGTTTAATTTGGAGATTCCTAAATCTCCAAAATCGACCACTTTATTGTAATGCTTGCGTTTGTGGTCAGTGTAGTTGAACGCATTGTTTTTGATGATAACTTCTTTGATCGCAAAGATGAGTTTTTTTGAACTTTTCTTTTTTTCTTTTTTTGGTGGGTTGAAATACCGAATTAAGAATGAAATATTACTGCTATCCTGAAATTGTTCAAAGGAAGCTTCAGTATCTTCAATTGTTAATTTATTGATTACAATCTTGTTCGACTCAATGAACTCAGAGAGGTTGACATTAGCTTCTAGCTTGCCTGAATGTACTATTTTTTTTCCTTGCGGACTATAGAGTTGAAAATCTTCTACTACAATAGATTTGAAGGGCTTAAAATAGATGCTCTTGAGACTTATTTTGGTATTTAGTTCCTTTGATAAATAGTCTACAGCTTTTTGTGCAACATAGTTTTGTACGGGCTTCAACTGCAGGGACAATGCCAATGCAAGCAGTATAATGACTATACTACCCAGGACTATTGACACTATTTTAATTATTTTTTTGATACTTTTGTATTAAAATTTATTACCTCCAGCTATGGCTATTATTTTAGGGATCGAATCCTCTTGTGATGAAACCTCCGCTTCTATCTGTATAAACGGTGAAATTCGCTCAAATGTTATCGCCACTCAGGCAATCCACGCGAAATATGGTGGAGTAGTTCCCGAGTTGGCTTCTCGCGCTCATCAACAAAATATTATTCCAACAGTGGACGAAGCCATTCGCCAAGCAAAAGTAAGCAAAAATCAAATAGATGCAGTGAGTTTTACACGGGGGCCGGGATTATTAGGTGCACTTTTGGTAGGAACGTCTTTTGCTAAGTCATTTGCACTAGCGCAAAATATTCCTTTAATTGATATAAACCATATGCAGGCGC
Organism: Sphingobacterium sp. UBA5996; assembly: GCF_002429765.1. Taxonomy (NCBI): domain Bacteria; kingdom Pseudomonadati; phylum Bacteroidota; class Sphingobacteriia; order Sphingobacteriales; family Sphingobacteriaceae; genus Sphingobacterium; species Sphingobacterium sp. UBA5996. The sequence continues at coordinate 80,599 of NZ_DJAS01000025.1, forward strand.
ATATTTTAGCTCATTTTATTGAAGATCCGAAGCCAAACTTTCCTTTTTTATGTCTTACAGTTTCCGGTGGTCATACACAAATTGTATTGGTGAAAGATTATTTTGAAATGGAACTTTTGGGGGAGACATTGGATGACGCAGCGGGGGAGGCTTTTGATAAGACCGCTAAAATCTTAAATCTTCCTTATCCGGGTGGACCGCTTATAGATAAATATTCCAAAGATGGAAATCCGACCGCTTATAGGCTTCCTGAGCCACAAATCCCAGGTTTAAATTTCAGTTTTTCAGGATTGAAAACGGCAATACTCTATTTGGTTCAAGACCAATTGAAGCTGAATCCAGATTTTCTGACAGACAATATGGCCGACCTGTGTGCCAGTGTGCAATCGCGTATTGTATCTATTCTGTTGAATAAATTAAAGAAAGCGGCAAAGGAAACTGGTGTAATGGATATCGCTATCGCAGGGGGTGTTTCGGCTAATTCTGGTCTCCGACAGAGCTTGATTGAAATGGGTGAAAAATACAATTGGAGGGTATTCATACCAAAATTTGAATATTGTACGGATAATGCAGCGATGATTGCGATTGCGGGTTACCATAAATTTTTAAAGAAAGATTTTGTGGGTCAGGATGTGGCTCCTATGGCTAGAATGCATCTATAATCAAGTAGGGTGTTTCAAGTTTCCCACGGCAATTTCATTGGTCATGGGAAACTTAGTATAGTTACTATCTTATAATGGCGAACTATATCCATAGGCTTGTGCTGCCGAGGTAAATACGTTTTTCTTAGGCTGGTAGAAATTCAGTTCATAACCTTCAGCTCCCCAAAAGATACTGATAAAACTGATCCCTTGTGCTGATCGTAATACTGTTAGTATGTGAAAAGCATCGTTGTCAAATTGGCCGCCGTCATCAACACGCCAGGTACTGATGTCATCATACAAGGCTGGAAAATCCAAATTGATCAACTCTTCGTCCTTGGCGTACGAAAATACGGCTAAGGCAGAGTCTTGTTGATTTTCAAAAACCGTAAGATTAAACTCCGACTCATCGCTGAGTATCGCTATGGTTGTACTTTTGTTAATCTTTCTGTTGTATTTTTTTTCAAGTTGCTCCCTAATATTTGTGGAAGTTTCTCTTTGAACTTGTGTAAACTTCTCGATTTTATACTGATCTATAAAAGCCTTGTTGACCAGCATACCAAATTCACCGGATTTAATTGCAGCGCTAATTTTAAATAATGAACCTTCACTATTTGCAAAGTTCTGTGCGGTCTGTCTACCGTTGCTCCCCTTACTATCTGTTTTATTCTCAACAAACTCAAGGGGGCTGACTTGGTCTTCTACGATAACATAATTATATTTTTCGGGACTTTCCATTGCCTGATCCATCGGAAGAGCAATAAGTGAGTCCATTTGCTGGTTCAAAAAGCCAAAGTATGGTGAAATTGTTTCTTCCGTATTTTCATGCTTAATTGCAGTCTTGGATTGATGTTGATTGTTGCCACAAGCATATACTGTAAGTAGAATAATAGCTGAAAAAAATGACTTCATAAGCATCTATATTTTTTTTGTGAAATATAAGGCTTTCGTGCATCATAATGAAAAGATTTAAACTTTAATATTATGATGAACTCCAAATTGAATATTTACCGCAAAGAATGGCTGGATGTTATTTTTGCTGGTCGTAACAAAATGTACGGCGCTTACGAGTTGCGAAATCTCTCTGATAAAGCAACGAATGTGGGTTTGGGAATTGTGGTTTCTTTTGCAGTTTTGCTGATCGCAGGATCCTATGCATATAATACATATTTTAAGCAAACTGTTCCGACCGTGATTTATAAAGTACAAGATATGGGACCCGACATGCTGGAAGAAATTCAAAAGAAGGTAGAGGAGAAAGAAGAGGTTCCTGAAGAACCTGTCATGATGCAGGAGAAGGCCCCGCAGCAAGTTGCCCAAGATGTATCCAAATTTGATCTGGTTAGAATGCCTGATATAAAAGTGGCCAAAGCAAATCAAGTTACGGAAGAACTTGTGAGTCAGGATGAACTGAAGAATCCCAATACGATGACTTCAAGGATTACATTGAAGGCAAGTCCATCGGGTACATATATTGCGCGCGGTGAATTTGGTTCTTCGAAAAGAGATGGTGATATTACTGGCTCCGGGATTGGTTCGGTATCCGGCGGTGGAACTGATGGTGATGCTAACAATACATTTACATCGGTGGAGATTATGCCAATACCTGTAGGAGGGCTGCCCGCGTTTATGAAATGGATTGCCGAGAATTATAACTTTCCGCAACAGGCTTTAGATCAAGGGGTTTCTGGTGTTATAGAGGTTTCTTTTGTCGTTGAGAAAGATGGGTCATTGACAGATATTGCTGTCAAACGTGATATGAAATTTGGTACCGGGGAGGCTGCTATAAACTTATTGAAGAAAGCGAAAAAATGGAAACCTGGTGTACAGAATGGACTTAAAGTGCGTGTGGCATATACGTTACCGATCCGTTTAAGTGCTGTAAGCCAATAAGCTCTTCTTAACTTTATTTAACAAATCATCAATTAAACTTTTGATAGCCGATACGGCTCTTACTAATAAATAAGTTGAAAAAGAGTACTTATTAAAAAAATGATTGTTGGTTTTAAAAAAATAAAGAAATGAAAAAATTGATGTTAAGTTTGGCTTTATCTGGATTGATGTTAGCCGGTTTCGCTCAAGAAAAAAAAGATGTTAAACCAGAATTGAAAGAAATGCAAACTTCCATGCATAAACATAAAAGCGGAAGGATGCAAGATGGTTTTAAAAATAAAACTCCTAAGGAAGTAGCTAAGATGAAAACTGATCGCATGGATCAAAAGCTGAAATTTACGGATAAACAGCGTAAGGATATCTATGCATTTCATTTGAAGCAAGCACAGGATCATCAAAAAATGGCCGCTGAACGAAAGGAACATCGTGCAAAAATGAAAAAGCAACGTGTGGCGGAACATGAAAAAATGATGGGAATGTTAACCCCAGAGCAACAAAAAACGTTAAAAGATTCTTACGCTGAAAATCGAAAAATGCACAAAGAGCATTGGAAAAAAGACAGACAGCTCAAAAGAAAAGACGTTAAAAAAGGAGAACTGAATAAAACAAATGACGCCGACATAAAAGCATCATAAACATTAAACAAGGATAGTTTTCATATTAAATATTGGTGAGTGTTAGTAGAGGAGGGAACCGTTGGTTCCCTCTTTCTTTTTTTTACTCTTTATTTTTTTGTTGTTCTTTCCACTGTTTGGAGAATGATTTTTCTGACAACTTAGGTAATTCACGCTGATGCCCCCATGTTTTCTGAAAGAATTTTCGGATGAAAAAATTTTTGAATTTTCCACCGAAAAAATCGACCAATTTTCTTCGCATAATTCCATAAGTGAACCATTGCCAGGCTTTTTGTTCCGTTTTTGAAGCTAGACCTTGATCAACTGAATCTTTTCTGTTCACAAGAAGCATGCGTTGTATGTCAATACCTACCGGACAGACCTCAGTACATTTTCCACAGAGTGTAGAGGCGTAGCTCAGGTGTTTAAATTCCTTCATCCCATTTAAATGAGGTGATATGAGTGATCCAATTGGGCCTTGATAAGTTGTTTCATAAGTATGGCCACCGATGTTCTGATAGATTGGGCATACATTCAGACAGGCACCGCAACGGATGCAATATAAGCCCTGACGCTGTTCTTTCTGAGCGAGAAGTTTGCTGCGGCCATTGTCTAGCAGAATGACATACATCTCTTCGGGACCGTCAGATTCGTAAGCCTGTTTAGGCCCGGTAAGTAGTGTATTGTAAACCGTTAAATTCTGACCAGTACCGTGCGTAGATAAAAGCGGCCAAAAGATCTCTAAATCTTGTAGGTTGGGAATTATTTTTTCTATTCCAACTACAGCGATATGTGTTTTCGGGAACGTCGATGTCAATCGGGCATTTCCTTCATTTTCAGTAATCGCTAGGCTACCAGTTTCAGCGATCAGAAAATTAGCTCCTGTAATTCCGACTTCTGCTGATAAGTAGCGATCACGAAGTAGTTCACGCGCCTTCATTGTCAGTTGCTCTGCGGAAGCATCCAATGCAGTGTCAAATTTTTCATGGAAAAGCTTAGCAATATCTTCCAGGCTCAAGTGCATGGCTGGGGTAACAAAGTGATAGGGTTTTTGATCGAGCAGCTGTATAATATATTCGCCCAGATCGGTTTCTATTGCATCAATATTTTTGGAAGCCAGAAAATGGTTGAGCTCAATCTCTTCTGTTGCCATCGATTTAGACTTGACTACAGACTTTGCCTTTTTACGCTGAATGATTGCATAGATCTCTTCCAACGCTTCAGTGGCGTCGTTTGCCCAGATGACTTTTCCACCTCGGGCAGTGAAATTGGCTTCAAACTGCAACAGGTAGCGGTCGAGATTTTCCATGACCTTCCACTTAATCAAATTGGCTTTTATCTTGCTATTTTCAAGATCTGCAAATTTACTCTTGCCTTTTTCGAAAGCCATGCTGTATTTGTCGATATTGTAATTGATAATATCGCGGTGTTTGGTGTCAAATGCTTTTTGCGCACTTTCCTTTATAAATGCATTAGCGGTACTCTCTGCCATCTAATCTGCTGGTTTTTCACAAAAAAAAGTTGGTAAAAATTACCAACTTTTAAATATACTGTTAATAAATTGTTTCTCGAAAATCGAGGTAAAAATTTATGCTTTTATCGCAATATTTAAGCTGAGCTCGTCCAACTGTTCTTGGTGGATGGTTGACGGTGCGTCAATCATAACATCTCTTCCCGAGTTGTTTTTTGGGAAGGCGATGACATCGCGGATGGTGTCTAAGCCAGCCAATAAAGATACCAGGCGGTCAAAACCAAAAGCCAATCCGCCATGTGGAGGGGCGCCATAGGTAAAAGCTTCCATCAGGAATCCGAACTGTTTTTTTGCTTCTTCAGGGCTGAATCCTAAATGTTTGAACATGAGCGATTGGAGATCTCTGTCATGGATACGGATTGATCCACCACCTACTTCTACCCCGTTTAAAACAAAGTCATAGGCATTTGCTCTCACTTCTCCAGGATTGGTATCTAAAAGCGGGATATCCTCCGGTTTTGGTGAAGTGAATGGGTGGTGCATGGCGTGGTAACGGCCACTTTCTTCGTCCCATTCCAATAGTGGGAAATCAACGACCCATAATGGTGCAAAGGTTTCTTTGTTGCGGAAACCCAATTGTGCAGCAACTTCAAGGCGTAGTTCATTGAGCTGTTTGCGCACTTTGTCTGTTCCCCCAGCCATAATTAACAATAGGTCGCCAGGTTTCGCGTGGAACGCATCTGCAATTGCTGACAGCTGTTCTGGCGTGAAAAATTTATCCACAGAGGACTTTACTGAGCCATCTTCATTAACACGAGCATAGACCAATCCCGTTGCACCGATCTGTGGACGTTTGATGAATTCTGTCAGTGCATCCAATTGTTTCCTGGTGTAATGGGCACAGTTTTCAGCATTTATCCCTACCACTAATTCTGCGGCATCAAATACAGGGAAACCTTTTCCTTTGGCAACGTCATTTAGTTCAAAAAACTGCATTCCAAAGCGAATATCTGGTTTGTCTGATCCGTAAAGGCGCATCGCATCTGCGTAAGTCATACGTGGAACGGTACCCAGATCAATCCCCTTGATTATTTTGAAGATGTGTTTTGCAAGACCTTCAAAGATATTTAAGACATCTTCCTGTTCTACAAAAGACATTTCACAGTCTATTTGCGTGAATTCGGGTTGGCGATCTGCGCGCAAATCCTCATCACGAAAACATTTTACAATTTGAAAATAGCGGTCGAAACCTGAGACCATCAAGAGTTGCTTGAAGGTTTGAGGTGATTGCGGTAAGGCATAAAATTCTCCAGGATTCATCCGAGAAGGGACGACAAAGTCACGTGCTCCCTCGGGAGTTGATTTAATTAGATAAGGGGTCTCAACTTCCAGAAAATTTTGGGAGTCAAGATAACGGCGGATCTCTTGTGAAGTTTTATGGCGTAAAATAAGGTTTTCGCGTACTGGGTTACGGCGTAAATCCAGGTATCTGAACTTCATTCGAATATCATCGCCACCATCTGTTTCATCTTCTATGGTAAAAGGAGGTAATTTAGCGGCATTTAGTATTTCAAGATTTAAAACCTTGATTTCAATATCTCCAGTGGGGATTTTAGCATTTTTATTCGAGCGTTCGATAACCTCTCCAGTTACCTTGATGACATATTCTCTTCCGAGTTCACGGGCACTGGCGCGTAAAGACGCATCATCATCTGCATTGAACGTTAATTGTGTGATACCATATCGGTCTCTAACATCGATGAAAGTCATACCGCCTAAATCGCGGGATTTTTGAACCCATCCACTTAGGGTAACCGTCTTCCCTAAGTCAGCTAGTGTTAATTCTCCACAAGTGTGTGTTCTGTGCATATCGTTATGAAAATTATATTTGACGCAAAATTATTGGTTTTACTCGACAATAACGAATTCTACTTTGGTTATTTGAACGACCTTCTCCCACTTTCTTCCACAATACTCTATGGTCTTTTTTATGGCTCCCACTTTATCCCCTTTTTACTAAAAAAGTGGTTGAAATTAAGTTGATAGGTCTAGAATTTTTACAATTCATTTCTAATTTTTTGGCGAAAAGTATGGAAAATAAACTGTTCTATCGCATGGGATTTTATAAGTTGATAGGGGTTTAACTGCTTGTAAATTAGGTTTTGCAGGATTTTTTATTTAAAGGATATTTTGTTTGTTGTAGCTATTTATCGATGTGGAAAACTTTTTTATGTTATAAAGTGGGGGAAAGTGGGAGAAAGTGTATACTTTTACATTTAAATTAGAATAGGATAATTGACGATATGACTCAGTTAATCGGTGAATTTGAATGCAAGTTAGACGCCAAAGGAAGAATGGTGTTGCCAGCTGCGCTCAAGAGGCAAATGCCTCATGTAGAGCGGGATGGTCTTGTTGTGAATCGCGGTTTTGAGAAACATCTGGTTTTTTATCCACGGGAAGAATGGGATTTGATGACAGCTAAACTGGCGAAATTAAATCAATTCGATCCCAAGGTTCGTGCGTTTGTGCGTGCTTTTACACGCGGTGCAACCGAATTAACTTTGGATGCTGCAGGTCGTGTTTTGTTGCCGAAAAGCTTGTTGGAGTTTGCGGGTATACAGGCCGAATTGGTTTTGGCCTGTCAGTTTAATAAGATTGAGGTTTGGTCTAAGGAAGGGTATGAGGAGTTGATGAGCGACGGTGGTGTGGAGGATATATCATCTTTGGCGGCAGAGGTAATGGGAGATATTAATTTTGGACTATAAGCGTATGGAAAATGTCTATCATGTTCCGGTCATGTTACAAGAATGCATGGATTCGTTGGCGATTAAGCCGAATGGCGTCTATGTGGATGTGACTTTTGGTGGTGGTGGTCATTCTCGCGAGATTTTAAAGAGATTGGGGCCAGAAGGGAAGCTGTTTGCTTTTGATCAGGATCCGGATGCATTGAAGAATGCGATCGACGATCCTCGCTTTACATTGATACATCAGAACTTTAGGTTTTTAAAGAATAGTCTTCGTTTGGAAGGTGTGCGTGCAGTAGATGGGATTTTGGCAGATTTAGGAGTTTCTTCACATCAATTTGATGCTGCGGACCGTGGTTTTTCTATTCGCTTTGATGCTGATCTGGATATGCGTATGGATCAGGTTGGTGATCTAGACGCGAAGTCACTCTTAGCCACCTATGCAGAGGAAGATCTCCATCGCATTTTTGGTATGTACGGAGAGATCATGAACGCTAAGTCGCTTGCGAAAACAATTGTTACGGCGCGTTTGGTTCAACCGATTCAAACTGTTTCAGAATTAAAAGAGGTGATTCAACGGATGGTTCCGAAGGGTAAGGAACATAAGTATCATGCGCAGGTGTTTCAGGCGCTTCGTATCGAGGTGAATCGTGAGTTGGATGCTTTACAGGAATTTTTGTTGCAGACGGTGGACGTGCTCAACGTGGGTGGGCGATTGGTTGTTATGTCCTATCATTCTTTGGAAGATCGTTTGGTTAAAAATTTTATGGCCAAAGGTAAGTTCAAAGGAGAGGTTGAGAAAGATTTTTTTGGAAATGAAATTAAGCCATTTCTTGTGCTTAGCCGTAAAGCGATTACGGCTTCTGCAGAGGAACTGGCTTCAAATAATAGATCGCGCAGTGCGAAACTGCGCATTGCTGAAAAGTTGGGTGTGTCTTAAAAATGGAGCGAGAGGATGAGCAGAAATACGATAAGACAGAAAGAGTTGAGTGAAGAAGTTCAAGAGGAACTGCAAGAAACTGTCGAAGAAAAGGCCGAACAAACAGAAGCGTTTATTAAAACGCTTTTTACCGTTGGAGACCTTTCGTTAAACAGAATATTGCATTACTTGCCATTTGGAGCATTTATAGCCTTTCTGATGCTATTGTATATTTCCAATCGTCATTTTGCCGAGCGAACTATTCGGAGTATCGATAAAGTGAGTAAAGAGGTAAAAGAATTGGGGTGGGATCATAAGTCTCTATCTGCTGAACTGATGAAAATGTCTACACAAACGGAAATTGCTAAGCGTGTAGATTCTTTGGGTTTGAAAGAGCGAGTGGAACCACCAATCAAGATCGAAGTTATAGAGAATAAAGAAGATAAATAGGAAGAGTTATGAGTATCAGAAATACGATTCTTGTTCGTGTCTACTTTGCTTTTGGGCTTATCGTGTTGCTTGCGTTTTTGGTGTTTGGAAAAATGGCAAAGTTGCAGTATGTCGATGGACAGCATTGGAAAGCTTTAGCGGATAGCCTTTCTATTCAGGAACGGGAGGTGGAAGCTGCTCGTGGGAATATTTATTCGAATGACGGGAGTTTGCTGGCTACTTCAGTGCCTGAATATGAACTTCGTTTTGATGCTATGGCTATTCCGGAGGAGGATGAAGAGTATTTCAACTTAAAAGTTGACTCCTTGGCGATTAAGCTTGCTGATTTCTTTAAAGATAAATCATCTCGGCAGTATTTGACATTATTAAAGCAAGCACGGAATAAAAAGCAGCGCTATTTGTTGCTTAAACGTAATGTGTCGCATCAGGATTTGAAACGTGTAAAGCAATTTCCTCTGCTTAAATCTGCTCGCGTCAATAAGGAGCGTTTTCCAAGTTGTTTGATTACAGATCGCCAAAACAAACGTATTTTGCCTTTTGTCAATCTTGCTGCAAGAACCATCGGTTATAAAAATGTGAAAGAAAATATTCATGTTGGACTGGAAGGTGCATATGGAGAATATATCGACGGAAAAAGTGGGAAAAGATTGATGCAGCGCATCGCAGGAGGTGTATGGATTCCTGTCAACAAAGATATCGAGGTTGCTCCAGTTGATGGGTCTGATATTATCTCTACCATTGATGTAAATATGCAGGATATGGCGCAAAGGGCGCTAGAGAAGCAGATGATTACGAGTAATGCGGATGAGGGCTGTGTTGTGATGATGGAGGTGAAAACAGGGGAAGTGCGAGCGGTGGCCAACTTTATGCGTGATAAGGATGGAGTCTATCGTGAAAAGTTCAATCTTGCCATTGCGCAGAGTGCGGATCCGGGGTCAACATTTAAGTTAGCTTCTTATTTAGCTTTGATTGATGATAAAAAAATAGATTCGAGCACAACTGTGAATATTGGTAATGGTAATTGGCCAATTTACAAACATACCATTCGGGATTCACATGCGCCCAAGAAGTCGATAATTTCGGCTAAAAGGGCTTTTGAGGAATCGTCGAATGTGGGCGTTACTAAATTTGTTTACCAAGCCTATAAAGATAATCCAGATCAATTTACCTCGAAGCTGCATTCTTTCGGTTTCGGGAAAACATTAGGTCTACAGATTCCGGGAGAAGGGGTGCCTCTGGTAAAATCGTCGAAGAGTAAGAGCTGGAGTGGATTGTCTTTGGTACAGATGGCTTATGGCTATGAAATGAAGATTACCCCGTTGCAAACGTTGACGTTTTATAATGCTGTTGCGAATAACGGTAAATTGATAGCGCCACTCTTTGTTAAGGAAATTAGGCATTTGGGGAATACGATTCAAACGTTTAAGGCTAAAGTCCTCAACGAAAAGATAGCGTCGGACCATGCTTTATCAGAAGTGAGGGGAATGATGGAAGGGGTGATGATTGAAGGGACGGGTAAAAGCGTAGCTAGCCCGCTGTATAGTTCTGGTGGAAAAACTGGTACGGCGCAGATGGCAGATGGTTCGAGAGGATATGGTGCGAGACGCTACCAATCTTCCTTTGCAGGATATTTTCCAGCTGAGGATCCGAAATATTCCATCATTGTGGTGATCCGTAACCCGAGAAATGGATATTATGGCGGATCAGTTGCGGGGCCTGTCTTTAAAGAGCTTGCCGATATGGTGTACGCGAACGATATGGAGATGAAAGGAAAAAAGACGTTTAAAGCGGTCAATGTAGGTGGAAGAATGCCGTTGACTTTACAGGGGTCGAGAGAAGCGAGTAAAAAAGTGTACGATAGATTGGGGATTAATACGGTCAATTGGGATACAATTGCACGGGGAGAAGTGGATACGTCTACGCGGGGAGTGCCATTTGTAGATTTGAAATATAGAGAAGGAATTGTTCCGAATGTTGTTGGAATGGGATTGATGGATGCCTTATATGTGGTAGAAAATGCAGGCTTTAAAGCGCGCGTGACTGGAAAAGGGAGAGTGGCGATGCAGTCACTCGTAGCTGGACAGAAACTGCCTTTTGGGACGGGGATAAATTTAGAACTTAAGTAATGATGGATTTAAAAAAAGTATTGCATGCCATCCCTGTTCAGCAGGTTGTGGGTAACCTTGAAGAGGTTGATGTGCACTCTTTGTGCTTTGATTCCAGAAAAGTAACGTTGGGAAGTCTGTTTATCGCTGTGAGAGGTGTGCAAACGGATGGTCATCTATTTGTAGAGAGGGCAATTACTTCGGGAGCAAGAGCAGTTATTGTAGAGCAGTTGCCAGAAGATATATTGGACTCTGTAGCGTATATTTTAGTCGCCGATTCTGCTTATGCACTAGGTGTAGCCGCAGCTAATTTTTACGGAAATCCTTCGGAAAAACTTAAGTTGGTCGGTGTTACAGGAACGAATGGTAAAACGACAGTTGCTACATTGTTGTTTCAGTTGTTTACTGAATTGGGGTACCATGTGGGGCTGTTATCTACCGTGCAAAATCAGATCGGAACGAAGATTATACCGGCTACGCATACGACCCCAGATCCTATTCAACTGAATCAGTTGCTGCATGATATGGTTAATGATGGCTGTGATTATGCCTTTATGGAAGTTAGCTCACACGCTGTAGTTCAGGAACGTATCGCAGGTTTAGTGTTTGCGGGTGCTATATTCACGAATATTACGCATGATCACCTGGATTTTCATGGAACGTTCGATAATTATATTAAGGCAAAAAAGAAGTTCTTTGACGATTTAGATGCAAATGCTTTTGCTTTGACCAATGCGGACGATCGAAACGGTCAGGTCATGCTTCAAAATACGGTGGCACATCGGAAAAGCTATGGCTTACGTTCGGGGGCAGATTTTAAAGCAAAGGTTATTGAAAGCCATTTCGATGGTATGCTGATGAGTGTTGACGGACAGGAAGTGTGGGTAAAATTGACCGGTGATTTTAATGCATACAATCTTTTGGCGGTATATACTGCTGCTATCTTACTTGAACAGGAAACTGTGAAAGTGTTGACTGCACTCAGCACGTTGAAAGGTGCAGAAGGAAGGTTTGAAACACTGAAATCGGCTACGGGCATTTTTGGAATTGTAGACTATGCACACACGCCTGATGCTGTGGAAAATGTACTCAAAACGATCAGCGCTCTGAGACGGCCAGAACAAAAAATCATTACAGTCTTAGGGTGTGGAGGCGATCGGGATAAGACCAAAAGGCCTGAAATGGCGGAGGCGGCCTTACGTTACAGTGATCGCTTTTTGATTACATCCGATAATCCGCGCACCGAGGATCCATACCAGATTATTAAAGATATTGAAGCGGGCGTGCTGGAGGATCAAAAGTCGAAGACGCTCTCAATAGCCGATCGTAAGGAAGCGATAAGGGTGGCTTATCAGCTGGCGAACCCGGGCGATATTATCCTGGTGGCGGGAAAAGGACATGAAAAGTATCAGGATATAAATGGTGTGAAGCATCATTTCGATGATAAGGAAGTTTTAGAGAATACATTTAACGAAAAATAGAAATATGTTGTACCATCTTTTTACGTGGCTTAGTGAATACATTCATATACCAGGAGGAGGTTTGTTTCAGTACATCTCCTTCCGTACATCTATGGCTGTCATTGTTTCATTGATCATTACCACGGTTTTTGGGGGGAAATTGATTCAATTCTTACACAATAAGCAAGTTGGAGAGACAATTCGTGATTTGGGACTGGAGGGAGAAAAAAAGAAAGCTGGTACACCGACTATGGGGGGAATTATTATTATCGCAGGTATTCTTATTCCCACTTTGTTATTTGCAAAATTGACGAATATCTATGTGATTATCATGATAGTAACTACATTATGGATGGGAGCAATTGGTTTTTTGGATGATTATATCAAGGTTTTTAGAAATAATAAAGAAGGTCTGGCTGGTAAGTTTAAGGTCGTTGGACAAGTTGGATTGGGAGCGATTATTGCTTGTACGATGTACTTTCATCCTGATATTGTTGTTCGAAAAGGGGTAGATAAACCTACGTCCACCAAACCCGTTGAGGTGGTTATCAACGAAGGCACTGGGGAGAAGACCTATGCAGAAAACGTTAAATCTTCGAAGACAAATATTCCGTTTTATAAAAACAACGAGTTTGATTATGCCAAAGTGTTTAAGATGTTTGGATTGCAAAGTGACTATTTAACTTTTTTTGTTTTTTTAGTTGTGGTAATCTTCATCGTAACGGCAGTATCAAACGGTGCAAATATCACGGATGGCATTGATGGTCTGGCCACGAGTACTTCAGCTATAATTGGTGTCACGCTAGCGATTCTAGCGTATGTGTCTGGTAACGTGATTTTTTCAGATTACCTCAATATTATGTATATCCCCAATTCGGGTGAGCTCGTCATTTTTGCTGGGGCATTCGTAGGGGCCTGTGTCGGATTCTTGTGGTATAATACGTACCCAGCTCAGGTTTTTATGGGGGATACAGGCAGTTTGGCGATCGGTGGTATTATTGCTGCTTTTGCTATCCTGATCCGGAAAGAATTGTTGATTCCGATTTTATGCGGTGTATTTCTTTTAGAGAATGTTTCGGTTATTCTTCAGGTGTCGTATTTCAAATACACAAAAAAGAAATATGGTGAGGGGAGAAGAATCTTCCTGATGTCGCCATTGCATCACCATTTTCAGAAGAAGGGCTATCACGAAGCGAAAATAGTAACACGTTTTGTCATTGTAGGAATTATATTGGCTATTCTTACTATCGTAACATTGAAAATTAGATAATGATGTCAAATATTGCAACAACATATTATCCTCAATCTGGAAGTTTGGTCATTTTAGGCGCAGGCGAAAGTGGCGTTGGAACGGCGATTCTCGGAAAAGAAAAGGGATTTGATGTATTTGTGTCAGATAAAGGGCTTATAGCGGATCATTATAAGGAACAGTTGAAAGCTGAGGGAATAGCATTTGAAGAAGGTAATCATGATGAGGAGCGTATATTGAAAGCTGCTTTAGTTGTGAAGAGTCCTGGTATTCCGGAGCATGTGCCTTTGGTGGTCGCATTGAAAGCAAAGAATACCCCTGTAATTGCTGAAATCGAGTTTGCAGCACAATATACAGATGCAAAGTTAATTTGTATTACTGGATCAAATGGGAAATCGACGACCACCATGTTAACCTATGAGATCCTTAAACGTGGGGGCTTAAATGTTGGATTGGCGGGTAACATCGGGAAAAGTTTTGCATTACAAGTAGCTAAAGAAAAGTTTGATTGCTATGTACTGGAAATATCGAGCTTTATGTTAGACGATATGTACCACTTTAGGGCCGATGTTGCTGTTATACTGAATATTACTCCTGATCATTTGGATCGATACGATCATAAAATGGAGAATTATGTGGATTCAAAATTCAGGATGATTCAAAATCAAACAGAGAAAGATTATTTTATATACTGTCTGGACGATCCGGAAACTATTAAAGGATTGGAAAGACATCATAGTAAAGGGACTTACTTACCTTTTACGCAAGAGCAACTTGTCGAATTGGGCGCTTATTTGAATGCCAATAAGACAATAATTATCAATACACCAAATAACGATACATTCACTATGAGAGCTGAGGAATTGTCATTGCAGGGGAAGCATAATATTTATAATAGCATGGCTTCCGGGCTAATCGCGAAAGTGCAGGAATTGAGAAATCAAGTGATGAAGGAGAGTATGGGATCGTATGTGAACATTCCACATCGGCTTGAGCATGTGGCCTGTATCGGCGGTATAAATTACATTAACGATTCAAAGGCAACGAATGTCAATTCAGTCTGGTATGCGCTGGAAAGTTTCTCTACACCAATCGTGTTGTTATTGGGTGGGGTAGATAAAGGAAATGATTACGGTATGCTCGCTGATTTGGTTAAAGACAAAGTACGCGCTATTGTTTGTTTGGGAAAAGATACAGCTGCGATTCATAAGGCATTTGAACATGATGTGGAGATTATTGTAAATAGTACATCCATGCAAGATGCGGTTGTGTTGTCTTCGCATTTAGCTCAAAAAGGGGATACGGTATTGCTATCTCCCGCATGTGCTAGTTTTGATTGGTTCAAGAACTATGAAGACCGTGGCGATAAATTTAAGGCTGCTGTCATGGAATTATAAAAGGTATAACCCAATAAAAGGAGGAAGTATATGCTACAGACTATAATGTCTAAATTGAAGGGTGATCGATGGATATGGATCATTGTGATTATCTTATCGGGATGGTCACTTTTGGCTGTATATAGTTCGGTGGGCACCTTGGCTTACAAAGAGGGAAAGGGTACCGAAATGTATTTGCTAAAGCACTTTTCTATCATCGCTGTTGGGTTTATTCTAATGTATCTTTCTCATAAGCTGGATTATAGGTATTATGCCGGGATATCAAAAATAATGATGGGTATTACGATCCCTTTATTGTTGTTTACGCTCTTATTTGGTAGTAAAGTTAATGAGGCCAGTCGTTGGTTGACCATTCCGGGTATAGGTTTAACCTTTCAAACTTCAGATTTGGCGAAGCTGTCACTCATCGTCTTTTTGGCAAGGATGTTATCGCGGAAACAGGAAGAGATCAAAGATGTAAAAAAATCATTCTTACCCATTATGGGATCTGTATGTGGCGTTTTTATTCTGATCGCTTTGGCTAATTTATCCACCGCATTGATGCTGTTTGGCGTGAGTGTTTTATTGCTCTTGATCGGTCGGATTAGTTTTAAGCAAATCGCCATTGTGTGTTGTGGTGGGGGAGTGCTTTTAATGATGGTGATCTTCTTTGGTCCCCGAAGGGCGACGTATATCAGCCGGGTAAAGTCATTTTTCCATACCGAGAAGGTTGATAAAACGGTATCCTTCCAGGATGATAAAAACTATCAGGCAAACAATGCAAAAATTGCGATAGCAACAGGGGGGCTTTTTGGAAAAGGGCCGGGAAATAGTGTACAGCGCAACGTGTTGCCACATCCTTATTCCGATTTTATTTATGCGATCATCATTGAGGAGTATGGGACTGTAGGAGGAGTAATCTTGCTATTTCTGTATTTGGCATTTATGTATCGATGTATCCGTATTGTAACGATGAGTCCTAAGGCGTTTGGTACCTTTCTAGCTGCTGGTTTAGGATTTAGTTTGACTATCCAAGCTTTAGCGAATATGGCTGTTGCTGTAGGTTTAGGTCCGGTTACAGGAGTTCCGCTTCCATTGGTTAGTATGGGAGGAACATCTATTTTATTTACGAGTGTGGCGCTGGGAATCATTCTCAGCGTGAGTAGAAATATTGAAGAGTTAAAAGGTAAAGAACAATTGGATGAAAGACCTAAGCCCAAAAAGGTGGTGGTAGGATCTATTCCAGCATTATAATAAATTGAGCATGGCGATTCGCGTAATTATTAGTGGAGGGGGGACCGGCGGACATATTTTTCCGGCGATTTCGATTGCAAATGCTTTGAAGGCAATGGATCCTTCAAATGAAATATTATTTGTGGGTGCTAATGGCCGGATGGAAATGGATAAAGTACCAGCTGCTGGATATCGTATTGTTGGACTTGATATCCAAGGGATCAATAGAAAGCAACTGTGGAAGAATATTTTTTTGCCGTTTAAGCTGATGAAAAGTTTGAATAAGGCGAAAAGTGTAATTAAAGAATTTAGACCTGATGTAGCTGTGGGCGTAGGAGGTTTTGCTTCGGGTCCATTGTTAATGATGGCTAATAAATTGGGTATACCAACAGTTGTGCAGGAACAAAATTCCTATGCAGGGGTGACCAATAAAAAAGTTGGAGCAAAAGCCGCAAAGATCTGTGTCGCTTATGAAGGGATGGAGCAGTTTTTTCCTGCTGACAAAGTATTGATCACGGGAAATCCGATAAGACGCGAGTCTATTGCGATAGCGGGTAAAAGGGAGGAGGCATTGGCCTTCTTTGAGTTGGATCCGCACAAGAAAACAGTTTTGGTACTCGGAGGTAGTCTGGGCGCTAAAACATTAAACGAAAGTGTGCTGGCCTATCTCAGTGAGTTAAAGAAACAAGAAGTTCAACTGATCTGGCAATGTGGTAGTTTCTATGTAGAAAAGTTAACAGAGGACCTTGCAGGGGGACTTCCAGAAAATGTTAGGATGATGGCTTTTCTCCAGCGCATGGATTATGCTTATGCTGCGGCTGATTTAATTATTAGTCGGGCCGGTGCAGGAACTATCTCGGAACTTTGTGTGGTCGGAAAACCTGTTATTCTTGTGCCGTCTCCCAATGTTGCTGAAGATCATCAGACTAAGAATGCGATGGCATTGGTCAATAAAGAAGCAGCACTTTTGGTTAAGGACAGTGAGGCAAAAAAGGATTTGATACCCGCTGCTTTAGATTTATTAAATGAAGCCGATCGTGTTGCGCGATTAAGTGAAAATATAAAAAAACTCGGTAAGTTGAATGCTGATGTACAGATTGCCGAGGAGGTGTATAAATTGATTAATAAAAAATAGAGGAAGCGTATGAATCTAGATGCAATAAAACAAGTATACTTGATTGGAATAGGTGGGATAGGGATGAGTGGTCTTGCGCGCTATTTCAAGCATTTGGGCTGTGAGGTGAATGGCTATGATCGAACAGAAACCGAATTGACTAAAACATTGGTCAATGAAGGTATTGCGATATCATATCAAGATGATGTCGATACGATTGATACTATTTTTCATGCTCCTAAAACAGAGACATTGGTCATTTTTACACCGGCAATTCCGAAAGATTCGAAGATCAAGGCTTTTATGGAATCGCAGGGACACATTCTTTATAAGCGGTCTCAGGTGCTTGGGATCATCAGCGAAAGTCGATTTACGGTAGCCGTCGCCGGTACACATGGTAAGACGACTACCTCTACAATGGTGGCACACGTATTGAAGGATTCGGGTTACGATTGTTCTGCATTTTTAGGCGGGATCAGTTCTAACTATGGTACCAATGTGCTTTACGGTGATAACAATACAGTTGTGGTTGAGGCTGATGAATTTGATCGTTCATTTTTGACACTTCACCCCAATATCGCAATCGTAACTTCTTCTGATGCTGATCATTTGGACATTTATGGCGATCGGAGTCATTTGCTTGAATCGTTTCGATTGTTCTTGAATAAAATCGTTGAAGGGGGAACACGTATTATAAAAAAAGGCCTCGAGTTTGCGGGGCAAATCAGTTATTCAGGCCATGAAGTCGCTGATGCATATGCTTCCAATGTGCATGTACGCGATGGAGAGTTCTTTTTTGACTACCAAGATACCAATGGACGGATAGATGATATTCATCTGGGTATCCCTGGTATCCACAATGTTGAAAATGCAGTAGCTGCGATTGCAGTAGCACGTTTACTTGGGATTGCAGACGGGGCTATTAAGAAAGCATTGACGACATTTAGAGGCGTGAAAAGAAGGTTTGAATATATTGTTCGTCGACCTGGAGCTGTGTATATTGATGACTATGCACATCATCCAGAAGAACTGCGTGCATTTTTGACTTCGATGCGAAAATTGTATCCGACTCAAACGTTAAATGTGGTCTTTCAGCCGCACTTATTTACGCGTACGCGCGACTTTGTCGACGGTTTTGCAGAGGTGTTATCCATGGCAGACAATCTGTTGTTAATGGAAATCTATCCAGCACGGGAGCTTCCGATTGAAGGCATAAACTCCAGTTGGTTATTGGATAAAATTACGGCTGAGAAAAAGCGCATTGTGACTCCCGAAGAGGTCTTGGAATTTGCACGGAATGAAAAGCCAGAGCTGATAGTTACAGTGGGGGCGGGTGATATTGACAAATTGGTTAAACCGTTACAGACAATTTTGGAGTATGCTTAAAAGATTACGTGACATACAATGGAATCGTGTACTGTACTTTACGCTTTTTTTTATCGGTGTAATAGTCGTCGTCGTGATTATGAATATTGTTGGTAAACGTGATGAACAACAGCTTTGCAAAGATATAAAAATTGTTATTGAAGGAACCGAGGCTTTTATAGATCAGGCAGATATCTCCAAATTGATCGAACAGAACTACGGTAGTTTCGTTGGAAAGAAAGTAAATGGAATCCCTTTTCATAAGGTTGAAAAAACCTTGCGTAAACTACCTTATGTTTCCAATGCCAGTATACATGCTGATATGGATGGTACGATCAGAATTAACATTAGTCAGCGCGAGGCTGTAATGCGGGTCATCAATAAAAATGGAAAGGAGTTTTATGTCGATCCTAATGGTTTAAAGATACCGACAACATTGAAATATATCCCACACATTATGGTTGCTACCGGCAACATCGCTGAAGGATATAATGAAGCACTGGATACCATCTCAACCCCATTGGTTAAGGATTTGGTGAAGGTTGTTGAATTTATAAAAAGCGATGAGTTATGGACTAATCAAGTGGTGCAGATATATGTTAATGGAGATAAGGATATTGAACTTGTACCACGCATAGGGACGCAACAGTTGATTGTTGGATCGGCAGATTCTTTAGCACAAAAATTTGAATTATTAAAGACCTTTTATACGCAGATCATGCCAAAGGTGGGTATAAACGCTTATGGTGTTGTCAACGTAAAATATAGCGGTCAGATTATCTGTGAAAAGCGTGGGAACTGGAGTTTTTCGGATGATCAAACAAAAAAAATAGCAAATAATACATTATAGTAATACAGCAACAATACAGGAAATTATGAACTCAAAGGCAGCAGAAATTGAAAGAGAAAACCCAATTATCGTGGGACTCGATATTGGTACTACCAAAATTTGTGTTACGGTTGGGAGACGTAGCTCAGGAAACAAAATTGAATTATTAGGTGTGGGGAAAGCTGATTCTGCTGGTGTAAGCCGTGGAGTGGTGGCTAATATCCAGAAAACTGTGGGAAGTATTTTAGAGGCTGTCGAGATAGCCGAAGCACAGTCTAATGTGGATATTAAAGTAGTGAATGTGGGAATTGCTGGCCAACACATCAAAAGTATTCAACACCGTGGAATATTTACCAAAACTGATGGTGATGATGAAATCGTTCGACGCGATATTGAACGATTGATTTCGGATATGTATAAACTGGTACTGCCTCCAGGAGAAGAAATTATACATGTTCTACCTCAAGAGTTTACGGTAGATAACGAACCCGGTATTCGCGAACCAATTGGCATGGCTGGTCGTCGTATTGAAGCGAATTTCCATATTATATCGGGTCGGGTAACTGATATTAAAAACATCAAAAAATGTATTGATAATTCCAATCTTGAAGTTGCAGAATTGATTCTCGAGCCTCTAGCGTCTTCTGAAGCTGTATTGGATGAAGACGAAAAAAATGCTGGTGTTGTATTAGTAGATATCGGTGGTGGAACCACAGATGTTGCCATCTTCCATGAGGGGATTATTCGTCATACTGCTGTAATTCCTTTAGGCGGTAATATTGTGACGGAAGATATTCGTCAGGGATGTTCTGTTTTGCGCTCGCAGGCTGAATTATTGAAAACTCGTTTCGGATCGGCTTTGGCTGATGAAAACAAAGAAAACGAAGTGATCTGTGTGCCAGGATTAAAAGGTCGTGAACCCAAAGAGATTTCGGTTAAAAATTTGGCTTATATTATTCAAGCTAGAATGGAGGAAATTATTGAACATGTATACTATGAAATCAAATCTTCTGGATACGAGAATAAACTGATTGGTGGTATTGTTATCACCGGTGGTGGTGCTCAATTAAAGCATTTAGTACAACTTGTTGAATATATTACCGGAATAGATTGTCGTATTGGCTTTCCGAATGAATATCTTTCTAAGAATGAGGTTTTACCGAAACCGCTATTTGAAGAATTGAAAAGCCCGCTATATGCGACAAGTATCGGTTTGTTAATTAAAGGAATCCAATCCCATGAGGATGAAGAAGACAGCCGTAGAGAAATGCACGCCCCATCGAAAAAAGTGCAGGCAGCTACGATGACAACAAAAGAGGTTTCAGAACAACAACAAAAAGAGCAAGGATTGCTATCATGGTTTAAACGTTTTATCAAAGATGGTAACGAAATCGATGATGCAACTTTTTTAGACAAAAAGTAAGTTTTCCACAATAGTTGAAGTTTTCCACAATTTAACAGATGTGGAAAACTTTTGTTGAAATTATATTATTATTACATTACATATAGTGGGTTTGGTTCATTTTGATATCATCTTCATTGTAAGTTAAATAGGGAT
The DNA here is from genome assembly GCF_002429765.1 of Sphingobacterium sp. UBA5996. Classification (NCBI taxonomy): domain Bacteria; kingdom Pseudomonadati; phylum Bacteroidota; class Sphingobacteriia; order Sphingobacteriales; family Sphingobacteriaceae; genus Sphingobacterium; species Sphingobacterium sp. UBA5996. The sequence goes on from NZ_DJAS01000025.1 coordinate 101,620, forward strand.
AAGTTATGTCAATACAGTTTGAAATGTTAAAAGAACAATCTTCAATAATCAAGGTTATTGGGGTTGGTGGCGGTGGCGGCAATGCCGTAAACCACATGTATAAACAAGGAATTAGTGGTGTGGATTTTATCGTGTGTAATACTGATGCACAAGCATTAGAATTGAGCCCGATTCCAAATAAAGTTCAATTGGGGATAAGTCTAACCGAAGGTATGGGAGCTGGGGCAGATCCTGATGTCGGAGAAAATTCGGCAATCGAAAGTATTGAGGATATCAAGCGTATGCTTGGCACCAATACAAAGATGCTATTTATTACAGCTGGTATGGGTGGTGGTACCGGTACAGGCGCTAGTCCTGTGTTGGCCAAAGCAGCTAAAGAGTTGGGTATTTTAACTGTTGCTATCGTCACTACGCCATTTACTTTTGAAGGTAAACGTCGTCGTTCACAAGCTGAAGAAGGGTTGTCTGAGTTACGTAAGTATGTCGATTCTTATCTTGTCATCTCGAATGATCGCCTTCGTGAGATTTTTGGTAATTTAACAATGACTGCGGCTTTCGCGAAAGCCGATGATATCTTAACAACAGCTGCAAAAGGTATTGCCGAAATTATCACAATCCCTGGTTATGTAAACGTGGATTTTAAAGATGTACGCACAGTAATGAATGATAGTGGTGTTGCCATTATGGGAAATGCTGTTGCTGAAGGTGAAGACCGTGCATTGCGCGCCGTTGAGGGTGCTTTGGCGTCACCGCTATTGAAAGATAATGAAATTGAGGGAGCTCGCTATATTTTGTTGAATATTACTTCTGGTACCAAAGAGGTAACGATGGATGAGGTTGCAATCATTACGGATTATATTCAGGAAAAAGCTGGCTTGTCAGCTGATTTGATCTGGGGTAACTGTATTGATGAAAATTTTGAGGATGAGTTGTCAGTAACAATTATTGCAACAGGTTTTCAGACATCAGAGGAACGTGATAAAGAGCGTGAAAATACAAAAGTGTCTCTGCCTTTAACATCTGAGCCTTCAAATTCTTTTATCAAGCCTGTTTCTCAGGTAGCGCCTAGAGAAGTTCCAGCTACGAATAGCTTTGTAACTCCGGTTCAACGTGTGGATACACCGGCGCCTTCTTCAAGTACTACAACTCCGAATAATTTGCAATCCGACTTGTTTACTTCGCCAAGAAATGCCGCACAACAACAGCATGTTGCTGTTGAAGAACCACAGGTTATACGTCATGACTTAGGATTTGATAATGATTATGAAGAAGAGACGTCATTTGGAGATACGGATTTTCAATTGAAAACTTCACCATCTGTCTTTCAATTCCAGATGCCAACAGTTTTTGATTCCTATACTACCCCTTCAGCGTCAGCGTATGAGGAGAAGCCGACATTTTCATCAAGTACGACAAATGAACAGGTTGAAGTTCCTCAGGTTGAAGAAGAGCAGGTTTCATTTGAAGATCAATTGGTGCGCACTAAAGAACGAATTCTACGTTTAAAGGAGTTAAGTATGAAGCTAAAATCTTCTAATGGTCTTCATGAGTTAGAAAATGAGCCGGCTTATAAAAGAAAGCAAATGTCACTGGAGGATACACCACATTCTTCACAGTCTCAGGTGTCTCGTTTCACACTTTCTTTTGAAGATGGAAATACGGAAATTCGACCGAATAATTCTTTTCTACATGATAATGTAGATTAATTGATTCGCTATTAAATAATAGAAAGCCGTCCACAAAGACGGCTTTTTTAGTATCTTTAAATATCGAAAGACAACTATATAAGCTATGACGACAAAATTAAATAACCCTGTATGGGTGATGAGTTCTGCATTTGATAAATTATCCTTACCGGAGTTGATTCAGACAACCAAGAGAATTGGAGCCGGTGGTATAGACCTTTGTGTCTTTAGAAAAGATGGTACCCGTGAAGACCATACAGCGACTCACTTGGATTATGACGATTTTACTCCCGCAAAAGCGAGGGAAGTTATCGATCTGTTCAATCAAGCTGACTTAAAGCTTTCGCTTGGTGCTTTTGAAAATATGATTGGTGGGGATCCTGAGCAGCGGGTGAAAAATCAAAATCATTTATTAAAATTAATTCGTATTGCCCATCTGCTTGGCGGCGACGAAAATAATATCAAAGTGGGAACATTTGTGGGCTACAATCATGAATTGGGTAATCAAATTGATGGATTTCAAAAGAATCTTGAAGAATACAAGCGTGTATTTGCTCCCATTGTTGACTATGCAGAGAGTTTAGGCGTAACCATTCTTTACGAGAATTGCCCCATGGAGGGATGGCGATCGTCACGTTATAGCTCAACCTACAATAATCTGCCAGCTGTGTTGGCCGCACGAAAATTAATGTATGCGATGATACCAAGTAAGGCTCATGGCGAGATCTATGATCCTTCACATGATGTCTGGCAAAATACAAATCCAATTGAGGTAATCCGTAATACGGATATTGCGCGTCTGCAGCGTATCCATGTGAAGACCACACGTAATTTACAGACAGCCGCACGTATTGATTGGGGCGGTATGTATCCAATGCAACATGTTGATATGGAATTGGCTAAAAAAGCCAATGTAAGTATTCCAGGGCATGACTGGGATAGACATCACTACGAAGCGATGTTACCTGGCTTTGGCGGTTCTGACAGTATGGATTGGCGAGGATTTGTCGACCTATTGCAAGAACGTGGTTTCAGTGGTCCTTTTGAGATAGAAAATGAAGCTAAGAATTCGAAAGATACGGGTGATTTCTCAGCTACGGTTCAAGGATTCACTACCTGCCTCAATTTCTTAGCACCGATGTTGTGGGATTTAGAAGCGGAAGTGGGGTATTCTTTCAAGAAATGTGAGCCTTTAAAAGATTTGAATGTAAAAGATATTCCGGTTGTTACGATCGACAAATTGAGCTAATATACTAAAAAAGCACTCCAACAACATCACTAATTGTTGGAGTGTATTCTAAAAAGTTCGATCAATTCTGGGATATTGGAGACATTGAGTTTTTCGAATATTCTGCTTTTATAAGTACTTACGGTTGATGGACTTAACTCCAATAAACCAGATACTTCAATGATACCAAGCCCTTTGATCAATTGCTTAGCGACATCTACTTCTCTATTTGACAAACGTGCCAAAGGGTTTAATTTCGTCAGTTCAGATTTACTTTGTGTCAGTTTCTGAATATATAAATCCTGTACGTTGCTCGACATATACTTTCCTCTATCCTGAATAGCCAAAATAGCATTCGAAAGTTCAGCCATTGCTGTTGTTTTATTGAGATAGCCTACTGCCCCAGCTTCGATATAGCGTAAGGCATATAGCGATTCGTCATAAGACGAAAAAATTAAAATCTTGATGCTTGGACGAATTTGAAGGATTTCCTCAACAACGCGTATATTATTTCCTCCAGGCATATTAATATCCAGCAATAGTAGGTCGAAATCTTCTACCTTTATCTTGTCGAGAACCTCGTCAAAGGTTTCGGCTTGGAATATTTCTGCTTTCTGAAGAGTTTCTTTAATAATAACGGAGGCTCCTAACCGTACAATGCCATGGTCGTCTGCTATAAGAATCTTTTTCATAGATTTGCTATCTGATGCTGGGCTTTAATTACCGTATGAAATAAAGTACTAACAATATACAATATATCTTGATATTTTACTAGTTAACGTGCAAATATAAGAAATTAAGTTAATAAAAATTAGATAGCGGCAAGTTGAGCGCATTTTTATGAAAAATGGATATAAACTCAATTAATACGGGTCAATGTTAGTTTAACGATAAAAAATTAGCATATTTTAATTAGATTTATGTGACAATTACTAGTTTTGTTAATATTTATACACTAAAAAAATTGAATATGGGATTTCTAAAAGAGTTTAAAGAGTTTGCAATGCGCGGCAGTGTAGTCGATTTGGCTGTCGGTGTTATTATAGGTGGAGCTTTTGGTAAGATCGTTACCTCATTGGTCGAAGATATCATCATGCCACCGATAGGGTACTTAACAGGTGGTGTTGATTTTTCATCTAAAAAATTGATTTTGAAGGCCGCTGATGAGGCTACAAAACAAGCAGAGGTATCTATTAATTACGGAAATTTTATCAACGTAGTTATTCAATTTTTAATTGTAGCATTCTGTATTTTTTGTGTTGTTAAGGCTTTAAATTCGTTAAAACGTAAGGAAGAAGCAAAGCCTGCGGCACCAGCGGCGCCAACTAAGGAAGAAACACTGTTGACAGAGATCAGAGATATTCTAAAAAATAAATAGTGTCAGGTATTCTAAAAAGCAGCGCATTCGGACCTTGGTGTTTTTTTATTTTGTGAACATTGAAAGTTGTTTTTTTTAGCTGTAGCTGAATAGATTAGCCTGCTTACTGCATATTAACTTTAAATGTTCTGAATATTGTTTGTTTTTGTCTAAAATAAACTTTACTTTTGCATTCCTCTTGGGGAGTTTTGTATTAATTGAAGTAAGAACAAATTAGCATAATAGCGTCATGAAAAGAACATTTCAGCCATCGCAAAGAAAAAGAAGAAACAAACACGGTTTTAGAGAGCGTATGAGCTCTGCAAACGGTAGAAGAGTATTAGCTTCACGTAGAGCCAAAGGTAGAAAACGTCTTACAGTGTCTGACGAATACCGTCACAAAGGTTAATCTTTGACCAAGATCGGTGGCTACTTATAAGAGCTTTTTCTAAATAAGATTAAGTCATCGTATGAAAAATACATTTACAAAAGAAGAACGGTTATGTGCGAAAAGGCGTATTGATACGCTTTTTAAAAACGGTTCTTCTTTTGTTTTGTATCCCTTTAGAGTTGTTTTTATTTTTGATAAAAACAATATAGCTGACCATACCCCTTCTTGTCAGTCTATAATTTCTGTATCCAAACGTAGGTTTAAAAGAGCAGTTGACCGCAATTCAATTAAGCGGATGATGCGTGAAAGTTACCGTTTGCAAAAATCGAATGATTTGATTCCATTTTTGTTGAAACATAATGTAACTTTGTATTTAGCTATTCAATATGTGGGCAAGGAGATCTTGGCATATGATGTGTTTCGTGTCGCAATGAATAAAATGCTGAAAAAATTGCAGGATGAATGTGCTGAAGCTTATTTGGAAAAAGGGGATTAGCCCCCTGTTTAGTTTTATTTTCTTAATTATTATTCGTTTCTACCAAGTTTTTATTTCGCCATTTTTAGGCGCCAGTTGTCGATATACGCCTACCTGTTCTCAGTACGGTAAGGAAGCTATTATAAAATACGGTCCTTTTAAAGGTGGTTGGATGGCTTTGAAACGAATAGCACGTTGCAACCCTTGGGGTGGTCACGGGCATGATCCTGTACCTTGATTTCTATAAAGACGATGAATAATTTAATTTTACAGATAGATACATCAACCACTGTATGTTCGGTTGGCCTGAGTGAAAACGGTCAAACATTACACGTTATCAATCTCGATGAACCGAATGCACACGCAGCCAAACTAACTATTTTGATCGAGGAAATTCTCAAACAAACAGGTCGAAAGATGCAGGATTTGAGCGCGGTGGCGGTGAGTATGGGGCCGGGTTCTTATACTGGACTGCGTATAGGAGTGTCTACCGCCAAGGGGCTCTGCTATGCATTAGATATTCCGTTAATTGCTATTAATACATTGGAGGCTTTATTTCTCGGGTATAAAAGTCAATTTGGTGTTACAGTAGGTGAGGCCTATCTTCCGATGCTCGATGCACGCCGTATGGAAGTCTATACAGCTGTTTACAATCACGATGCTGCCTTGGTAAGGGCAACCTCAGCGGAGATTATAGATATAGAATATTTCAATGGATTGTTGTTAGACTACGATCGTGTCCAATTGTTTGGTTCGGGAGCTGATAAATTCGAAACTTTGTTCAGTTCAACGGAGCGAGTCAATATCTTGAGTGGTTTCAAAGATTCTGCGGCTTTTTTATCACCATTGGCATTTGAAAAATTTGAACGAAAGCTATTTGAGGATGTTGCTTATTTTGAGCCATTCTATCTTAAAGATTTTGTAGTGACTACTGCAAAGAAAAAGGTTGGCTTATCATAACCAACCTTTTCTTTTGAACCAGAGATAAATCGCAAGGGATATGGCGATCATGATCGCTATGGCGACCGGATATCCATAGTACCATTCGAGTTCGGGCATATTTTTGAAATTCATGCCATAAATTCCTGCAACAAAAGTAATGGGCATAAAAAATACAGAGAAAATTGTGAGGATGCGCATGATTTCGTTGGTGTGATTGGACGAGATATTGAAATAAACATTCAGTAGCTGAGCTACATTTTCAGATAAGTTTTCATATAATGTCGCTGTTCGAATCTGTAGATCTTTAAGATCCCGTGTGTATACATCCTTTTTTGAAGATGAATGAAAATGCTCAACAACCTCTTTGTAGAGAAAGATCACTTTACGTGCGACATCAATCTGTCTTTTGATAAAATAAAGATTTTTCAGTACTGGCTGTTGTCTCATACGTTTCAGGAATATCAATTCTTCGTATGCATCGATGCGTGTTGAAAGTTGCTCCAGGGTTTGGCTAAAGGTAAATACAGCCGCCGTCGTGATAAATACGGCCAGTTTACGGCTGTTTTTTGTTTTGATGGATGTGAATTCAATATTCTTGAGCTTTTCTAGAAATTCGATGCGACGTTTGTGTACAGTAACGACAAAATCACTTCCGTAGAAGATGGTGAGGCGGTCGGTGATTTCTCCGATACTGTCTGAATTCTCTTTGAAATTGTCTGACATGACGCGGAGGATCACAAAGGTATAATTCTCAAATTCTTCAATTTTAGGCAGATGTTCTGGTTCTTTGGAGTCCTTAATCGAAGCTTCATTTAAATTAAAACGCTGTTTAATAAAAGTGAAGTCTTCTGACGTTGGCTCAGCTATATCTATCCATTCGTAGTTTGCGATTTCTTTTTCAACAATCGTTCTGATCATACATCTAATTTTATGAAAGACAAGATAAGAAAGAAAATAAAAAAAAGAGGCTGTCTCAAAA